>CAKZSH010000128.1 GCA_937918905.1 uncultured Saprospiraceae bacterium
ACACTTTATAAAACCCTTCCTCCCACTCCTACCCAAATTTCATCAGGAGCCATTTTAGCTCGATTTATTGATGCAATAGGATTTCGTTTCCAGATGGCAACAGATGGCCTAACTGAAAGTGAAATCTACTTTTGTCCAGTAGATGGAAGTATGGATATGATGGAATTAATTAATCATATTTATGGAGTGTTGTCATGGGCGCATAGTGCATTTAATAAAGATGCAGTTCGCCGAAAAGATTTGGCCACCTTTGAAGATTATCGAAATGCGACTTTGGAAGTATGCGATATTTTTAAGAAAAGATTATTAGAAATGTCAGATGAGGAAATTGAAAATACTTCAATTTATCTAAAAAGAAATGATACGACTTACTCTATTTATTATTTGATCAATGGTCCCATTTCGGATGTGCTAACTCATGTGGGGCAGATTGTTACTTGGAGGAGAATTGCTGGAAATCCTATTGCGCGGATTAGTCCTTTTACTGGTCAACCTTATTGAAAAATAATTTATTACTAACGCTTAATTTCAATTTTAACATCGTCCTTGACCTCCATAAAAGCTTCAAAACTAATACGTGCTATAATTTCAATAACTTGATTAAGTTTTTGTTTCCTTATATTTTTTACAAACATATTTTTGGTTTCACCATCTATGTTAAACCCAATATTTTTTAACTTTTTAGGGTTAAATCCCTTATACCTATTTTTCTCTTTTGGAGAATGGTTAAAGATTAATTCAATGTTTTTTTCTTCAACTTTTTTAATAGTTAAATATATATTTTCCTCTACATCATAATGTATATTGATTATTGAAAGTTTGTTTTCCATAAGATCATACAAAGCATCTAAAATTACAGAAGAATCTTCAAATGGTTTTTGCTCTTGAAGTTCTAAGGCTTTTAATTCTTCTTTATATTTTTCAATTTTACGAAGAAGTGCATCATTGTAGTTAGGGTATTTATCAATATTTCTACTTAAAAGTTTTATTTGACTTATTAACCGAGATTTCTTTTTCCTAATCGATCCTTTTGTATTCTTTACAGCATTAATTAATTGACTTAATTCAAAAATATTCTGTTGATAAAAATGAGCATTCAAATAGTCCTGAGTCTCCAAGCATCCCTCCAACAATTGCCTTAAGTTTGCCATTTCTTTTTGTAGCATTTCATCTAAATGTTCTGAATTAGTTTTCATATTATCTCTTCCAGTAATTTTCGTTGTTCAAATTTTTTTAATGAAAATTAATAAAAAAGTCCTTCCAATTCAAATTGGAAGGACTTTTTATTTTTAATGAAATCTCCTTGAATATCAAATATCGAACAAGGAAGTCCGAAGTTTGACGAATACTGGGGAGAAGCACCAATCAAAATTATTCGTCAAACTTCGGACTTCCTTGTTCCTTGTTCGATATTCGATATTCAAAGAGATATTCAATTCCTTTTCCGTCGTTTCCCTCGATTCTTCGGCCCCTTCTTTTTCCAGTCCTCATCTCGATCCTTATCTTTCTTTTTAGATTTTTTCTTTTTAGAATAATCTTTAGGAACAGGCGACTTTTTATTATCAGCCATTTCAAGAGCCAAATCTACCCCTTCAAAACTTTCGCCTTTTAACGAATCCATCAACTGCTTTTCCATGCCTTGCTCAATTTCAAAGAAAGAGAATTTCTTTAAAATCTCAATTTTCCCAATACCGGCCGAAGAAGAATCCAAGCCTTCATTAATTACACCAATCAATCGAGCAGGTGTCAATTTATTTTTAGAACCTACGTTGATATGTAAACGAGTGTAAGAAGATTTTCTTCTTTCACTTTTTGATCTTTTCTCTCTACGATCACGAGGTGCTCTTTCATCTCTGCTATCTCTTCTTCGATCGCCACGACGACCATCCCTGTCCCTTCTTCCTCCACGTCGATCCCTTCGATCATCTCTGTCATCCCCTCTGCCGTAAATATTTATATCTCTTGCATTTTTATAATAATCCAAAAACCGATTAAACTCTGCCGAGACAAAATGTTGAATCAAATCTTCCCGACTCAAGTCTTGTAATTTTTCATAAACCTCAGGTAAGAAAGGTTCGATTTGTTGTTCATCCACTTTGACTTTTTTCACTCGATCAATCAAAGTAAATAATTGCGTTTCACAAATATCACGACCACTTGGTACTTGCTCTCTTGTAAATTTTATAGAAGATTGTCGTTCGATAAATCGAATTCGGTTGGCTTCTCTCGAATGAATAATTACAATTGAAATTCCATCCCTTCCTGCTCTTCCTGTACGACCACTTCGATGCGTATATACTTCAGGATCATCTGGCAAATTATAATTAATCACATGCGTCAAATCATTGACATCAATTCCACGCGCTGCAACATCCGTTGCTACCAAAACTTGTAAATGTTTTGTTCTAAATTTTCCCATCACCTCATCACGCTGTGCTTGAGACAAGTCTCCATTTAAAACATCTGCATTATAACCATCCGCCATTAGCTTGTTAGAAACCTCCATCGTTTCTCGACGGGTTCGACAAAACACAATAGCATAAAGATTGGGATTCATATCTGCAATACGCTTGAGCACTTCATAACGATGACGTGCTTGAACCATATAATAAACATGTTCCACATTGGTCGCTCCTACATTTTCTTTGGCAACTGCAATCTCCAATGGATCATTCATATATTTTTTAGAAATCCTTTTGACCTCTTTGGAAATGGTTGCAGAAAAAAGTAAGGTTTGTTTTTCCTCAGGAGTGGTTTCCAAAATAGCATCCAACTCTTCTTTAAAACCCATGGTCAACATTTCATCGGCTTCATCCAAAATCACTCGTTCGATACTTCCTAAACTTAATCTTTTTCTTTTGATTAAATCTCTCGTTCGACCAGGTGTTCCTACCACAATTTGAACGCCTTTTTTTAATGCTCGGATTTGGGTATCAATACTTGAACCTCCATAAACTGCCAATATTTTTAAGCCCTTTATTTTTTTAGCATAACTTTCAAGGTCTCTTGTGATTTGTAAACACAACTCTCGAGTAGGGCAAAGTACGATCGTTTGTGGTTCCTTCTTGGTGGTATCAATTCGATGAATGGCAGGCAATCCAAATGCCGCAGTCTTCCCTGTTCCAGTCTGTGCCAAGGCAATCAAATCCTGATCAGAAGTCAATATATGAGGGATGCTTTCTGCCTGAATGGGAGTGGGTGTCTCAAATCCCAATTCAGAGATTGCACTAATAATTTCCTTTCGTAAGCCTGTTTCAATAAATGTATCCATAGATTTTTCAATTAAGGTGCAAAGGTGGGCTTTTTAATTGATGAAAGGAATTTATTAAGGTTTTTATTTTAGGGAGTGGTGGATGGTCTTTTTGGTAAAAAAGTGGGGTTGGATTTCGAATAACCCTACTGGTGCCACGTCTGTAGAATAAGAATTAAAAAGCGGTGCTGCTCGCGCCATTGCTCTGCCCATACACGTCAACCTAAGATTCTACAAACGGTGTCAGTCCTAACGGACTTTGGAGTAAAAAGCCCAGAGGGCTGTCCTCTCGATTATTCGGATAGTAAATTCTCTAAAAACTGAAGATAAGGGACGTAGTTACGACCCTTAAACATACCAAAACCAATTAATAACATATATAAATTAAGTTGACGTGTATGTGCAGAGCAATAGCACGAGCGGTCTTCTAGTTTATACATTTTTTAGTTCAATATTTTCAATGTTCAATCTCATGTGTATCACGCACTTTGCTAAATGTCAAATTTAATAATTTCCAATCATCATCACTCTTTTTATAAATCTCTGTAACCGTAAATTCATTGGACACATCATTTCCTCTAACATGTGCCACCAATGTAATTCGGTTCCATAAAACAATCGTGTTCCCAAAAACTTCAACAGCAACATCGTGAACCTTCGCATCTTTATACCAAATACTTCCTGTTTTAATTATTTCGAGTTCTCTTTCTTTTTTCCAAGAACCGCTCATGTGAACAAACTTTGATTTATCGTCAAATAAGTTAGCTAGTTCTTCCACATTTTTATCTGCCATCCATTGCCATTTTAGTTTCGATAAGGCTTTGATTTCGTCCTCAACATTAATATTTTCTTGGTTTGTATTATTTACTTTAGTGCTAGATTGTTCTACATTATTTCCATTTTCATTGGAATTACATTGTACCGCTAGAACAAACACAAGTAAGACAAAAATTATCTGTTTCATAAAATTTAAATTTATTAAAAGTTTAACCAATAACTCACCTTCCAATTAATTGCTCGAAAACGAGGTGTCGCTTTGATACTATCCTCTGGAAAGAACTGCCAAAAATCATCTGTAATAAACACAATTTTTTCTTAAAAAATATAAGTTATGCTAATCGATGGTTGGAAAACCGTTTTTTTTAACCCTTGATTTGCATAAGGTATTGATATTAATTCATTGTGCGAATATCAGGTTTTCAAATAAAACCAATCAATACTATTCAAATAATTTATTACGAAAATCAAACTTTCCCGCTGGTGTGTAGCATTCCAAAACCCTCTTTTTTCTGTTTTTTTCCTTACCTTACCATCCAACATTAAAAGACCATATAACTATAATGATATGAATTCTTCCACCATTTTTAGAGCTTCAACTTTACCATATTTCCTCTGCCTCTGCCTACTGACTTTGATCAGTTGCGATAAGGATATTGCCCCTCCCGAACCTAAGCCCATAGAACCCAAGGAGGAATGTCCCTTTACCTTGCAGGAATTGGTCGAAGCAGTTGAACCTGCCTCTTGCACTTCACAATTCACGGAATTACACCATACTGAAATCACCACTTCAGGAGATCAAGACACCAACTTTGTCACTATATACACCATTGACAATTGTGGTAAAGTAGTGCAAGAGATTCATAACGATTTCAAATATGGTGATAACAGTTACGTTAGTGAATTTAGGTATAACGATAACGGAGAGGTCATCAAAGAATTTAGGAATGGAGTCATTTATAGATACGTGGAATGGCTGGAGAATAAGGTCAATATTTACAACCCACAATGTGAATTATTGGGTGAACTCCTATTTGAAAATGAAAAAATTGTTCAGCATTATATTCCAGACGACGTTTACTACTCGTACAAAATCAGGCTTGCCTACGATGACGAAGGAAATCTAATATCCACGACAAACGAAGCTCATCTCAATGCTCCCTATGAATTTCTGGAATACAGTTCCGAAGTGGAAAATCCATTCTATCTCTTGCGCTCCATCAGTATTTTAAGATATCCGGGCACCATCCTTTTTATGCAATACACGCATGACAAGGAAAAAAGAAATGAATATACTATTGACCATGTGACCTACCCACTTCGCACCTATAATTTGACTTATGAGTATGATTCTCTCGGCCGAGTCAATCGAGTGGAAAATTCCAAAGATTTCCACTTCAGCACCTTTAGCTATCAGTAAAAACAACGAAGTAGCCTGAGGCGTAAGCAGGTTAGTCACAGTATTCATTTATTGAAAAGGAATTATATGGTCGTTCGGATTCACAATGGAAACATATCTCTTCAGAGTAGGTTTCGACTGTTTTCATTGCGAAGATTTGATGGATTATTTTAAGAATTTTTTTCATGGTATTTTATTTTTATTTAAAAGTACGTTATTTCCAGAAGTTCTAAACAATTTAACTTACGATACAAAAATGCAGCAATACCCAATTAAAGTAATTATCTTCTTTTCCTTCTGTGTTGGCAATTTTGCCTTTTTAGGAAAAATAAATTTAATTAAAATCAGAGGTTGATAAAATGCTACAGCGAGCGAATCATTAATATTAAACCATTCAATAATAAATAAAAATGAAAGTTACAGCAGAAAAAAATGAAAAGGTTGCCAATATGATTTTTGGATCCATTTATCCACTATACCTCAATAGATTAGTGAAAAAGGGAAGAACAAAAGAAGAACTCGACCAAGTCATTAAATGGTTTACTGGTTTTGACCAAGATACTTTACAAGCTCTTATTGATGAAAAAGTAACTTATAGAACATTTTTTCAAAAAGCTAAAATACATTCAAATGCACACTTAATTAAAGGAGTCGTTTGTGGTTATCGAATTGAAGAAATAGAGGATGAATTTGAATTATATAAGCAATGCAGACAGATGGAAAAGCTGGTTGATGAATTGGCAAGAGGTCGTAAAATGGAGAAAATTTTACGTCAAGAAAAAAAGTAAAATTGGTGCTGATGTTATTTGATTGTATTTAAAAAATTGTAAAACCTGCATTATTATCTCATGTAAATTGATTTAGATTTTGTTGATAATCGAGGCAAAAAACGCAGGGATAGCCTAGCTATTAAATCTCTATATGCAAGATTTAAGAAACTTCGCCCACTCAATACCTCCACAACTCTAGTTTCTCAAACCACATAAATTCACCTTGAACCAAAAATCCCCAAGTTTTAAATTAATAAAACTTGAGGATTTTTTTATAAAGCTAATTAAGGGAGTAAGAAATAAATAACCTACTCCCTAAAGCTAAAAGGCAAAATTTATAATTTTACAAATTTAGTAACAATAGCTTGGTTACTATCAGAAATTACGATATCGTAAAGTCCTGTAGCAAATTCACTAACATTAGTTGATTGCAATAAAACTTCTTCTCCTTTATTTACTTTAAAGTTTTTGATCAATTGACCTTGTACATTGTAAATACGAACTTCCATGTCTCCTTTCCATTCGTTCGTCAATTCGAAAGTTAATATTTCACTTACAGGGTTAGGTAAAACTTTAAGGTTACCAGCGTTAGGTACAATTGTTTCTTTAACACTTACCACATCTGGATTGAACTCATAAGCACCTGAAGTTGGATTTGTTGCATCTCTAGGAAAACCAACAATATCTTCAGTAACTGTACTTGCGGTTCCAGCACCTTTAGCAGGACTATCAGTTTCTACACCATAGTTATCTAAATTTGAGTTGATATATTTCATATCATCAACTTCGTGTTGATCAGTTGCATCAGTCAAATCTGAAGCAGCACTATCATCAGAACTTAAGTTACCACCTAAAGTAGCTAAAGTAGGCGTACCATCTTCAATTACATAATTATCACTATCTGGATTATCCAAAATATTGTTTTGCATTGTTAATGTTAAATCAGAAGACATAGTACCTGTAAATGAAGTAACTGCTCCTAAACCTAATAATGACTCATTTTTTACAACTGTATTGTGAATAAACATGATGTTTACCTCAGCAGTATCACCTGCATTAAATGAAAGTGCTCCACCTGCTCCACCTGAACCTGCCATACCTTGGTAAAGGTTAATGTTATTTGAAAATTGATTATTTGCAAACAATGCATTGGTAACATCAAAAATGTTAACTGCTCCTCCTTGAGTTTCTGCTACATTTGATTCGAATACACAATTTGTAACTGTCAAATCAATTGTTCCTCCCACATCAGAGAATTGAGTACTACCCAATGCTCCACCTGTTCCAGAAGCATTACCCTCAAATAAACAGTTATCAACGATATAAGTATTAGTTTCATTTAATTGAAGTGCACCACCATTATTATCAGTAGAGTTACTTTCAAACTCAGAGTTGGTAATAGAAACTGTTGAAGTCTCTCCTTGAGCAAACATAGCTCCACCATTATCTCCTTTGTTTCCAGAGAACTCACTATTGTTGATAGTCATATCGCCTGAAAGAACTAAGATCGCACCACCAAATTCCGTCATATCATCACCATTATCTGTCATTGCTGAATTATTCATAGTTACAAGAGTTGGAGTATTATCATTTGCTAAAACAACAACTGTACTTCCATTTACTCCTGTATTTCCATCCATATCAGTATCTTCTAATGTAACTTGTGTACCATTTTGTACCCACATTACACCTGCATTAGTAGTTGCAGAATTTTCATTGAAATCGCAACCTGTAAAATTCACTACTGCACTATCTGATAATAACATACTACCTGCAATTCCTCCAGATACTCCATTCTCAAATGTAGTATTAGTAAAATTTAAAACAGTATTATTACTAAATACCTCAAGGTGAGCAGAACGACCTGATTGACCACCACTAAAAGTACAGTCATTGATATTACCTGCCATATTACCTCCTGAAAGGTACATGTGTGATCCAGCAAAAGGAGCAGTATTATCAATAAATTGGCAATTGTTCAAAGTAAAGTTAGCACCTTGAGACCAGATAGCAGCAACATCTTCAATTACTGTATTTCCTTGGAAAAGGCAATCCGTGATAACCATATCAGTTGGATTCATATCTGCAATATCACCTCCATCTGCTAACATCACAGAAGCTCTATTAGCTGTATTATTAGTGAACTGACAGTTAGTAATATTGAATCCTACACTATTCCAATTCCACATACATGCACCTGCTCCAGTATTATTTAAGTTATTGTCAAAAGTACTGTTAGACAATGTAATATTGGTACTGAAAATAGGATAGAATGTACCCCTATTAGTTGTGTTGTTATTAAACGTACAGTTATTAACTGTAATGTTATCCTGCGAAACAACAAAAATACCTGCAGCATTATCTACTGCTAAATTGTTAGAGAAAGTACAGTTTTCAAATACACTACCGTTCGCTCCGTCACCAGCAGCTGGTGATAACATAACACTTGATCCACCTGAAGCAGCATTTTGAGTAAACGTACAGTTGTTAACAGTAACAGGGCTATAAACAAAAATTCCTGCACCATCATCACCTGCAGCTATATTTCCAAAACCTTTAGTAACTACAAAACCATCAATAGTTACCATTGAAGGCAATAAGCTATCTACTGTAACAATATGACGTACATTGTCAGATTTGTTAGTATCAAAATCATCAGGAATATCATCTTCATTAACATCTCCACTTAATACTGTAGCATTTGCAGTAAAATCTCTTTCTGATACCATAGTTTCAGTTCCAGCAAATCCACCTAATAAAGTAATGCCGTTAGAAATCAAAAAAGTAGAAGAAGTATCAGCACCTGGATGATAAGTACCCCCAGCAACCCAAATTTCGCCAGCAGTTGTATTGGCTAATGCATTGCCAAGATCTGTATAAGCATTAGTCCAAGAAGAGCCATCATTTGCTCCCCCAGCTGCTCCATTCACAAATGTTTGGGCAGTAGTAAGTGTAGAAATTAGGCAAAAAGCCGATAGTAATGTGAAGTAACGTAAGTAACTTTTTTTCATAAAAAATTGATTTTAATTTAAAAGAAATAAGTTGAGTTTAATTTTTAGTGAAACTAAAAACTAATTTTAAATAATTATATCGTTTGGACGCTATTTTTTAAACTAGGCTTAAAAAAAGGCAAAAAGAATACGAAATTTACAAATAAAATACATTTATTTTTTATTCTTCAAACCTATTACATTATTTGCAACTGTGTAAATAAAGAATTCCAATATTAAACTAAATGTCATCCAATTGGCTAAATTTAAAATCTATGAAAAATTTCTTACTCCTCATCATCTGTTTTTTAGTTACTCAATCCTTTATTTTAGCCCAAATCAATCCACATGGACAATGTGGTTATTTGGCCCCACATTCCCAAGTAGATCGACTTCTAAAAAATAAAGCTCATACTCAAATTAATAGTTCACTTGAAGGAAATACCAATTATATTCCTATTCAATTTCATATCGTAGGCACAAATAATGGTACTGGATATATTAAAATTGAGGATGTTTTTGAAGGTGTTTGTAAACTCAATGAAGATTATTCTGATACTGATTTACAATTCTATTTCAATGGGACTTTTAATTACATCAATATGGATGCGATGTACGATCTGAATTTTCCCAATGTACCATTTGCAGTAAATCAAGCTTATTCCAATAACAAAGTAAATAATGCTATAAATATTTTTATTGGAAATGGATTATCATCTGGCAACTCTGGATATTATACCCCTAGTAGGGATGTGATTTATATGGACAAAACTTATGTCAACAGTTCTGATAATATTTTAGCACATGAACTAGGGCACTATTTTAGTTTGATGCATCCATTTTTTGGGTGGGAAAATACAACTTATGATCCTGATGTTATACCTACTCCTACAACTGTGGTATATGCTGGACAGACTTACAATGTTGAATATGTTGATCGTACGATTAACTGTGAAAATTCAGGAGATTATTTATGCGGAACACCGGCTGACTACATTTTAAATTGGAATGGTGGCTGTGATTATATGGGTGGTGCAGTCGATCCTGATTCTGTTTTGATTGATCCTGATGAAGCTAACTTTATGGGATATTATTCATTTGCAGGTTGTCCAGAGTACCATTTTTCTGATGACCAAATTGATGTGATCCATGCTGATTTTCAAAATCGACCTGAGATCAATAACATTACTCCACCTAGCTTAGATGAAGTTACTGAATTGGCAACATTGGTTACTCCTCCCGCAGATACTTTGATAGAAATATATTCCAGCGTTTATTTCGAATGGGAACCCGTTGTAGGTGCTACTCATTATCTTTTGGAAGCATCAAGACTTCAAAGTTTTTTCTTAAAAGAAGTTCAAGAAGTTTTGACCACTACTAATTTTACGGCTACCAATTTGGCAAAAAATAAAGATTACCATTGGAGAGTTACAGCTTTTAATCATGGTAATGTTTGTGGAGATTTGGCCATCTCAGAAGCGGTTAGTTTTGAAACTGGAAGTTCAGAACCAGTTAGTATTAAAAATATCGAAAATCAATCTATTGAGATACTTTTGAGTCCAAACCCCGTTTCCAAAAATGCTCCTGTTGTAAATATATTGTTAGAAAATTCACTCCAAGATATCAACCTTGAAATCTATGATGTCAATGGTCGATTGGTTTTTGAAAAAAATATCCAACAGATTAATTCAGGTTGGACAAATCTGTTGACTGAAGATGAAGTGGACTTGCAAGGAGGGGTTTATTATTTGACTTTTAAAAATCAAGATATTTTACAAACGGAAAAATTGGTGGTTTATTAAATAACTGATGTTACGCAAAAAAGATTACGCACGAAATATTTTTAATTTTTCAACGCTGAGACGCTGAGACACAGAGTTTGTCGAATACCTTATTGAGGTCGCAGAGGATTTTTATTAAAATAAAAATCCTCTGTGTCTAAGCGACTCCGCGTTCAATACTCAATATATTTTCGAAACTAGATTATTATATTTTTTGCGTAACATCAGTTAAATAATTCAAGTTGCGGATAATTTGATTGATGATTTTGTATTTAAAAAATTGTATTGGGATGATGTGTATTGGGTATTGAGAATGGTTCGTAGTCCCAATACTTAATACCCACAATCTCAAATCAAATTATCCGCAACTTGAGTCAAATAATAATTCGATAGTAATAAAAAAGGGGCGGAACTACGTCCCTCAAAAACCTTGTGTGATTTTTTTTACAAACAGAGACAGCCCTCTTGACTTTTCGCTAAAAGTCTGTTAGGACTGACCCTGTTTGTAGAAAAATTTGTATAAAAAATAGTCACTATTCACGAGTCAAGGTCTGACTTTTTCAGTCAGGCTTTGACTTACATTAATGTTCTTATAAGTCAGGCTTTGACCTATATTGATGTTCTTATAAGTCAAGGCTTTGACTTATATTGATGTTCTTATAAGTCAAGGCTTAACTTATATTGATGTTCTTATAAGTCAAGGCTTGACTTGAAAAGTCAAACCTTGACTCGTGTACAGCCAATGCTGAATAATTACCAAAAGTCTAAAGATATTATTTCAATTTTTGGAAAAAAATAAATTTTATTGATTCGTTTTTTCCAAACAAATTTGACCAAAATCCATCTTTCTGACAAGTATTATCCACGAGTCAAGGTCTAACTTTAAAAGTCAGGCTTTGATTTATGAAAACATAAATAGAAGACAAGGCTTGACATCTTGAGTCAAAAATTGACTCGTTTATAATTGTTTTTAATTTTTGTAAATATACTGTTATTTATCTTTTAAAGTTTTCAATAAATGAACACGTTTTTTTGACTTGTTGATAAAGATTCGAATCACCTTTATTCATACCATTCAAAATTAGCTTAATTTTATTCAAATATTTTTCTACAAAACGAGGTGCTACTCTTATTAAATCTTTTGAGTTATTAATCAATAATTGATTATTTGTGCATTTGGTTTCATCTTTGGTAAATCCATTTTCCCCTATTCCCTTTTCTCTTCTTCAAAATCGAATTCTCTAATATTTCGCAGCCTTTCCATTAGCACTTGAAGTTTTAATAAACTCCCTTAAATCATCATTTGCCTTTATTAAATCCTCATTTCTTAAATACATCATATGGCCACTTCGATATCCTTTAAATGTAAATCGGTCTTTCATTTTTCCACTAGGGTCAATTTGCCAAAGCGTATATTTTGCATTAAAGTAAGTCGTAGCTCCATCGTAATAACCTGATTGATTTAAAACTTGGAGGTAAGGATTTTGAGCCATTGCCTGTCTTAAATTATCACGGACATTATCGTTTTCATTATCCCACGGTCGTACTGGTCCAAACATATTGTACTTGATGTCCGTATCGAATTTTAATTCATTTTTCAGGTAATGATTGATGGCAGGTGTAAATGAATGTAACCATGAGGTTAACTCTGCACTATAATCAGGTCGCATACCTGCTTCCATTTTATCAATACCCAAATACCTCGAATCCAATCGTCCAATTGTCTGTCCAGTTTTATCTCTTAACAGTTCTTTCCAAAAAAATCGATTTGGTACAGAAAGGTTATGTTGTAAAATTGACTTTTTACTGAGGCCTGAGTAGTACGCCATTTTTTCAGCGACACGTTCTCTTTCTTCATTTGAAATATATCCTCCTTTTGCCAATGCGGGGATCAAAGTATTGATCGTGTACTCTTCCGATTCAGGTAAGATTTCCAATAAATCTTTTCGTTGCAATTCGTCAGGTAACATTTCATGATACCAAGCAGCGGCGGTGTAGTAGGGGAGATTAAGCGCGTCAGAAACTGGACCACCTCTTCGTAAAACTTTATAATCCGCAGGGGAAACCATAATCACTCCATTCAAATACATCCATTGGTTATTTTGTAATTCCAATGACAATCCCATCACCCGAGTTCCACCGTAACTTTCGCCTATGATATATTTTGGAGATTCCCAACGGTTGTTACGAGAGACAAAAGTATTCATCCATTCAGCTAAATATTTGATGTCAGCATTGATTCCAAAAAACATTTTTTTATCAGGCATTTCACCCTTGGCATCAGGAACCATTCGAGAGTAACCTGTATTGACTGGGTTGATAAAAACAATATCCGCAACATCAATTATCGAATTGGGATTACTCTTAAATCCATAAGGTTGAACGGGATAACCTTCTTCATCTATCCTTAAAATACGTGGCCCTGTATAGGCAACATGCATCCAAACTGATGCAGATCCAGGGCCTCCGTTAAATGAAAAAATAAGTGGTCGGGAGGTTGGGTTTTTTACATTGTTACGAGTATAGTAAGTGTAAAATAAGGTGGCAACAGGATGGCCGTCCTCATCCCATACAGGTTGAGTCCCTGTCTTGGCGGTGTATGAAAATGATTGACCTTTTACAGTTGTATTATGAGTAGTTGTAACTGTGGTGTCGATCGGGATTTTTCTACTTTGCCCTAATAATGTGTTGGCTAAAAAAAGAAAAAGAAGGATAGAAAAATTTCTCATGGTTGAAGTGTGGTTTTTATTTTTGAATTGTTTTTACTACAAAGTTATCGAATTCTTTTCATCGTTTGGCATTTTAAACGGTACTACATTTTTCACCACTCCCAGCCCGCTCGAAAATCGTAACCGAATACTGTGAATAATCGAAACTTTCCCACAAAATGTGGCATTGATATTTTATTAAATTACGGGTTATTGAGTTATTTCGAATAACGTTATTTTTCTAAAGTTTTTGACCAATAACTTAATAACTGAAGTTACGCACAAAATATATTGAGTATTGAACGCTGTGTCTCAGCGACTCAGCGTTCAATACTCAATATATTTTCGAAACTAGATTATTATATTTTTTGCGTAACATCAGTTAATAACTATTTGAATAAACCACATAAATTCACCTTGAACCATAACCAATAACTTATTCCCCCTTTTTTATAGCAGTAATTTTTATAATTTTTTCCTCCTTCACCTCATAAATCAAAACCATTTCTACTAATTCATTTTTACCCATCCTACCTGAAATTGACTCATGGTCAATGACTTTATTTTCAAATACAATTCGTTTAATGATCGTGGAATATAATTGAGGCGATGCATCAAAAAGAGCTTGATAAATCTTTCTTATTTCTGCAAGTCCTTTTGCCGAAGGCGCATTAACACCAAAACTATACAACTCGATTTCTTCCGAATAGTCAGAAATAAAAGCATCAATATCACGGTCATTGTATGCATCTAAATTATGTTGGACAACTTGTTCTGGAGTCATGATTTTATTATTTAATTTGGAGAATTTCTAAATTGGGGATTTTAAGATAAATAAATCTAGTGCTCAGATTTATAATGTAATTTTAATAAAAATTTATAACAATAAAATTGCAATGATATTTCAGGAAATTATAAACCAACTTGCTAGTGAACCTAAAAGAATATTTCTTTTAGATGGCTTTGGAGCACTTGTCTCTGCATTTTTTTTGGGAATCGTTTTAGTGAAGTTTGAAAGCTATTTTGGAATGCCAAAAAAAGAGTTGTATTATTTAGCAGGAGCAGCATGCCTTTTTTTTATCTATGATTTGGTTTGTTATTATAAAGCCAAGAGTAATTGGAGAAGGTTTGTAAAAGGAATCGCTTGGATCAATTTGATGTATTGTTTTGTTTCTTTGGGGTTAGTGATTTTTAATCAAGAGAAAATAACTGCGTTGGGGTATGTTTATTTTGTAATTGAAATTATGATCTTGATTGTTATGATAAATATTGAATTTAAAGCTGCCAGTAGTTCTCTTGAAAAAGAATAAAAATATTTTGTAACTGTTCAGCGCAAACTGGTAACCGCCAACTTCAGTTGGCAGGTTGTGCAAATAGCTGATAATCAATAAATTGTATAACCTGCCAAATAAATTTGGCGATTACATTTTACTCAAAAATTACTTCATCAAATCAATCTCTTTTAAATTTTCAATTCGATTTCGAGCCAAGAAATCATCTACCGTTTCAAAATGCTCAATCACTCTTTTATCTTTAAATTCAAAAACCTTTTTGGCAAGGCCTTGTAGAAAATCTCGATCGTGAGAAACCAAAAGCAATGTCCCATCAAATTCCAATAAAGCTTCTTTTAAAATATCTTTTGATTTGATGTCTAAGTGATTAGTCGGCTCATCCAGAATTAAAAAATTCACAGGTTCTAACAATAGTTTTACCATTGCCAACCGAGTTCTTTCTCCACCTGATAGTACCGATACTTTTTTATCAATATCATCTCCGCTAAACATAAAACGCCCTAAAATATTTTTAAGTTGAGTTCGAATATCTCCTTTTGCAATTTCATCCACAGTTTCGAAAATAGTCATCTTTGGATCTAATAACGAGGCTTGATTTTGAGCAAAATATCCCACTTCAATATTGTGTCCTAATTTACATTCTCCTTCAAACTCAATTTCTCCTAAGATCGCTTTTATCATTGTAGATTTTCCTTCCCCATTTCTTCCTACAAAACAAACTTTTTCTCCACGCTCAATCGTCATACTGGCATTTTTAAAAACAACATGGTCGCCATATTTTTTTGATAAATCCTTAGCAATAATAGGATAGTCGCCCGACCTTCTACATGGAGGGAATTTTAATTTTAAAGCAGATTTATCCACTTCATCAATTTGAACAATTTCTAATTTTTCTAGCATCCGTTCCGTTGACCTTACTTGATTCGTTTTAGAATAAGTGCCTTTGAATCGTTCGATAAATCGTTTGCTATCAGCAATAAATTTTTGTTGTTCTTTAAATGCTTTCAATTGGTGTTCTCGTCGATCTACACGGAGTTCAAGGTAGTGCGAGTAGTTGGCTTTGTAATCATAAATACGTCCCATTGTAACTTCAATTGTTCGATTGGTAATATTATCTATAAATGCTTTGTCGTGAGAAATGACCACAACTGCTTTAGCTTTATTGATTAAAAAATCCTCTAACCAAATTACAGATTCAATATCAATATGATTGGTAGGCTCATCCAATAAAATAAGATCAGGTTTTTGTAACAATATCTTTCCAAGTTCAATCCTCATTCGCCAACCGCCGCTAAATTCAGAAGTTGGTCTTTGAAAATCATCTCTTTTAAAACCTAACCCTAATAAAGTTTTTTCAACTTCAGCATCGTAATTGACATCCTCAAGAGCGTAGTAAATTTCTCCTAACTCAGTAACCTTATCAATGATGGCCATGTATTCGGCAGATTCATAATCGGTTCGAGTTTCCAATTCTTTATTGAGGCGTTCCATTTCATCACGCATTTCAAACACTTGTCCAAATGCTTTTGAAGCTTCCTCAAAAACGGTACTATCATCTTCTGCCAATAAGTGTTGAGGAAGGTATGCGATTTTTGCTTCTTTAGGAAATTGAACATTGCCGCTAGTTGGTTTGTCGATACCTGCAATGATTTTCATCATGGTGGACTTTCCTGCACCATTTTTTCCCATCAAAGCAATCTTATCATTTTCATTGATGACAAATGAAACATCTTTAAAAAGGGTATGACCACTAAACTCAACTGCAATATTATCTACTGAAATCATATATTAAATTTTAGGAGGGCAAAAGTAATAAAATGAAAGAAGTTTCTTTTGTGTTGGCAAAGGAAAATGAAATTTAAATTACAAAATATGTAGCCTTTTTTAATTTCTCCCGTAAGTTATTAGGTGCATGTTTAAAATGCTCTAACGCCCTTGTTTGAAAAAAAAAATATCTAACACACAAATTAGAATTCCACTATGGACTGGTTTATCCCTATTGGTAAAAAAGATAACTTTCATCAGACAACCAAGTTTAAGATTTTAATTGGCGTCTTAATTTTCATATCATCAGCTAGTATGCTATTATTTATTACGGATAAATATTATGGCATGAACGCAGAATTTCCATTTCTTCTCTTAGCTATATTTGCAATTGGATTGTTATTCCTATTTAAGTTTACAGGATCTGTAAGAATTATTGGGCATTGTATGATAGCTGTGGTGGCTTTTTTCTTATTTAAAATGAGTTTGGTTACAGGAGGAATCTTTTCAGATGATACGATTTCTCTTTTTCTTATTCCCCTTATCAGTTTTATAATTGTTGGATTTAAGGATGGATTTTTATGGATGTTGGGTTGTATAATTTGGGCGATTTATCTTCATAGTTTAGTAGATAGTACTGCACAAATAGAATATTTTAGGGAGCAAACTTTGGTCTTTGACCGAAATTATTATTTGATGGGAAGCATACTTAATATCGCTTCGATATTTGCTGTTTTTCTAATTTTCCAATACCAAAATAATAAGTTGATTAAAAAATTAAAAGTAAAACAATTAGAATTAGAAAAACGAAATCATGAAAATGCTATCCAAAAATTGAATTTAAAAGATGCTCAAAGAAAATTAGAAAATAGTAATAGGGAATTAGAACAATATGCACACGTAACTTCGCATGATCTAAAACAACCTATCAGAACTATAAATGGATTTGCAAAATTATTAAATAAACATTTGACGAAAAATAATAAGCATGATGAAAGGAGTTCTGAAATGCTAGAAATGATTCTTAAAAGTTCTGATAATATGTATCGATTTGTTGAGGATTTATTATCCTATGCAAAGCTAACTGCAACAGAAGATCCTTCTTTTCATAAAATGGATTTAGACTCTGTTTTGGATAATGTTCTTTTAGATTTAAAAAATCAAATTGATACTAATAATGTAACGATTGAAAGAAATAATCTTCCAACATTGGAAGTGGTACCAGTAAAAATCAATCAAATTTTTCAAAATATTATCTCCAATGCTATCAAGTTTAAAAAGAAAGAAGATGAATTGATTGTTAAAATTTCATGTGAAAAAAAAGGACGTCATTGGCAATTGATTATTGAAGATAATGGCATTGGAATCGAAAAAAAGTATCAGGATAAAATTTTTGCACCTTTTGAAAAACTGCATAGTGAGAAAGAATATTCAGGATCAGGAATTGGATTGGCTACTTGTAAAAAGATTGTTGATTTGCACCGAGGACAAATCTGGGTAGAGTCAGAAATTGATAAAGGAACAAAATTTTATTTTACGCTTGAGGAGGGGAGGAGTAATTAGGACTTTCTCATGAAAATAAACGGGGCGGAACGATGGGTTATTCAAAAAAAGTGTGTCAATGGTATTTTGATCCTTAACCGTCGGATGTAAATCCGACTCTCTCAATCGAAAATCGAAACGATTTAATGGATTGATTATCGTAGCATGATGTCAAGATATTTTCGTCCGAGAGAGTCGGATTTACATCCGACGGTTAAGGATCAAAATACCAATGACACACTTTTTTAAATAACCTTAAGGTTTATAACAAATTATCATTAACACTATAATTTTTATAAAAAAATATAGAGCCATTTTCTTATCCCCTTTAATTCAAAAATTAATTTGATAAGTACTGCTCTTTCGCCCAATCCAAATCTTTGATAATTGATTTTCTTGCAGCAAATAACTCGCCCATCAAGTCAGGTTCTTTATAAAAGATAGAAATCAATCTCCAATGTATTTTTAAGTTTTGCAAACGTTGATAATAAAGCATTGCAAAAAATCCTGCAATAGGTAAACTTGCCAAAAAACATATTGTCCACCACCATTCACCTTTGGCAATGTAATGACCAAAAAGATAAATTAAAAACCCATAAAAAATTGAATAGACAAAAATCCCAGCAGTCATTTTTAATGGCCCCAGATACTCTTCATCATTAGTCATTTCTTCTGCGATTCTACCTGAAAGATGGTATGGAATAATATTAGTGATTAGACCATAAATATAGAAAGGAAATCCAAGTACCAAAAAGAAAACTCGAAGAATGCTATCCGTAAAGACACTTTTTTCTTTTGATTTATCTCTTGCTAAAAAACGATCTTCGAGTTTATTATTTTTTAATCTTAGCATGTAATCAGCTACTTTTTGTTGAAGATTTTGAACCCAAGTTTTATCCAATTCCTCAAAATGATTGACCGCTTCTTCGATTCCCTTTGTAATGGTAAAACCATGAAGTTTAGGATCAAGACTGAAATGCGAAACCAATTCGTTTTTATAAATCACTTCTACATTTTTGATAAATTGATCTTCTTGTTCATCATCCGTAATGATCAAATTCTTTTCAAGATTACTTCGAATTTTTTCTGTCAAAAGTCGAACTGCTTGACGATCATTTTTAGCATATTCCTCTTTATAATCTGAGACATGAATCAATTCTTCTACATTGATCCAGACATCCGAACGAAACATTGGGGCATCGGAATAGTTAATTCCAATAGATAAAATTTTAGTTCCTAATTGAAAATTATTTCTTGCTTCTGTACCAAGTGCAATCCTCGCTGTACCAGTTTTGATGTCTTGTAATTTTCTTTCATTGATACTTGTTCCTTCAGGGAAAATTATCAAGGTGCCTTTCCCCTCCAGAAAAAGAAAACATTGCTCGAAAATCGCATCATTATTCAATTGCTTACCAGGGTTATCTTGTTTTCGATAAACTGGAATGGATTTCATAATATTTCGCATCGCCCAATCTTTAAAAACAGAATTGAACAAAGTACCTTTTGCAATAAATCGAGCATCTTGTTTTAACAAACTTGCTACAATGATAGGATCCATAAAAGTACTAGGATGGTTAGATACCACAATCAATGGCCCATCCGAAGGGATTTCAGTTTTATTAATGACTTTATATTCTTTGAAAAAAACACGAAGGGCGAGTTTAAATATGATTTTTAGGAAGTTGTATAGCATGCTTTTTGCTTATTCAATGATTATTGGAATAGACAGTTTTACGGAATTAAAGATAATAGGATTTGATAAAACCGTCCAAATTTTGACGTTTTTATAGGAATGAAGTTAACGTTTCCTTAAAACCATATACTTTTTCAAACAAGTTATATTTTAATCTTGTACCTTTGAAGCCTAATCAAAATCAAATTATAGTATCATGAAAAAACTACTTTTTTTCTCTTTATTTTTATTCATTTCTTTTTCTGGATTTGCACAGACTGACACTTATAAAGCTGAAAACGAAGGTTGGCTAGTAAAAATAGATGAAGCCTATGAATTATCTCAAAAAACAGGTAAACCTATCTTAGCTAATTTTACAGGAAGTGATTGGTGTGGATGGTGTAAAAGGTTAACAAAATCCGTTTTTATAAAAAAGGATTTCAAAGAATGGGCTGATAAAAATGTTATTCTTTTAGAATTAGATTTTCCAAAAAGAAAGCAGCTACCTGCTGAAATTAAAAGTCAAAATGCTCAATTGCAGCAAGTCTTTAAAGTACGTGGATATCCTACTGTGTGGTTATTTAATTTAAATAAAGACGAAAAAGGGCAGTTTAATATTGAGGGACTAGGAAAAACTGGATATAGAAAAACTGTTGCAGAATTTACAAATGATATTGAGAGGATGATTGCGAAGAAGGAAGGAAAATAAAAAAAATCCCGCATTTTCGATTTCGAAAATGCGGGATTTTTTTTTGATTCAAAATTAAGCCTTTCTACCGACAGGTATAATTTTGAATCTTTCTTTTCCTACCATTCCAATACAATCTTCCCAAAGTGTTTTCCACTTTCTTGATATCTGAAAGCATCGGCTAATTCATCAAAGCCAAAATTTTTGTCAATAATAGGTTTCATTCCGCTGATGTTAATTGCATCAATCATTTTATTTTGCATTTCGACATTTCCTACTGCAAGTCCAGTCATTCTTAGGTGTTTAAAAAATAATTTCGGGAAAGTAATTTCACCCTTTCTTCCTCCACTTAAAATTCCAATGGATGCGATATGTCCTCCAATTTTCACAGCTTCGATAGACTGTTTCATCGTGCTTCCACCACCTACATCCAAAACATTATCAACACCTCCACCAGTCATTTTAAAAATGGTTTTTCCCCATCTTTCATCTTCTTTGTAATTCACGACATCTTCTACTCCCATTGCTTTTAATCTTTCTGCTTTTTCAGGAGAAGAGGTCGTAGCAAAAACTTTAGCACCTGCAGCCTTGGCAAGTTGAAGTGCAAAAATGGACATTCCACCAGTACCTTCAATCAAAATTTTATCACCTGCTTCCAAGTTTCCTTCAGCCAATCCACGCCAAGCTGTTAATGCTGCACAGGGGAGGGTAGCAGCTTCAGCATAAGAGTACCCATCAGGAATTTTAGTAACACCAGTAGCTGGCAAACAAGACATTTCCGCAATACAACCATCTAAAGTTTCCCCCATGATAAACATGGTTTTTTTCAAGGTCGGTTTACCTTCTATCCAATTCGGAAAAAACATAGACATTACTTTATCTCCTACCTTCCATTGATCAACATTTTCTCCAATTGCCACAATTTCTCCTGCACCATCAGACATCGGGATTCTTCCATCTGGAACAGGAATTCCTCCTATGCCTACTAAATAATCGTGATAATTTAAAGAAGTTGCATGCCATCTCACTACCACTTCGCCTGCTTCAGGGATAGGATCTTTTTTATCTAAAAGTACTAAATGATCTAATCCTCCCGGTTGTTTAACGCCTATTACTTTCATTGTTTTATTTTTAGCAGCTAAGTTAGGGAGTAGGTTATTTAATTCCTACTCCCTTAAATATTATGGTTAGGAATGGTCGATTAATTATTTTGGATTTTGGAAAAAATCGAAACAACTCAATTAAGCATTCTGCCTTACATATTCAAATTCTTGATTTATAGCTTCTTCAGATGCTTTTGCAATAAATTTTTTAATAGATTTTCCAAGAAAAGGAATACTTGTAGAAATCTCAGTACTATTAGCAGCAATCGAACCTGAATGCATTGATGCAATTTTCATTTGACCAATAACCGTTACAGGAGCACCAGCTACTTTGATTTCAAGATCACCATAATAAGGGCCACCTTTACTCCCTATCCATATTTCTTTTTGAGTCATTTTATTCCAAGGGTTAAGAAATTTTTTTAAAACTCCTGGAACATCAGCAGGCATTTCTCTTGTTGAGGTGATTTTTATTTCGCCTTTATTTTTTTCAATTGTAATTTCAATATTCCTTGCTCCCATAGCTTCCATTTTTTTTGCTAAAAACTCTTTGTCAGTATAAGCTGTAAAAATGGCGTCTACGTTTTGTTCGAACTGAAATGTTTTGGTTAATTTCATTTGTAAAATTTTATAAAAAAACCTCCTGCTAAACTAATGTTTTATCAGGAGGTTTTTTATAAAAATCTAAAGAGATTATTTTATAGAGTACTAGAATTATAATTTTGCAATTTTGAAAAATTTACCAAGATTTTTATACCCTCTTTTAATCCTTAAAAAATAAATACCCTTGTCTAATTTTTTAAGATTTATTTTTTGGGAAGAATCAGAGATAGGGTAGACCTGTAATCTTTTTCCTATTGCTGAGTATATTTCTAATTCTGAATCA
Organism: uncultured Saprospiraceae bacterium; assembly: GCA_937918905.1. Lineage (GTDB taxonomy): Bacteria > Bacteroidota > Bacteroidia > Chitinophagales > Saprospiraceae > CAJQQY01. The sequence goes on from CAKZSH010000128.1 coordinate 22,623, forward strand.
TTAGGTAAATTTGCACCAAAGCGTACAAGCGCTTCATCAGAGACGGGGTTAGGAATAACGGCTACTATGGAATTATCTGTTTCAATCTCCATGGCAATGATATGAGAGTAGGTATAAGTTCCATCAAAATCAATTTGTTTTAATCGATAATAAGTTACTCCCGAAATAGTATTTTCATCTATCAAAGAGTAATACTGATTGGTCGATGAATTACCTTGCCCTTGTATAGACCCTACAAAATCAAAACGATTTCCATCCAAGCTTCGCTCTATTTCAAAGTGACTATTATCAGTTTCGCTTGAAGTAACCCATTTTAAAGTGATTTTTTTGTTATTGATAAATCCTTCAAAACTTAAAAGTTCAATTGGTAGAGGATTAAAACAATTACAAGGATCAGTTGTACCTGTGGAGAGAGTTGATGTTCCATTTGATACATTACCTGAAAAACCTTCTCCTGAAATAAACCAAACATCAAGGTAGTAAGTACCAGGAGAAGTCTCTGGAATTACTGTACCAATTGGTAAAAGATTACCAGCATTATTATATAGATTTCCAAGGGACATATTTGACAAAGTCCATGTTTCATTTGGACTACTATTAATCAAGATATAATCGTGTACAAAATAATCATCTGTATCGTAAAAATTAAGCGGATCAGTACAAGTACAAGGATCACTTATTCCATTTACATATGGATTTTGGATAACAATAGGTTCAGATGTAGTAATAATGCAATCTCCATTACTTACTGTTAAAGTAACTGTAAAAGTGCCAGTTGAATTATAAGTGTAGGAACAATTTTGACCTGTGCAATCAATAATACCATCACCATTAAAATCCCATGAATAGGTTCCATTAAAGGCAGTAGCTGCTGAAAAATTTACAGTTGTTCCGATAAATGTAGTTCCAGGATTACCATTGATAATTGCTGTAGGAGAATTCAATACTTTGATTGTAACAATATTTGTTTCAGCAATGTATTCAGAAAAACCTTGTCTTCTTGCGCATCTTACGTAATAGGTAGTTTGTCCAGGAATAGGTGGTAAGTAATCTTCTTGATTGTTATTTCCAGATGCAATATCCCAATTTGAAATTCCTAAATTTCCTTGGGTAGTTGTCATCCATAAATATTCAATAGACGTATTTCCTCCTCCAGATGCAGGGATAATTCCTTCTATCAATTCAGGTATTTCTCCTGGACAAATTTCTTGATTCGTGGCAATAGTTCCACCATTAGTTGCATTTTGACCAAGAAGATTAAAGGAGAAAAATAAAGAAAATAAAAAGAAAAAAGATTTGTTAAAAAAGTAACGGTTCAAACGATGTTCGGTTGGGAAAAATTTCTTCATAAAAAACGGTTTTAGAAAAATGTGTTAATTAAAAAATATTAATATAGGTTTCAGTTATTTCGTTCAGGATATAAAAATTACACCCTTAAACATTACATTTTGTTTAGGTTATGGAAATAAAAATAGCCATCCATGTAAAGACAAGTTTACATGGAAAAGCGCATTTTAAAAGACTGGTTTTAGAGGAAACTGTTTTTGTAGAAAGGTTACTTTTTTAATATGTTTGACAAATGTAATAAAGTTTTAATGTTTTTTACCTTTTTTATAAATAGATGTTTCATTTAATTTAAAAAAAAATGCAGCAGCAAGAAAAACTCTCACTACTGCATTATTATTTTTATTCAAAAAATGAATTTACTTAGTTTGGACAGAAGAAGAAGTGGTTTCCACATGTCTTCATGAAGTGAATATCACATCCGTTAGCTGCCTTAATTTTAAAGGCATCAAGGTCTTTACCCTGTGTATTTAATTTGGCTTTTACAGTTCTATGTTTACTACTAAAACCGATATTACCAACTGTACCTGGAGCAATTCGTGCATTACTGAATAGACCTGCATTAGCATCCGCAAAACCATTACTATATCCCATAGAACGGAACAAGTTATCTAAGAATGTTTTGTCTCGCGAATTGGAGCTATGTGCATTTTTAAGTTTATTATAAAATCCAGCAGGATCTAAACTATGACTATTTCCAAATTCAGGATTTGTTCCTAATTTAGTTAAAACCTTTGGTGCATTAGATTTAATATCAAACACGATATTATCTGATCCTGTACAGTTACAAGTAGGAGCTGGTGGAGGTGTCACTTTTTCTACTGGAGCCGGTGGAGGTGTTACTTTTTCTACTGGCGGCTTCTCGACAGGAGCTGTAATAGCTGTTTCTGTTTTTCCACCACATCCATCACATCCTCTAAGTAGGAAAAATAATGGAATAAGCAATAAGAATGGTAGTAACCACCACCAGTTAAATCCACCAGATGCGGCAGCGGCCGTAGTTGCAGCAGCTTTGGCTGCTGGAGCGGCGGCAGCAGCAGCGACTACTTTTTTCTTTGCAACAGGAGCAACCACTTCTTTTTCCACAACAATTTCTGGCTCTGGCTCTGGTTTAGGTTTTACTGTTTCAGTAACAATTGCAGCAGCGGCAGCTGTTGCAGCAACAGTTTCAACAATAGGAGGAACAGCTACTTCTTCAGTTTCTAAGCAACTTCTACCTACTTCTCTTCCTGAACCATCTTTAAGAATATGTAATGAATACTTTCCACGTTTTAAAGTTTCGTACATATCAGGATTATCCAAGTTTTTCAATGCAGCAGATAATTCTGAATCTCTTCTTTTAGATTTTTTGAAACCTTCACTTCGTAGACGAACGTTACCGTTTTCCTTATATATCACAAAGTAGAATTGGCCATCTTTCTTGAAGAAAGCAACATTGTTCTTTTTATCTGTTACTTTATGACCTTCATATTCTGAGCAAGGTAAATAGTCATCTTCTTTTTCTTTCGTCTCTTCTGTTTTTACAGTAGTTACAGCAGCAGCAGCTACAGCTGTAGCTGCAACAGTTTCTACTACTGGAGCAGCTTTTTTCTCCTCTACAGTTTCTAAACAACTTCTTCCAACTTCACGGCCAGTTTTATCTCGTAAGATGTGAATTCTGTATTTACCTCTTGTTAAGGTTTCATACATTTCTTTATTGTCGAGGTTTTTAAGCAAACCTGATAATTCTACATCTCTTTCTTTAGCTGATTCGAAACCTTCACTACGAAGTCTAACAGAACCATCTTCTTTGTAAACTACAAAATAGAATTGACCATTTTCATGTTTGAAAAATGCTACTTTATTTTGTTTGTCATTAACAGTATGACCTTCGTATGCTTTACATGGTAAATAGTCATCTTCCTTTTCTTTCTTGACTTCTTCTGCTGGAGCAGCAGATACAACAGCAGCAGCTACGGCAGTTGCAGCCACAGTTTCAACTACTGGAGGAGCTGCAACCTTTTCAGCTTCTTTTTCAAGACAACTTCGACCAACTTCTCTTCCTGTGCTATCTCTTAAAATGTGAATACTGTACTTTCCACGTTTGATGGTTTCGTACATATCAGCGTTGTCAAGATTTTTGATAACACCTGATAATTCAACGTCTCTTTCTTTAGCAGAACCGAAACCTTCACTACGAAGTCTAACAGAACCATCTTCTTTATAAACTACAAAATAGAATTGACCATTTTCATGTTTGAAAAAAGCAATATTATTTACTTTGTCATTTACTTCATGACCTTCGTATTCTTTACAAGGTAAGTAGTCATCTTCTTTTTCAGTTTTAACCTCTTCGCTTGAAGTGGCACTTACAGCAGCGGCAGCAACAGCAGTAGCAGCCGCAGTTTCGGCAACAGGAGGAGCCGCAATTTTTTCAACTTCTTTTTCAAGACAACTTCTTCCTACTTCTCTACCCGTATCATCTCTCAAAATATGAATGCTGTATTTACCTCTTTTAATGGTTTCATACATATCAGGATTATTCAAATTTTTGAGCATCCCTGAAAGTTCCACATCTCGATCTTTGGCAGAACCGAAACCTTCACTACGAAGTCTAACAGAACCATCTTCTTTGTAAACTACAAAATAGAATTGACCATTTTCATGTTTGAAAAAAGCAACTCCATTTACTTTATCATTCACAGTATGACCTTCGTATTCTTTACAAGGCAAATAGTCATCTTCTTTTTCAGCTGGTTCAGCAGGAGTAGCTTTAACCGTTTTATTAACCTCTTCGTTACTTGCTGTAGGAGCCTCCAAAGTAACAGCTTCTTCAGAAATTATTGAAGAGCTCATAGCACTTGCAGCAGCCATAGTTCCTAAGCCTCCTCCAAGTAACCATTTACCACCGTTATCTCTTTCTTCTGCGGATTTGTACCATTTACTTCTTGCAATCTCTTGATGATTACCAGCTCTTAAAGTATAATAATATCTTCCACTTGGAGTTTCGTGAAATTTATATCGTTTATCTATTCCCCAGTTTTTTTCAACTGAAGCGATACCATTATCACGAGCAGCTTCGGAAGTATATCCTTCACTTATCAATACAGGTTCACCATCTACTTTGTAGGAAAAATAATATTCATTGTGTTTTTCACTATAAAATTTATCCCACCCATTTTGAACATCAGTACCTGAGTTTTTATAAAATCCAAAAGTTCGATAGTCATCCATTCCATCTCCTGAGGCTTTCGTAGCTGCGGCAGCAGGAGCAGCTTTAGCAACTTCAACCATACCACCTCCGCCATTCATTACAATTCCCATTGCTCTTTTCATTTCATCTTCTGAATCGAAGTTCACACTTCGAGCAATTTCTTGATGGTTACCTGCTTTTAATGTAAAGTAGAATTTACCATCATCAGTAGTATGAGTAGCGTATCTCTTTTCTATTTTAGAATTTTTTTCTACAGATGCAATACCATTGTCTCGACCAGACTCTTGAGTATAACCTTGACTCAATAACAATACTTTTCCGTCATCAGATTTAAAAGAAAAGAAATGAAAACCATCATCACCTTTTGCAAATTTATCAAAACCACTTGTGGTATCAGTACCTGAGTTTTGATAAAAAGCCGCATCCATGTAATCGTCTTGTTCTTTAGAATCACTACCATCTGTACTTTCAGTTTTAGGAGCCGCTTTGGCAACTTCAACCATTGCTCCACCACCATTGATTACAATTCCCATTGCTCTTTTCATTTCATCTTCTGAATTGAAATCAACACTTCGAGCAATTTCTTGATGATTACCTGCTTTTAAGGTAAAGAAAAATTTACCATCATCAGTAGTGCCAGTAGTGTACCGCTTTTCGATTGGAGAGTTTTTCTCAACAGAAGAGATGCCGTTATCACGGCCTGATTCCTGAGTATATCCTTGACTAGTCAACAATACTCTTCCGTCGTCAGATTTGAATGAGAAATAATAAAAGTTATTATCTCCTTTTTGAAATTTATCAAAACCACTTCCAGTATCAGTACCTGAGTTTTGATAAAAGTCTGCATCCATGTAATCATCTTGTGCTTTGGAAGCGTCACTATCACCTGATGGAGCTGAGCTAGCAGCTACATTAAGTGCAGTATCTGCTGATGAAGCTTCTGTCGTTTTAGATTTGCTTGAGTCAGATGCAGATGAAGCATATGCAATAATTTCTTTGATTGCTGCTTCTTGATCAGCTTCAGTATCAAACATTAAACTCGTTGCAACTATTTGATGATTAGCGGCCTTAATGTTAAAATAATATTTCCCATCGGAAGAGGTGAGACGTTCGTATCGTTCTGAAATAGGTGCGTTCTTTTTAAAAGAAGCTATCCCATTGTCCCGTGCTGCTTTTGAATTGTAAGCTTCGCTGCGCAAAACTTGATTCTCTTGGCTGTTATAAACACGGAAGTAGAATTGCTTTCGTTTTTCGTTTCGAAATGATCTAATCCTCATGATAATTAAATGTCGTTTTGTTAAAAAATATTAAGTAAATCTATAATAAATAAAAAATTATAAGTCAATAATGATAAGCATGTAACTAAGAAAAATTTTAGTGGGTTTTTCTTTTTTTTCTTAAAAAAAATCCTTTAACCTTATTTTCAGAATATGATTTTTTTGAGAAAGTTATTCAAATAAAAACCTATTACCAGTTTTACATTTGCTCAATTATTTTGTTGATTTCACTTTAGGGTTAATATTTTTTATATGCTAGGATTATCTATATATGAGGGTCTCAATTATTTTTTTAGAAAAACCTGAAAAACGATTAATGAGAGGCCAATATAATAAAATGTTAATTAAATCTGCCATGTTTTGCTCAATTTCCAATCAAAAAAATCTCCATCAAAAAAACAACATATGATAGGATTTATTTTTTTGATAAAATTTCAAAGAGAAATTGATGATAATTGGGATAAAATCAAGTGATCTTATCAGAAATGCATTGAGATACGTTACTAAGTAAAAGAAGCAGCACAAATACATTCAATCTTATCTTCTTCAATCGAAATGGCAGAATGAAGAATCTAAATCCGAATAAAGATCAAAAGCTTTTTGGTGATGTTGAGAATTTTTAGAATAAAATAATTTATATGTAAATTGGAGATTTGTTGTTCTCTTAATTTTTTGTAACAAATTGTTCATTTAGAATTAAATCTATTGAAAGGCTATAATTGTAAATATAATACCCCATTTAAGTTTTTATTTTATTTTTTCTTATCCTTTTTGCTTGTCCAATGTTCAGGTAAACCCGAACCATCTGAAGATCATAGTGAATCATCTAGTATAGATTCTTTAGGTTTTGGGTATGACTTTATTGGTAATGGAAAAACTGCTCACGAAAAATTTGATGCCATTCTTAACCTTTCCGATATTGATACTTTTGATTTTCCAGCCATTACTAGTGAACTTGCAGAAGGTTTACGACAACAACTAAAGTTGATAACTTATCAGCGAAAAATGTCGGAGGAATATTCAGGAATTTCGATCAAACAAGAAAATTTAGAACAAACTATCAAGACATTATTAACTGCACAATTTGATAATAATTTTAGTATAAAAAATAAATTGGAAGCTCACCAGATATGGGGGGAAGACCAAAGAGGGAATGTTCATTTTACAGGTTATTTCACTCCTGTTTTAAAAGTAAGAGAAAAGCCAAATCGTATTTATAAATATCCTTTATATCTGTTTCCAAAAAACTGGAAGGGGGCACTTCCAACTCGATTAGAAATAGAAAGAGATAGTGTTCTTAAAGGTAAGAATCTAGAAATTGCTTATGCAAAAAGTAAATTAGATATTTATTTTATGCAGGTGCAAGGGTCAGGATATATTGAATTGCCAAATGGTAAAAGAAAATTATTAGCACATGGTGGAGGCAATAAACATCCTTATCGAAGTATTGGAAAGTATATGGTGGCTAACGGTTATACTACTCCAGAGTATGTTTCATTAAATAGTATTAAAAGTTATTTTAAAAAACATCCAGAGCAAGTTGATTCTATTTTATTTATTAATCCTTCTTATGTTTTTTTTAAGCCAGTTAATACACTTCCTAGAGGTGCTGGTAATGTAACTTTAACTCCTGGTCATTCGATTGCAATTGATAAAAAAGTGTTACCTCTTGGAAGTTGCTTTTTAGCAAGTGTTCCAATTATTGACGATCAAAGAAATTTTAGCCATCATGAATATCGGATTCTTTTAGCTCAAGATATAGGAGGAGCAATAAAAGGAACGGGGCATATTGACTTGTATCAAGGTATAGGGTTGCGATCAGAAAAAAAAGCAAGTGCTCTACATCACTATGGTAGTTTATGGTTATTGCTGCCTAAAGATTCTACATGGAGTGATAATAATTAGAGCTTAATTAAATCAACTTTCCATTTCAATATTGGTCAATATACTAGGGATCTATAAAATTATTCGTTCCTTGACAAATTTCGTGGTCAGGTAAAAGTTGAAAGCCTGCTGGCGAAGGCAGGCTTTTAATTTTTATCTGACCCAAAACACGGAATTTGTCAAACAACCAAATTATTTAGCGTAACTCACTTTTTATGGTGAACTTCAGAATTAAATCTAACATATATTTTTTATTTTAATAATAATTGTATATGTTTGCTATTCCTTCGGTACATAAAAAAAAAAGAGAAATTTCCTTTTCTCTTAAAACTACCCATTATTTTTTATTTTTTAATGTAAATGCTTGTAAACCAAGAATTTATATAATTTATTTTTTAGGAATTAACATAATGTGGATTAATTTTTGCATTAGAAAAATATCCAATATATACTAACACACAGCCTAAATCGTGAAATCCTTTATCCTTTATTGTTTCACCAAAACCGTTTTTCCATGAATAAAATTTACAACTTAAGACAAGACAATTTTTTTGAACAAGATCAACAACTAACAGAAATGAAAATGTCCAATGAACAAGATCGACGTAAAAATGAGATCCTTAATGGATTTGTTTTTATCATTGGTGTAGTTGGTTTTCTAGCTGCCTTCTTCCAACCACGTGATTTGGTTTACAACCGTTCTTCATTGGAAAATTCTTTTTCTAATTCAAGCCCTTTAGCATCCAACTCTTTACCTACTAAAAAGATGAAAAAAAATGCCAATACCTTGGATATAGAAAGTCACTTTGCAATTAGTGGTTTTCATGAAGTTAATGAAACAATGATATTTACGTTTAACGGTTTTCAAAATAATAGTGAAGTGGTTTATACTATTGATTTTGGGAATGGTATGAAAAAAGAAATAAAAGATCAAAAAACTTCTTATAGTTATAATGATACTGGAAATTATGTTGTTAAAGTTTTAGCAAAATATAAAGAGGAGGAAAAAGTGATATATAGAGAAAAGATTTTTATCGATGAAGCTATTATAGTTAACTCTGAAGCATTTGTTGAGCATAATTAAATTAATATAAATTTCTTTCAAAGGTTCAAAGTCAAGGTTTTTGCTCCTTTGCAAGAGATTTTAATTATTCTCAACTTGAGTTATTTATACCGAATTTAATAAGATATGTCGTACACATTGAATTACCTTTCGCCGTTACTCTTCGTTAAAAAGCCTCTTGATAGCTAGGCTATCCCTGCGTTTTTTGCCTCGATTATCGACAAAATCTAAATCAATATACACGACACCTCTTATTAAATTCGGTAATATTATAAAAAATATACACATTCGTTCACAGTATTTTTACTTATCACAAACAAACAAAAAGGTTGTTACACTTTCCAGCGTAACAACCTTTAATATATTAAGACATATTATGATTTAGAGTTTAGTAACTCTATGAGGTAAATTCTTAACTATTGAACTATTATTCAATCTAAAGAAATAAATGCCACTTGGCAAATCACCCATAAATACTTCTTGTACTGAATCTTCAACTCTGATTTGTCTAACAACCTGCCCTGTTGAAGAAATAATTTCGATAAACGAATTAGGGTAAACAACACCTAATTGAATTTGAGTCTTTTCTCTAACTGGGTTAGGGAAAACAGTAATGTCTGATCCATTATTATCTACATCTACAGAGATAATTTTAGAATACTCATATTCACCATTAAAATCTACTTGCTTTAATCGATAATAGTTTAAACCATTTGCTGGATTATTATCATTGAAATTATAGATGTTAGTTTCATTTGTAGTTCCTACACCTTCCACAGTACCGAAAGCTTCAAATCTTACTCCATCAGTTGATTTTTCAATATCAAAATGGCTGTTATCAATTTCAGATTCTGTAGCCCATTTTAATTCAACTAATCTGTTATTTTGCTTTCCATCAAAAGTAGTTAATACTACTGGAAGAGGTG
>CAKZSH010000129.1 GCA_937918905.1 uncultured Saprospiraceae bacterium
CACAAAACCATCGCCATCTAAATCATCATCTGGTGTCATCGGATTACAATCATCATCAACACCATTGTAAGGAATCTCTGGAATAACAGGATTTATCGCACTATTCATATCATCACAATCATCCACAAATAAAAATCCATCGCCATCCAAATCATCATCTAAGGTTAGGGGATCGCAATCATCATCAATGCCATTGTAAGGAATCTCTGTCATATTAGGATTAACATTGACATTCATATCATCACAATCAATCCCACCTGGAAATCCATCGCCATCCAAATCTGCAGGAGGACTCATTCCTTGTTGAATAGAATGAATTTGATTAATCGCTAAACTATCAAAGAAATCAATTGAACCATCTGGCCATGTAATTTGAATGTTAGAAACTTCCCCTTGTCCTAGTCCAAAATAAATTCGATGCGAACTTTGCGAAGCATAAGACGAGCCACAAGTTTTTTCATCAATTTTTACCCCATTAATAGTCGTCACTTGAATTCGAGTTCCATATGCATTTCGAGTCACACTCGTTCCTTCCACATCAAACCCAATCCAATTATTCAAGGAATTTTGATTTTCAAAAACCTGAACGCCAACATTACCTTGCCCATTAGCTACAACGATTTCTGGAAATCCATCATGGTTAAAATCTGCCCAAGTCCCTCCTCTCCCATCAAAATAACTAAAAAGAGGAGAAGAGAAATCAGTAACTAATGTAAATGTATTGTTACCATTGTTTTTGTATAATTTATTTGCCGAAGGACTAAAGCCTGAATCATTTATCACATAAATATCTTCCCATCCATCATTGTCATAATCTACAAAAAAACATCCCCATCCCATACCAGTTTCATCTGCTGCTCCTGATGCTACTGCTATTTCACTAAATGTTCCATTACCATTATTTAGCAATAAAAAATTAGGGCCTAGATTAGTAACATACACATCGAGATGTCCATCATTATTAATGTCACCATGATCTACCCCCATCCCTTGACCAACAACATTTAAGTTAGTCGAAACCGAGACATTTGTAAAAATGCCCAATCCATTATTTTCATACATAATGTTAGCCTGATTCCCATCATGTGTGAGATACACATCTTGATCGCCATCATTGTCATAATCAAAAAAGACCGCTCCCATCGAAATCATGGAATCATACAAACCAGCTACAAAAGTATTATTGGTAAAAGTATTGTCGCCGTTATTTTTCCATAGCGTATTCTGTTGAAGTAAATTACAAACATAGATATCCAAATACCCATCTAAATCTACATCAACCATATGAACAGATCTGGTTTGGTCATTGGTATTGATTCCAGCACTTGCTGAAATATCTGTAAAAACACCATTGCCGTCATTGAGATATAAATAGTTACTATAAGAAGCAGTTGAAGTAAAATAATTTCCAATAAACAAATCCAAATCTCCATCATTATCAATATCTCCCCATGAGCCTGTCATCGTCAATCCATCCACTTCAATACCTGAAGCGGCAGTTACATTGGTAAAAGTACCATCTCCCATATTTTTTAAAAGACTATTATCATCCAATCGGGAAGGAACAAACATATCTTCAAAACCATCATTATCAAAATCACCAATGACGATTCCATTATTATTGGTAGCAACAATACCTTGTGATGAAATATCAACGAAAAGAGGGTCTTGACCATAAAGTGTTGAGGTCAAAAAAAGTAGGATTATAATTAATTTGCGCATAAGTTAGGTTTGAACTTTAAATATAAAAAAAATTGCCTCGTGATACAACCATTTTAAAGAATTGGGTACATAACAAATTCTCGCCATAAGTCCTTCAAACACTCCAAATTTTAGAAGGACAGCAAACGACACCCAATGAATTTCAAAGGTCTAATTTGTACAAAACTTACGGTAAAGGGATTAGGCAAAACTATCTTTTAAATAGTAAATAAAAAGGCGTCTCCCGTACAGAAGACACCTTTTTATATTTTTTTAGTAGACTTGTTACCCCAGCATCAATGGGGAGAAATAGATGTAAATAAAAATTACAATAAAGCATACCATTAACCCCACTTGCTTAACATACCTGTATGGAGTAATATCGACTTGATTCGTATATTTTAATGTAAAACTCTCAGTTCTTGGACGGAACTGTCCGATTAATAACATTATAATTACATTTATTGTAAATAAAATCGCCATTACGTGTAAAAAATGAGGATAGGCTTCCGCCTTAGCATAAGCCGTTTGACTTTCAGTCAACCCTGCTGCTTCAGCTGCTGCAACTGCTTTTTCTAAATAATGTGGTTTTAATAAAAACTGACTGATAGAGTAAAAAACCACTCCTGAAAAAACTGCAATCTTAGCTGCAATAGCGGGAACTTTTTTTGTCAAATATCCAACTACTATTATCGTCAATATCGGAATACTATAACAACCATTCACCTCTTGTAAATATCCAAATAATCCCTCTGGTGCATTATCAATAAGTGGTGCAATAAACATAGCCAAAACAGCTAACAATATTCCAAATGTTTTTCCTGCTTTTACAACTTGTTTTTCTGTAGCATCCGTGTTAAAATATTCTTTATAAATATCTACTCCAAACAAGGTAACGGAACTATTCAAGGCACTATTAAATGAACTCAAAATTGCTCCAAACAATACTGCTGCAAAAAAACCAACTAAAGAAGCAGGTAACACTTCACTCACCAATCTTGGATAAGCCTCATCTGGTTTTTCTAAGGTATCTCCAAAAATATGAAAAGCAATCATTCCTGGAATGACTAAAATTAATGGTCCTAATATTTTTATAAAACTTGCTAGCAATAATCCTTTCTGACCTTCCTCTAAATTTTTAGCAGCCAATGCCCTTTGGATGATCGCTTGATTTGTTCCCCAATAAAAAACTTGTACCAACATCATCCCTGTAAATATGGTAGCAAACGGAACGGACGCCGCAACATCTCCAATGGAATTAAATTTTTCTGGATTTTTAGTCATGAGTTCTGAGAAACCAGCACTTACACTTCCATCCCCAATGTAGGACAATCCAAATATTGGAATCATTATTCCTCCAATCAACAAACCAACTGCATTGACTGTATCAGATACTGCAACTGCTTTTAATCCTCCAAAAACTGCATAGATAGAACCGATAATTCCTATGCCCCATACAGCTGCCCAAATAGATTGGATCCTTGTGATGCCTAATGCTTCTGGCAAATCAAACATTGCGCTAAATGCAACTGCTCCCGAGTATAAAACGATAGGTAATAACACGACCACGTAACCAGAAAGAAATAATGCGGATGCAATTGTTTTGGTCGTCTTATCATAACGATTTCCTAAAAACTGCGGAACGGTCGTTAACCCTCCTTTTAGATACCTTGGTAATAAAAAAACTGCAGTTACAACCATTGCAATTGCAGCTAAGGTTTCCCAAGCCATCACTAAAATTCCTTCAGCATAAGCTTGTCCATTTAAACCTACAATTTGTTCTGTAGATAAATTGGTTAATAATAAAGAGCCTGCAATCACACTTGCAGTCAAACTTCGGCCTCCTAAAAAATAGCCATCAGAAGAATTTTCATCTGTATTTCGAGTGGAAAAATAGGCAATAACGCCTACCAGAATGGTAAATAATAAAAAGGTTACTAGTTGCATTTCGTTTTGTTTTGTTTAAACATCTATGTTTGTAACAATAAACTATTCTGACGATATAATAGCTTAGTGTTAAATCAGCACTAAGTTAATATTTTAAGTTTAATTGGGAAATGTATTTATTATTTCCTTTGCTTTGAGTAGTTTTCTAGTGATTAAAATGAGCCTGAAAGGCTATTAATGAATATTGATTTGTATTAATAAAATACTAGGTTTTAAAATTTTATCGAGTCCAGTAATATTTCAAATTAACCCCTCCAAAATAATTCCGAGGCAATCCAGGATAAAAATACCGAGGAGGATTGCCTCCAAAACTCCCTGCATTTATCAAAATCATCGAAGCATATTTTTCATCCAAAACATTTCGAATCCCCATAAAAACATCCAACCCCATTTTTTCATTAAAAAGTTTTTGATAACCTATTTTAAAATTCAAAACTTGATAGGCTTCCGAATCAATCGAATTATCATCACGCATCGGAAAGGCATCCACATATTGATAATTTACATTCCCGTAAATACCTTGTTTTAATTTCCAATCTATTCCTAAATTCAAATTATGAGGAGCAGTCCCTGTCAGTTGATTCCCCGAGAAATCATTATCTCCATTTACAAAATCAATAAATTTGTAATCATTAAAACTATACGTTACAAATGCAGTCAACTTATGAGGCGAATAAGAAAAAGAATATTCCCCAAAAAATTCAATTCCAGAATGCCGAGTCTCCCCTGCATTCACACCTATAAATTGATCCGCCCCCACTCGTTCAGCTACTAGCAAATCTTTGATGCGCATTTGGTAAGCCGTCAATTCAAAATTAAATTTTTCCATCAAAACACCTCTACCTCCTATTTCAAAATTCCAACCTTTTTCAGGTTGAATTTCAGGATTGATTGCACCATCAGGAGTCAATGTTTCTTCCAAAGAAGGTGGGGAAAATCCATGACTTATTGTTCCAAAGACTGCTAGTTTTGGTTTTATTTTAAAACTCGCTCCTACCCTTGGCGACACCACCCAATCAAAAGAATAATCTCCAGACAAATCAATGCTGTCAACTAAAAATTTATCCTGATAATCATAATTGGTATGGTTAAAATTAACCCCAGTCAATAAAGTCCATCGTTCCCCAAACTCAAAATAGGATTGCGCAAAAAGATTAATATATTTTCTTTGTTCTTCATTATCACTCAACGCATTTCCTTGTTCCCCATCATTGGTTACAAAAGTTTCCCATTCATAATGCTCTCGAAAAGTTTCTAATCCAACTGATAAATTAGGAAAAGGTCGATACCATCTTCCCCTTTTTCGCTCCAAATTAAAAGTCGTTCTAAAACCTAATGACTGACTCCCTTCATCCAAAATATTAAAAGGACGAGACTCATATGCATTCCTAAAACTAGTAAACAAACTCGTGCTATTTTTAAATTCTAAATCTGATGACTCGGCAATAATGACTTGATGAGAAACACCTAACAAGAACTTTTTATAATCCTCAAAACCTTTGACCTTTCCCCAAGTAAAGGCTGCTTTCTGCGGATTTTCATCAAAATCACTTTGACTTAATGAACTTGGAATAAATGCTTTTACTTTTATAAAATTTCCTAACAATGTAGTTACATTTTTTTGCCCTGATCTTAATTTACCTAGAATCGTCAATCCACTACGATCATATTCATTGTTATCTCGATAGCCATCACTATGAGTATGATTATAATTGATTCTCAGATTTGCAGTACTTTTATTATTATTTAAAAATAAATCTGAAGCATTTCGTCGCAAACCATAGGAGCCGATTGTGGTTTTTGTAGAAATAAAACTATTCTCTGAATACCTTCTATCACTATTGGTTTTCAAATGAATCATTCCACCCAATCCTGCTCCATACATACTTGCAGTAGGCCCTTTCCATATTTTCACCTTATCAAAAATCGAACGATCAATATCTTCAATCGTCGTTTCCCCATCGCCAGTTGTCAATGGAATATCATCAAGGTAAGCTCGTATTTTTTTTGTAGAAAAAAGAGAACGATTCCCTATGCCTCGAATCGTAATTCGATTGGTATTTAATGCACCTGAATGCATATAAACTCCTGGCACTCGATTCAATGCTGGAGTGATTGCAACATCATTATCTCTATTGAGTTGCCGTGCATTAAGTTGCATAAGTGGGGCAGGCATAGTGACTTGGATAGGTGCATCTGCAAAGACATTTACTCTAGGCATTATTCCACCTTCGATAATATCATCTATGACTTTCATTTTTATCCTGAAAAATGATGAATCAATAATTGAAATTTCTTGAGTTTCATAGCCTGTGTACGAAATAGAAAGTAAGTCATATCCTGCTGGAACTTCTAGCGTGAAATTTCCTTCAATATCAGTAACAGTTCCTTCAATTGTTGTTTTCACTATAATATTTACTCCAATAAGTGGGCTATTATTTTCAGCATCTGTTACCTTTCCTTTTATTATTGTTTGAGAAAAAATAGATGTGAATGAAAAAATCAATATCCAAAATAAAATTAATTGTCTACTCATGCTTATTGTTTATTACTTTTATAAGTGTCCTAAATTACCTTTCCGATTTCAGGCTTTGACTTGAAATTCTTACAAGTCAGGGTTTGACTAAAAAGTCAAGCCCTGACTTATATCGAAGTTCCCATAAGCTGAACAAAATCTCACCTTTTTTTCATTTTTTAACATATTGATTAGAATCTTTTCTAAAAATCATCGTCAGAACGCATGTATTTATGAATACGGAATATTTTTTGAAAATATAATATGTTTGCCTTTTGACGTGGAGGACGTTAAATAAAGTTAAACTTATTTTAAAGTAACTAGTTCGAATGCGTGAAAGTTTGTAATTGTGGTTATGAGTTTGTTATTTTGCTTGGATATAAACACGAGCATTTTAATTTTTAAAAACTGATTTGCTCAAAACATACTAATCAATAATGAAAAATAAATTAATTCCCTTTTTACTGATCTTGATGACTTTTTTGAGTAGCGCCACTCTTCTGGGTCAGGTAGACAAAAAATCAAAGAGTGATATTCAATGGATGACTTGGAGTGAGGTCGAAGAAGCATTGAAAAAAGAAAAAAGAAAAGTACTCGTAGATGTGTATACCGACTGGTGTGGGTATTGTAAAAAAATGGATAAAACTACTTTTAAAGATAAAAATGTAGTTGAATATATCAATGAAAATTTTTACGCAGTAAAGTTTAATGCAGAAGAGAAAGAAACTATTACCCTTGATGGAAAAAAATATAAGTATGTCAAAAGTGGTAAACGTGGTTACAATCAATTGGCTGCGGACTTACTAAAAGGGAAAATGTCTTACCCTACCATCGTTTTCTTAAATCCTGACTTGTCTTTAATTCAACCAATTCCAGGATATTTGAATGTTAAAAAGATGGAAATGATTGCTTCATATTTTGCAGAAGATCAACATAAAAAAACTCCTTGGACGAGATATGAAAAAAGTTATGTTCCAATGGACAAAAGAGCAAAATTAACTCCTGCAAAAAGGCCCGCTACAAAGTTGGCTTTACCTGGAAAAAATTAATAAAATTTGAACTTTAGATAAAGACCTTTTCGAGCCTTGATTCATTGAATCGAGGCTTTTTTTATTTTATGAAAAAGGGAATAAGGGAAGACGGATTTAAGATTTGAGAAGTTTGTCGAATAATTTTGAAAAAGGACATCACCGTGATTCGACAAACTTCTTAAATCGTAAATCCGTCTTCCCCTTTTCCCTTCTTCCCTACTTCCATTCCGTATGAAAAACTCCTTTCTTATCAGTCCGCTCATACGTATGTGAACCAAAATGATCCCGTTGCGCCTGTGTCAAATTTAAAGGTAATCGACTATCTCGATAAGCATCAAAATAAGCTAACGATGCAGAAAAAGCCAATGTAGGAATTCCAGCATCAATCCCTCTTTTAATTATAGAACGAATGGAATTATGAGTGCCTTTAAGATGCTTCGCAAAAGCTTTATCCACCATCAAATTAGGCAAATCCGAATTAGAAGAATAAGCTTTTCGGATGTCTTCCAAAAGAGTTGCTCGAATAATACAACCACCTCTCCATATCCTTGCCGTCGCCTCCATATCTAATCCATAATTCTTTTCTTTCGAAGCATCTACCAATAATGCCATGCCTTGTGAATATGCTGTTATAAAAGCAAAGAACAATGCCTCCCCAACTTCTTTTACCAATTTCGCTTTTGCCACTTTTGATTTAGTTGTTCTTAATTTTAAAATTTTAGACGCGGCCACTCGTTCCTTCTTTTGAGAAGAAATTCCACGCATGGTAACTGCTGCATCAATTGTCGGAACTGGAATTCCAAAATCCATTGCATTTTGTGAAGTCCATTTTCCAGTACCTTTTTGTTTGGCTTTATCGAGTATTTTATCAATCAACATGCCTCTACCCATTTCGTCTTTTTGGGTAAAAATGGAAGCGGTGATTTCGACTAAGAAAGATTTTAATTTGCCTCGATTATATTTTTTATAGGCTTGGTGTAATTCTTCATTATTAAGTCCTCCTATATTTTTTAAAATATCATAGCTTTCTGCCAAGAGTTGCATCATGGCATATTCGATACCATTATGAACCATTTTGACATAATTACCAGCCGAACCTTTTCCCATAAATGCCACACAAGGTTCTCCATTCACTTTGGCCGAAACGGCTTCCAAAATTTTCTTTACTTTATTGTAAGCCTTCTTTGAACCACCAGGCATGATACTTGGCCCAAACCTTGCTCCCTTCGCTCCACCTGAAACCCCCACTCCAAGGAACTCTACTTTTTTATCTTTTAAATATTCCAATCGTCGATCCGTATCTACGAAAAAAGAATTTCCTCCATCAATAATTAAATCTCCTTTTTCCACATGCTTGAGCAATCCATCAATTACAATATCGACTACTTTTCCAGCAGGAACAAGCAACATGATTTTTCGAGGTTTTTTTAGCGAAGCGACAAAGGTTTTCATATTGGTTGTTCCCATTGCTGGTTTTCCTTTTGCTTCTTCTTCAAGAGCCTTTGCATGTTCTTTATTGGTGTCCAATCCAGCAACAGAAAAACCATTATCTGCGACATTTAATAAAAAATTTCTACCCATTACACCTAGCCCAACCATTCCAAAATCGTATAATTGTTTCTTACTCATGTGATGAAAAATTTTTAGGTTTAAAAAGATTTTGCAATAATAAACACTTTTTAACTAATCTTGTGATATTATTGTTTCTAATAATTTCAGTAACCGCCAAATTCATTTGGCCGGTTGTACGAATCATTGGTTATAATTAGTTTAAACAACCTGCCAACTGAAGTTGGCGGTTACATTTTCTAAAAATATTTTTTGTTACAGGGTACAAATTTAATTTTAAATATTAGTTTTAAGTTTTTTGGAAAACAAAAAAATAAAAGCATTCGATTACCTCAAAATTTGACAATAAGAAAAATATGGACGGAGTAATTTTTGTAATTTTTGGAGCATCAGGAGATTTGGCAGTTCGTAAATTAATACCTGCTATTTTTGAATTACATCAAGGGAAATATTTACCTGAAAACTTTGCAGTTCTAGGGGTAAGTCGTTCTGAATATACCGATGCAGCTTTTCGAAAAAAGGTATTTTACGAAAGTGAATTTATTGACTTGAAAGGAAAGTCAAAGGAGGAACAAAAAGATTTTGCGGAGCGATTATCTTATACGGCTATTCAAACTTCAGAAACGAAGGACTATGCCAAAGTCAAAAAGCAATTGGCAAAAATAGATAAGCAATTTAATATAGGAGGAAATTATATTTACTACCTTTCTACCCCTCCATTTTTATATAAAACCATTCCTGCTTGCCTTGCTGCACATGGTTTAAATGAAGAAAAAGAAGGTTGGAAAAGATTGGTAATTGAAAAGCCTTTTGGATATGATTTAGAAACGGCGGTTGCTTTAAATAAGGACATCAAACAATATTTTCAAGAAAATCAAATTTATCGAATCGATCATTACCTTGGAAAGGAAACGGTTCAAAATCTTTTAGTAACTCGCTTCGCAAATGGAATTTTTGAACCGCTTTGGAATCGCAATTATATTGAACATGTACAAATTACAAATGCTGAAAATTTAACCGTTGGTAGCAGAGGTGGTTATTATGACAAGTCGGGTGCATTGAGAGATATGTTTCAAAATCACTTGATGCAAATTGTTGCCCATTTGGCAATGGAGCCGCCCATTTCAGCCGATGCAAATGCCATTCGAAATGAGAAATTAAAATTGCTACAATCCATTCGCCCCATCAAAGAAGAAGAGGTTTCCAAGCAAGTCATTCGAGGTCAATATACAAAGTCAACCATTGAAAAAAAAGCAATCAACGGCTACCGTCAAGAAGAAGGTGTTCCTTCAGATTCTCGAACTGAAACCTTTGTGGCTTTGAAGTTTTTTATTGATAATTGGCGATGGGCAGGTGTGCCTTTTTATGTTCGTTCGGGGAAAGCATTGCCTACCAAAGTAACTGAAGTTGTAATTACTTTTAAAGATCCACCACATGCTTTATTTAGAAAAGAGGAAATGGTTTATAATGATAATAATCAATTGATTATTAGAATTCAACCTGACGAAGGTTTGCTGTTAAAATTTGGAATGAAAGTGCCTGGTGCTGGTTTTGAGGTAAAAGATGTCGGGATGGATTTTCATTATTCGGATTTGACGAATGCGCATGTTCCTGCGGCATATGAAAGGCTATTGTTAGATATGATAAAAGGGGATGCTACTTTGTATGCTCGTGGAGATTCTGTTGAGGAGGCATGGCGATTTGTGGAACCTATTTTAAATGCTTGGAAAAACAATCCGAAGATAAAAGTATATGGTTATCCTGCGGGGACTTGGGGGCCGGCTGTCGTGGCAAAATTGATTGAATCGGATGATGTGACTTGGAGAAATCCTTGCCGAGATTTGACGACGGATGGAAGTTTTTCGGAATTGTAATTTTTGAATTTTACCACGGAGGCATGGAGAAGGGACACGTGGTGATAAAATAATTGAAATGCAAAAAAATATTTTTAAAAATAAACAGGCAGTAGCAGAAGCATTTGCAAACTACCTTGCTGAACAAATTGAAAAATCAGAAATCTTTCATATCGCACTTTCAGGTGGAAGTACGCCTAAGATTTTATTTGAACATTTAGCAAAAAATTTTTCGGAGAAGATTGATTGGCAAAAAGTTCATTTGTATTGGGGAGATGAAAGATGTGTTCCACCAAATCATGAGGACAGTAATTATGGAATGACTTATTCTAAGTTGATTCAACATATCACTATTCCAGAATCCAATGTTCATCGAGTCCTTGGAGAAAATGATCCGACGGGAGAGGCAGATCGTTATGGAAAAAAAATTGAATGGAATCTTCCACTTAAAAATGGTTTACCGATTTTTGATCTCGTCATTTTAGGGATGGGAGGAGATGGGCATACAGCTTCTATTTTTCCACATCAAATGGAATTGATGGATTCATCTGAAACTTGTGGCGTTGCCACTCATCCTGATTCTGGACAACAAAGAATTACGATTACTGGAAATGTAATTAATGCCGCAAAGCAAATTCATTTTTTAGTAACTGGTGCATCGAAGAAACCTGTTTTGGGTGAAATTTTTAATCAAAAAGGAAATTATAAAACCTATCCTGCGTCATATGTAAAAAATGCACAATGGTGGATGGATGAAGAAGCATGGGAAGAAGGGAAGACGGATTTATGATATTTGATTTGAGAAGTTTATCGAAAATCATTGATTCAAAATTATTCGAAATACTTCTCAAATCGGACATCGTAAATCCGTCTTCCCTTCTTCCCATACTTCTTCTTTTAAATCGTAAAAACCAATTTTCGAAATTTATCTAGTAATCACCAGCTCGGCCACTCCACCCAATCTTCCCCAAACAATAGCATTCTGCTCCATTCTTTTCCCAAAAAAAATAGCTTCTCTCCTAGAAATCCCTAAAATCATTAAACTTTTTTCAGCCTCCCACTTTTCATTCGAGGGAACTCCGTATCCTTCCGAAAATGGAAATTTCTTGGCCTCAACCATTTTCACCAATTTGGAATGTCGAATTTCATTTTCCTCCGCTGAAACCTCTTTGGAATAAGGATTCCAAGCAGAAATAAACGCCCATGAGAACATATTATTATCCACTAAAAATTCCTCCAAATGCCCGTTTTCTTCTCCAATTTTGATTTGAAGCCCCAAATGTTTAACCTCATAAATAGTGGCTAAGTACGCATCCAACAAAGGTTGGTCTATATTCCCTGAAATATCATCCATATGTATTATTATAAACTCAACAAAATTGTACCTTTGCGGAGATTTTTAAAAAAATTGAGAAAATAAGGGAGTGTTGCTAATTTGATTCACAAATGTAACGCAACGAATAATTAAAAATACAAAATGGATAAGAATAATATTATTGGAATGGTGTTGATTTTACTTTGTTTGATGGCGTATCTGCAATTAAACAAAAAATCACCCGAGGAAATGGCGGAGATGAAACGAGTCCAAGATTCGATTCGGATGGCGGAACAAGGTATTGATCCCAATACCATGAAGGAGATTGAAAAAGAAGGATTGAATGTTCCTGAATCAACCACAACTACCTCTACTGCGGAATTATCAGACTCTGCAAGACAGGTTGTTTTAAATGAAAAATTAGGAATTTTCGGAGCTGCTGGAAATGGAACGGAGGAGGAACATATTTTGGAAAATGATTTAATGAAAATCGTTTTTTCAAATAAAGGAGGAAAAATAAAAGAAGTAGAACTTAAAAAGTATTTTAAATTACTTCCTGATTCTACTGGAACAGATGTCCAATCTGTTTTAAAATTAATGGAAGATCAAAAAGATAAATTCGATTATGTTTTCCCAGTCAAAGGGGTTGGAAAAATTAAATCAGGAGATTTATTTTTTGATACTCAAAAATCAGGCAACACCATCACCTTCCGAGCCAATGCTGGTAACGGAAAATATTTTGAACAAAAATATACCCTTTCCCCTGACAATTATGAATTGGATTATGACATTCAATTTGTAGGTCTTGGAGATGCTTTAAGCCCTGAAGGGAAAACAGTTGAATTACAATGGATCACCAACTTGGATAAGCTAGAGAAAAGTTCGTACTACGAAAGAATTTACTCTTCAACTTATTTTAAACCTGCCGATGATGATCCAAGTTACTGTTCTTGTACAAGCGATGGCGAACAAGATGCAGATGGCGAACCAGTTGCATGGGTTTCAAGTTCCAATCAGTTTTTTAATAGTTCATTGATGACGGATGGGAAACCTTTTGCATCAGCATTTATGACGACTAAAATGTTGACGGATGAGGATGAGGATTTGAAAATTTTAAATTCAAAAATTCAAATCCCATTTGAAGGAGGAGCAACGGAGACCTTTGCAATGAAAATGTATATCGGGCCAAATGAGTACGAACGATTGGAAGCTTTTAATAATGAATTACAAGAAATTATTCCTTTTGGAAGAAGTGTATTTGGAACAATTAACCGTTGGTTAATTCGGCCGTTATTTGGAGCTTTATCTGCTGTTGTAGGAAATATGGGAATTGTAATTCTATTGTTAACCTGTTTGGTAAAATTGGTTTTATATCCATTGACTTATAAAATGTTGTACTCTCAATCTAAGATGGCTGCCTTAAAACCTCAGTTGGCCAAGATGAAAGAACGACTAAAAGATGATGCACAAGCTCAACAAGTAGAGAGCATGAAAATGTATCGAGAGTATGGCGTAAATCCAATGGGAGGTTGTTTACCTATTTTTGCACAGATGCCAATTTGGATTGCATTATATCGGTTTTTCCCAGCAAGTATTGAGTTCCGCCAAGAAAGTTTCCTTTGGGCAACTGACCTTTCTTCATATGATGCGTTTTTTAATTTACCATTTGAAATTCCAATGGTTGGATCACATTTGAGTTTATTTACTTTGCTTTGGGCGGTGACCACTGTTTTGTACACCTATTATAATACCAAGCATATGGATTTCTCAGGACAACCTGCTGCAATGAAATATATGCAATACGTGATGCCGATCATGTTTATGGGATTCTTTAATAGTTATGCTTCTGGTTTGACTGCATATTTATTATTCAGTAATGTTTTTAATATTGGACAAACTTTGATTACTAAGAATTTTATTATTGACCAAGAAAAGATAAAACTGGAATTGGAAGAAAATAAAAAGAAACCGAAAAAGAAAAGTGGCTTTGGTGCTCGTATGGAAGCAATGCTTGAAGAGCAAAAGAAAAAAGCTGCACAGGCGGAGGCTCAAGCTAAGAAAAAGAAGAAGCGTAGAAAATAATTACCTATTTTCGAAAACACGTTCGAATACCGTAACGACTTGAAAAGTCGTTTT
Source organism: uncultured Saprospiraceae bacterium (assembly GCA_937918905.1). Taxonomy (GTDB): domain Bacteria; phylum Bacteroidota; class Bacteroidia; order Chitinophagales; family Saprospiraceae; genus CAJQQY01. The sequence goes on from CAKZSH010000129.1 coordinate 14,068, forward strand.
ACTTTCGAACGTGTTTTCGAATAATGCAACAACATAAAAAAGTCGTAATCCTACAACGAAAACCAATAATTCATCTTAAACACCAACGCTCGATTCTTCGCTTTTATCGAATCCAAAAATCCAATATTCCTATCATCCAATATCCCATAATTATCCGTATAAACTACAAAGAAATCTGACATTGGGCTAAACCGATATTGCAAACGACTATTGATATTGAATTGATTATTTTGAAAATTATATTGCATAAAAGTCGTCCAAAAAATATTTTTTGAAAAACTAACTTCAAATCTCGAATTCAAATCTATAAATTCGATGGGTTCAAAATCAGGAAATCGAATATCATTTTTTTGTAAACCAATCCCAAAATTCCCCCACGGTTGTTGACGATATCTTAACCCCAATTCATACGAACTCAATGTTCCATGATAAAATCCACCATGTCGAAAATTGATTTCATAATTAAATGTTTTTCGTTGATCCGAGACATATTGAATGTTGAATTGATAGGTATTATAAATACCCGCCTTAACCGTATCTTCCTGTGTAAAAGTCAATTCTTCTAGCAGATTCGTTTTTTCATTATCCAATCGAAATCTCAAATCACTTTTATTTCTCATACTCAAAAAATAACGCCATCGAATAAATCGCTCACTCAAATCTCCATCGTCGAAATAGACAAGAAAATTTTCCCAACCAAAAGTATGAACATTAACCACATCATCATTCTCTGGAAAAATTTGATATTCCGCTTGTGTGAAATTTTGAATAAAACCTCTTCGAATTGTGGTGTCTCGATAGAAAGATTCTATTCGATTTACAAAGCCCATATCCGCAAAATAATTTTCATTGACATGCACCGTACTTGTAAAAATATTGAAAGTTGACTTGGTGTACCCTACCCCATAAGTGTACATCAAATCCTTTTTGGAAATATCAGGTTTAAATGATTTATGCAATCCACCCCATGCTGCCCACACGCCATCATCAGAAGATAATTCCACTTCTATCCCTCCATTTCTACCATAATCTTTTTTGGCAAATTCCCCATCTGCATAACCTTGCCTATTTGAAAACAATCCTTTTACAAGTGATCGTTTTCCTATTCTTCGATGTACTGCAACAGTTCCATAGTTTTGACCAGTTTGAACATCATCACCTTTAGTTTGCATGTTCATTACTCCAATCCGAGTTTTGTTATCCAAGTTTCCACTCAATCTTGCACCAAACAAAATCGGAACGGTAGCCCCATCAGGATTCAATCCTACTGTCCGTGAAAAGAAAGGACGAATCGGAGGAATTCCAAAGGCTTGAAATATATCCGCATTTTCCAAAAAGAAAGTTCGTTTCTCAGGAAGAAAAATACTGAATCGAGAAAGGTTGGTTACTTGTTGATCGACTTCTATTTGGGAAAAATCAGGATTGATCGTAAGGTCTAAATTAAGTGAAGAGGTAACCGCAACCTTGGCATCCAAACCTGTATTGAATCTTCCTTTAATCTTTTCACCATCTTCGATATTATGGTTCAATCCACCTGTAATATATGGTATGACTGAAAAATTACTTTTCACTTCATCAGGCGAAGCATCCCATAGCAAAGAACCAAAATAATTTAAATGGATGCCATTAAAAGGTGGAGGGATCGGAGTCCAAATATGATACTCATTATCTTTTGTATTATTTCGAATAAAATTAATTGCCCATTCCGTTCGAGTAGCATCAAATCGTAATGTTTTAAATGGGATAGCCATTTCCACCGTCCATCGGTCATCGAAATTTTGTACAGCCGAATACCATTTATTATCCCAATTACGATCTAGATCACTTTGACTACCACCTATGAGCAATCCTTCCATCTGAACGCCATAGGGTGATATTCCAAACATAAATCCATTGGAGCTTTGTCCCATAGGATCTAACAAAACTGCAACAGCATCGCCATCCCAATAATCTTGATCTCGTTTTAAAGTTTGAACAATATATTTATCGGTATCATAGCAAGTGAAGGCAACATAAATAAACTTGTCATCATAGGTTAATTGTGCTTCGGTAGGCGGCTTGGCATGTGGTTTTGTATTGGGATACCTTACCCAAAAATCAGAAGCCCTATCAGCAGTTTGCCAAACAGCTTCGTCTAGCCTTCCATCAATTTGAATAGGTGCGGATGTTCTTTGAATTTTTATTTGGTATTTTTCTCGATTGTCCGTATAACTTTCATCTTGGGCATTGGCTTTTCCAAATAAAAAAAAGAAAAATAAGGTGAAGAGAAAAAAGACTCTCTTCGTTATTTTGAAGTTAAGATCTTGCATAAGTTTTATTCGATTTTGTTTTTTTTCTAAAGACAACCTATTTATTCAAATTGATGCTTTAAATTATTGTTCATTGACAACTTTTTTACAAGTTCTCCGATAAATTAATGTCTAAAGGTAAATACGATTAATTTGGATTTCATACACGATGTATAATGTATTTTTATTTAAAATAATTCCAAAGAATAGAGGAACGTGTTGATGTGTATAAGTGTATAGGTGTATATGTTTTTCGAATACTTATGAGCACCACGTCTTGTGAAAACATATACACCTAATACACTCATACACATTAACACATTCTTTCTACATTTTCCAAAAAAATACTATTTTGAGGAAAAAAATAAAAACCCAATCATGAGGAACGAATTTACTGCATTCTCCATTTTTTCATTGCTGATAGTGGCAGGAGTTTCCTATTTTATTTGGCCATCCTTTATTTGGTCGCTAGTGATCTTATTACCTATTATTCTAATTGGTTTTTATGATATGTTTCAAGCCAAACATGCGATCATGCGGAACTTCCCTATTTTGGGAAGAGGACGTTATGTAATGGAAGATTTACGACCTAAATTATATCAATATTTTATTGAATCAGAAACCAATGGCGCACCCATCAGTCGGATATTTCGATCTATTGTTTATCAACGTGCAAAACATGCCTTGTCCACTACCCCATTTGGAACTCAAATGGATTTGTATGCAGAAGGTTACGAATGGATGAACCATTCCATTGCAGCCTTGAATCCAAATGATTTGGTACAAGATCCTCGGGTTATGATTGGAGGTACTGAATGTAAACAACCTTATTCCGCAGCACTTTTTAATGTGTCTGCAATGAGTTTTGGTTCATTGAGTAGTGCTGCTATTGAAGCATTGAATGGAGGAGCGAAGTTGGGAAAATTTGCACATAATACAGGCGAAGGAGGAATCAGTCCCTACCATTTGAAACAAGGTGGTGATTTGATTTATCAGATTGGAACAGGGTATTTCGGAAGTCGGACTAAGGATGGAAATTTATCTCTAGAAGAATTAAAAAAGCGTTGCGAAAATGAAAGTGTCAAAATGATTGAACTCAAACTTTCGCAAGGTGCAAAGCCAGGTCATGGTGGAATTTTACCTGCTAAAAAAAATACTCCTGAGATCGCAAAAATCAGAGGTATCGAACCTGGAATAGATGTCAACTCTCCTCCTTACCACAAAGCTTTCAATACACCAATGGGTTTGTTAAAAACGATTCAAAATATGCGAGAAGCTTCTGGAGGAAAACCAGTTGGTTTTAAATTATGCATCGGACATAAAAGTGAATTTTTATCTATTTGCAAAGCGATGAAAGCAAGTGGAATTTACCCTGATTTTATTTCGGTAGATGGTGGCGAAGGTGGAACGGGTGCAGCTCCTTTGGAATTTTCAAATAGTGTAGGAACACCTTATCGAGAAGGTTTAGCATTTGCGTATGATGCCTTGGTTGGTTTTGATTTAAAGCAGCATATCAAAATTATTTCATCTGGTAAAATTATTACTGCATTTGATATGTTTAAGGCCATTGCGTTGGGTGCTGATCTTTGTTATAGTGCTCGGGCTATGATGTTGGCATTGGGTTGTATTCAAGCATTGGAATGCAATAAAAATAATTGTCCAACGGGTGTTGCGACACAAGATCCAGAATTGGTAAGTGGACTTGTGGTAAGTGATAAAAAAGAACGAGTTGCCAATTATCAAAATGCAACGATTCATAGTTTTGTAGAATTACTTGCCGCTTGTGGTTTAAAAGATATGAACCAAATTAAACGCCACCATGTGTACCGAAGAATTACAATGAAAGAAATTTTAAGGTATGATGAAATTTATCCTTATTTGGAAAAAGGATGTTTGCTCCAAGAAGAAACGGTTCCATCGAATTGGAAACCGTATTGGAAAATGGCAAGTACGGAGAGTTTTGTTCCACAAGAAGTAGTGATGTCTTAAAGAAATAATGTTTGTAACGATATTGTTATAAAACTAAACAACTATGAGTAAACTTACACCTGATAATCTTTGGAAAGGGATTATTGAATCTCTATTTGAGGACTTTATGTACTTCTTTTATGATGAAGATGCAGATCAAATTGATTTCAAAAAAGACTATGAATTTTTAGATAATGAATTGCAAACAATTTATCCTGACTCTGAATCTCCTAATCGTAGAGTCGATAAATTAGTCAAAGTATTTCTTAAAGATGGTACAGAAAAATGGATTTTAATTCATATCGAGGTACAAGGCTACTATGATAAGGATATGGCTTATAGAGCCTACACTTACAACTATAGGATTAGTGATAAATATCAAAAACCAGTCAGTACTATTGTCATCTATACTGATGATAATCCGAACTTTCATCCCAAAAAATATGTTCAAAGAGGTTTAAAAACGGAAGTTATTTTTAGCTTCCACACCTATAAATTACTAGACCACCCTCCAAAACGAAATATGAAATCAGACAATATCTTTGCTTATGCTATGGAAATGGCTTGGTATGGGGTGAAAAGGAATAAATTAAATGATACTGCACTTTTGAAACATAAGACTGCAATAGTGAAACGACTGGCTAAGAAAGGTTTCTCTATGGAAAAGATATACTTTCTGCTGGTGTTCATTCGTTTTTATATCCCCTTTGAAAAATCAAATTTTATGAGTAAATTTGAAAAGAACATTCAACCATTAACTAAAATAAATAAGGTTATGTCAATACAAGAGTTAGTTCAAAATGCAAAAAAAGAAGAAGGGAAGATCGAGGGGAAGATCGAAGGAATTGAAATCACTATTTCAGTCATCAACCTAATTAATGAAGGGAAATCCGTAGATTTCATCTGTAAGAAATTGAATATTTCTGAAGATGTTGTAAATAATATAAAAACTGGAATTAAAAATAAATAAGGTTATGTCAATTGAAGAATATGAAGAACTTGCAAGACTAGCACCAATAAAAATGATAGCTTTTTCTAGAGGATTTCAAGCAGGAAAAATGGAAGTCTTTAAAATCATCGACTTACTTCAAAAAGGAAAAACAGTAGATCAAATCTGTTCAATGATGCACCTTCACGAACATTATGTTAAAAGTATAAAAGATAGTATCACAAAAAAATAACCCTTCTTTACAATCTTACATAATTGAATAAAAAACTCCAGACAAAGAATTTAATAAAAGATTACAACCTAGTTTTTTTTTCTCTTTTAGCAATTTTGCTCACCTTTCAAGTTAGGAATAATTGCTTCTTTTGGGACACTATTCAATTCGGTTCTATCCATGCCCATTTTTATTTTGAAAATAATTTCAACTCATTTTTCCTGCCCGAAAGTATGGATAGTGGTCACCCGCCTACCTTTGGAATTTACATTGCTTTAGTTTGGAAGTTTTTTGGAAAAACACTTGCTGCGAGTCATTTTGCAATGTTGCCATTTTTGATTGGAATCATTTATTATTTAAATCAGTTAGGAAAATATTTTTTCGAAAACACACTTTTCGTTTTTGCATTTGTATTGTTAAATATTTTTGATCCATGCTTAGTTGGACATGCTGCATTGGTTTCTCCTGATATTCTTTTGGTTCTGTTTTTTTTGATGAGTTGTTTTGGAATTTTGGAAAATAAAAAAATACCCTTAGCCATCGGAGCCATTGGATTATGTATAATTAGTACGAGAGGGATGATGACTGTGGCCGCTTTATTCGTTTTTGATTTTATAAATTATTTTTGGATTGAAAAGAATAAATTCGTTTTTCAAAAAACATTTTTAAAAATACTGCCATATGTTTTGGGAGGTTTATTGGGATTAAGTTTTTTGATAGGACATTATCTTTATACTGGTTGGATAGGTTATCATGAAGCATCGCCTTGGGCACCTTCTTTTGATAAAATGGATACCAAAGGAATTATCAAAAACATATTTATTTTAGGTTGGAGATTGGTTGATTTTGGTAGGATATTTTTATGGCTAATTTTGTTTTTTATCAGTTATAAAATTTTTAGAAAAAATATTTCTCTTGATAAAAAATCTTGGCAATTGATTGTTTTGTTTGTCATCCTTATTTTATTTTTGACACCACCAATGATTGTTCATGATATGCTTTTAGGTTCACGTTATCTTTTTCCAATCCTACTCGTGATTAATTTTATTGGCCATTATTTTATTTTTAAATATTTGGAAAAATCACAATTGAAAAAGTTCTTTTTCCTTTTTGCATTTATCGGTTTGACCACAGGAAACTTTTGGGTTTACCCTAAAAAAATTGCTCAAAATTGGGAAACAACTTTAGCCGTCCAGCCTTATTTTAAACTCCGAAAAAAGATGCTGCAATTTATAGATTCCACAAAAATACCAGTCGAAGAAATAGGTTCTACTTTTCCTAATGTCCAATCTTTTAAATTTACTGACCTAGTGGACGATGAAAGGAAATTTGCAGAAAAAGATTTCCAACAAAACAATTACATTTTCTATTCAAATGTATTTAACGATTTTACGGATGAGGAAATTGATGATTTGGAAATGAATTGGACGGTGGTGAAGGAATTTAAAAAAATGAATGTTTGTGTGATTTTGTATAAAAAAAAATGATTTGGAGATGACATCTTTTGTTCTCCTTTTAGCCAACCTCACAAAAAAATCATCTCTAACCTTGTACAACAAAAAAACGCACTCCGAAAATTCGAAGTGCGCGAAAGGATGATTGTTTGCTCTTTTTAAAGAACAAAGGATATGTATCGTGGTTTTGTGTTAAGAAATGATGAAACCAAAATGTTTACATCATCTCTTAACAACTTAAAATTTAGGACACTCTACTTTACTATATCGTTTTCTTTCAAACATTTCAGTTTCAAAAACTAATGCAATCTCTATCGCTCCCCTTCCTTTCGATGCTACATTTAATTTTGAAATATTCATATCATAACTAAAACTTAATCCTACCCCATCATAATCATATCGCATCATAATTACTTGTGCATCTTGAAATCTATGCATCGTTCCAAAATAGATAGCCGTTTTGTCTTGAGCAGCACGAGTATTTCCTACATTGAATTTTACCAAACCTCCTATACTAATTTCTTTTGCGGTACCTTGTAAAAGGAAAACCCCTCTTGGAATAAATGAAATGTTTGGAGAAATTTTAAAATCAGCACCTGCGTAAAAAGTATATTTCATTTTTAATCGCTCTGCTAAATCATCGAAGAAACTTACCTTAGGTTGATTCAAATGTGAAATCGCTGCACCTGCATAATAACTTCGAAAACGATCATAACGATATGACCATGAAATCCCCGCATTAAAATCAAAATAACTAAAACTATTCATTGCTAAGTTTTCTCCACTCGCTTGAGTAGGATCTATCACTTCACCATTGTATTGGCTTTCAAAACGCAATTTGGTATACTCCAATGACTGTTGTACAAAAAGATATTGCGCACCAATTCCGATAAAATGATTTCGTTTATCTGTCATTGACATATTGTAGGCAAAAGAAAGTCCTACCTGTGTATTTCGCAGATCAGCTTCACCCGCCACATCGTTCATTACAAATACACCTGCTCCGAAAATGTCTTTTTTAGTTAAATAATTCAACGCTCTAAAATCAACTGCACCTGCCATAGTTTGGAACGGCGTAGCAATCGAACTCCATTGCGAACGATAATTAACTGTTGCTCGAGTGTCTCCTTGAATTAATCCAGCCAAAGCAGGATTCAACTGCATAGGTGCATTATAAAATTGAGAAAAGTGAGGATCTTGAGCGTTTGCTTTTTTCCCAAAAAAAACAACTAGGAAAAAACAAATAACACTAATGCTATAAATATTTTTCATTCAAATACATTTTCAATCAAAATCAATCCCGATGTTTCAGGATTGATTTTAATTTTGATTTTAAAATTATCTAATTAAAGTGACATCTCCCGTCTTAACAATAGTTTGACCATTGAACTCGCAGGTCGCTTCTATGTAGTAAACAAAAACATCTCGATTTAACTTTTGTCCTTTGAAAGTTCCATCCCATCCTGTTTTGCCACCTTCATCTTCGAATACTACTTCACCCCATCGGTTATAAATTCTTACTGTATTTATTTCCAATTTACTCATGACATTGAAGCGATCATTATTCCCATCTCCATTTGGAGTAAAAGCATTTGGAACAACAATCAAATCTTCGTTACAAATAAATATTTTCCTTAAAATAATTGAAGAAGAATCAGAACATCCAAGGTCATTACTCACCGTAAGATGATAAGTGATATCCTCATCAGGAGTAGCAATTGGGTTAGGACAATCGGTACAATCTAAATGAGCAGGCGGTGTCCATGCATAGGTAAAATTACCCGCATTACTTACAGCTGGATCCAATTGAACAGGTTCTCCTTCAGAGAAGTAATCAATTGCTGCCATATTAATTTCAGGCAATGGCAATACCTCGATAGTCACTAATTGGGTATCAGCCTCGCAATCCTCAAATGAACCCGTTACCATAATTGTAGTGGTCTCTGTTGGAATCAAAAATGGAGTTGCACTATTAGGGTCGCTTATGTTTTGAGCATTAACCCACGTGTATGTATCAGCATCACCTGTTACCTCTAGGTAAGCAGTATCGCCTTCGCAAACCATCACATCCTCAGCAAAAATTTCTACTTTATCTCTTACCTCTACCGTTACAGTATCAGTCAAGACACAAGTTCCGTTGGTTACTTCTAAAATATAATTTCCACTTTGATTATGTGTAACTGTTGGATTTGGAGTATCAGTTGCAATCATATCTCCATTAAATGTCCAGACTGAATTACCAAAAGGATAACTACCTTGTAATTGTGTTGTTACACCTTCACAGATTGTAAAATCTTCACCTGCATTGATGTCATCCGCAGTAATGACATAAACTGTAATTTCATCAGTTGAAGTACATTGATTATTAATCAAAGCTGTTATCGTATAAGTAGTTGTGGAGTCAGGCGAAGCAGTTGGATTTGGACAATCCGTACAACTCAATCCAGTAGCTGGTGACCACATAATATTTGTTCCTTGAGTCACTTCAAGTGCTACTGATTCCCCAATACAAATCGTTGGTTCACCATCTATCAAGTCAACTTCTGGAATTACATTCACGGTGACTGTTGCGGTATTGGTACAGCCCTCTGTACTGACCATTGTTACTGTATAAGTAGTGGTATCGGAAGGAGTCGCTATTGGATTAGGACAGTCATAACAACTTAACCCTTGTTGAGCAGCATCCCAAGTATAAGTATTAATTACATGATTAGAACTTACTGATATATTGGCTCCCTCTCCTTCACAAACCGTAGTATCAGCCGAAGTTGTAATTACCATTGGAGGTAAAAGAGAGACTTCAACTAGCACAGAATCTGTTGATACACAACCATTTACAGTTGTAGCTGTCACATAATACATTGTTGTGTTTGCAGGATCAGCAATTGGTTGTTGACAATCTGTACAACTCAATCCTGTAGCTGGCGCCCAACTATAAGCTACTTGATCCGTAGTCTGAACTGTTGCAGTAAGCGTAGAAGTTGTTCCTTTACAAAGGAATGAATTTTCCCCAGCATCCACTTCCGGATCTTCAAAGATGGTAACAGTCTGTTGAGCACTTGCAATACATCCAAAACTTGATGTAGTTTCCAATGTAACCGTATAATTACCAGCAGTAGTAAACTCATGAGAAAAAGCAGAATCCGTATAAGTAGTGTTATCTACTGTCCAATTCCATCCAACTATGCTATCCGCAGAGATGGTAGATAAATCTTGAAATTGAACGGTTTCATTATTACAAGCTGAAACTGGTGAAACTGTAAAATCAACTACAGGTGCAGGATGAACAAATACAAAACTATCTTTTGTAACAGTAGTCGTACAAAATGTAGTATTGGCTGTTAAAATCACACTATAATAACCTGGTTGGTCATAGATAATTCCAGTAGGATTAAGTCCTGTTGCAGAAGGTGTAGTACTTCCTGGGAACTGCCAGTCAACTGAAATCACCGTACTCGGATCTGCAAAAGTTACTGAAAAATCCACAGGAGTATTTGCTCCATTACATACTTCATCTATAGTAACTGAAAAATCGGAGATGATATCTTCCACCACAATTGGCTCTCCTATCACAGGGACTTTACATCCTGAAACATCCTCTACTAAAACTAATGGATTATAAGTTCCACCACTTGTATAAGTATAAGTCATCGTATCAGGGCTTCCTGTTGCTAACGAGTCAATCACATTTCCATCACCAAAATCCCATTTGTATTTAAAAGCATTTTCACTCTCTATAATAAATTGTACTTCCAAGTCAGCGCAACCTGCAATAGGGGTCGCTGTCAATATTCCAATCGGTCCATCTACTTCAATATATTCTACTTTACATTCTGTTGCTTCACAACCTAGTACATTAGTTACGGTCAAACAAACTGTATATTTCCCAGTCTGATTATAAGAGTGAGATGGATCTTGCAAAGCAGAACTTGCTCCATCACCAAAATCCCATAACCATGAAATTGCATTGGTTGATAAATCAGTAAATTTAGAAACCAAAGGTGGTTCTGGACAAGACTTATAAGTTTTATCCGCTACAAAATCTACCGTTAAAGGTTGGAAATTGACCTCGTTACAAAACTGTTCAGAGCAGCCCCAATTATTAGTAGCAGTTAAACAAACATTATAATTACCAGCCATTGCATAAGAATGACTTGGATCTTTATCATTAGAAGTATTGCCATCTCCGAAATCCCAAACGTAAGATAAATTTCCATCAAAGGAAGTTGAAGCATTCGCAAAATCAACTGCTTGATTTGCACAATCTGTAACTTGTGGAATAAAGAATGGAGCAATCGAATCCACTACAATTATCGAATCCATCATCAAAGAATCTTCACATCCTGATTGATTGGCAACGGTTAAGCTAACCGAATAAATTCCAGCTTCTGTAAAAGTATGAGATGGGTTAGGATCGGTAGAAGTGGTATTATCACTAAATGTCCATAAGTAACTGTCGATATCTCCATTGATACCATATGCTGAATTTGAAAAATTAGCAGTATGTGGAACACAGCCTTCTGTATCTACTGTAGTAAAATCTGAAACGGCTCCTGATACATGAACGGTATCCGTAAAAAAGTAGGTATTCGTACAACTTGAACCATCATCAATGGTCAAACTAAATCCATGATAACTCCCTGGTGCTGGGAAATAAAACTTCGGATCAGAATCACAAAAACTATTTGTAATCATTCCTACTCCCCATGGGAAAGTCCATGTATAACAATCTGCTCCTATGGAATTATTGATAACTGTAATAGTATCGCCTACACAAATATCCAAATCACTCAAAGTAAATTCAGGAGTCGAACTCGTTACATTGACCGTCATGGATTGCGTATGACTACAACCTGTTTGAGAATTAAATACGGTCAAATTCACTAAGTAAGAACCATTTCCTGCATAAGTATGAGCAGGGTTTGGAATGCTTGATGAGTTTCCATCTCCAAAATCCCAGCTCCATGTTTCAGCTCCAACAGACTCATCTATAAATTGAATTTGTCCTGGAGAACTACAATCTTGATTAAAACTAAATTCAGCTTTTGGAGCATTGATATAAATATATTCTTCAACCAACAAGGTATCAGGACATCCATGGAAAAATGTAATCAACGTCACATCAAAAAATCCAGTATCGGTATATTCATGTTGTGGATCTTCTTCTCCTGATTGTCCTCCATCTCCAAAATACCATTCCCACTCATCCACTAAAGCACCTGATTCACTTGTAAACTGAACTTCATCTTCCAAACATGCAATTAATGGATCAGCAGAAAACCCTGGCTCTGTAGGCATTCCTACTTCAATATAATTTTCTAGCATTAAAGTATCTTTACACCCTGATGCAGTCTCTACAATTAAGGTAATATCATATGATCCTGTATCGGTAAACATCACTACAGGGTTTTCGATATTTGTTAAACCATTTCCTCCATCAAAATCCCATTGGAAAGAAACAATAGGATCAATAGCATCTGTTTCATTATAAAAGAACACTTGCAAATCTTCACAACCATCCACGACATTGCTACTGAATGCTGCTTCCAATTCTGCAATTTCAACCGTTTCAATTGTAACACTATCCATACATCCATCCGCATAAGTTACTTTTAACTCTACAGGATAAGTTCCAGCACCTGTAAAAGTAAAAGAAGGATTTTGATTAGTAGAAGTTCCTAATCCTCCAAAGTCCCACTCCCATGAAGTAGCCAATGGAGAGATACCCGTAAAGTTTATTGTCGTTCCATTCACTTCATCACATGTTGTCAAATCACCTGAAGCAGAGTAATTAACTGAGGTGGGGCCATTTGATTGAATACAATCTGGAGAAGTAGTGTTATAAGTACAACCATCGGTAGTCACAATAGTTAATGTTGGAAAAAAACAACCCGCAGCCACATAAGTATGTATTGGGTTAATAGCTGTAGAACCATTTCCATCTCCAAAATCCCAATTGACCGATTGAATATTTCCACTATCATAAAAACTAAATCCAACCTCGACCACATCGCAATCTCCATCATCTAAGAGGTCATATTGAAATCCATTAAATTCTCCAATATTGATAAAATCTTCGAGTAATAGAGTATCAGAACATCCAGTTGAATTGCTAGTGACAATCAACGAAACATCATATGAACCCAAATTAGTGTAAGTATAAGATGGATTGATTGTCGTAGAATTTGAACTGGCATCAACTCCAAAATCCCATACATAACTTAGGCCACCACTTGTTGAAGTATTATTTGTAAAATTAACGGTATGTGGTACCGTACAACCAATGGTTTCATCAGCAGTAAATGATGGTGTAGGTGTATCAACTACTTCTACAGCATTCGAACTTGTTACGGTAACTTCACATCCATTCTCATCAAAGACAGTAACAATGGGAGAATAATTTCCTGCGGTAAAATAAGTATGGGTAAAAATCATGACCATACTATCCGTTCCATTTTGATTGATAACTGTACCATCACCAAAATCCCAAACTACCGAATCGATATTCGAAGTTGAGGTCAAAACAAAACTTACAGGTAATGGGCTACAACCTAGATCCACATCATTATCTAATGTAATCGTAGGCGGATCAAAAATTGTAACTTGCTCACAATAGGTGCTTCCTCCTCCATTTCCATCATCCAATTCTAAGCAAATATTAAATGTTCCTCCAATAGGAAAAATCCGAATCGGTTCTTCTTGATTCGAAAATGTAATCCCATTTACTGTCCATTTATAGGATGGATTAGTAAGATTGTGTTGTGGATAAAAATTGATCGAAGCGGGAGCACAAGGGCTTCCATAACCTCCGTCAAATAGGTAAGTAAACGTAGTGTCTTGCGCAGTTGCTACATACGTAAGTAAGCATAATGGTAGCAAGACAAGCAACTTTCTAATAAAATTGAAGTGCATATCCAATGTAATTTTTTAAAACAATCATCAAAAGAGGGGAAGTATAAAATTCAATTTGAATCAAATAGATATGAAAATTAAAAACAAAATAAACCATTGATTATCAATGACTTACGGTCGTTAAAATGTCAAATTATTTTTTCAATAAATTCGAAATCAATATAGAGGGATAAATGAGGGGTAAGCAAAGCGGGGAAATTTTGAAGAAATCAGGAAATAACAATCCTATTTTTTGATTTTGATTATCATTTTAATTTTTGATTTACTTCTATGCTATTATTTATCAGAACCTAATTCATTGAATTGCAATTTTAAAAACTAAATTTGCGTTATTAATTCGGTCTGATTTTTATACTAGAAAGCATAAATTGTGCCTATATGAAAAAGTTAATATTTTTTATTTTTAGTTTGTCACTCTTCCTTCCTTTTTTAGCAAATGCACAAAAGGCAGATGCATTAGATAAAAAGACATTCGAAGAAATTAAAATCATTGAAGATACCTTAGGAGCATTAGGTTTTTTGATCGTCAATGATTCTTTGCCTGAGCATCGTTTTGGTGCTTGCAAAAAATTCATCCCTAATCTAGTCAAAGCTTTAAAGCATAAAAATTCGTTTAACTACCCTTTCGAAAGGTTAAATGGAATTTCGGTATTGTATCCACAAGATAGCACCTTCCGAATTTTTTCATGGCAATTATATGTGGACAAAGATACTTATCATCAATACGGTGCCATCCAAATGAATAATGCCGATCTCAAACTTTTTAGATTATTAGACCGACCTACTAATCCAATGGGAATTGAAAAAAATCAATATAGTGCTGATGAATGGCTAGGAGCAGTTTATTATGATATTCATCAATTTGATACGAAGGAAGGCACTCAATATTTATTATTTGGATTGGATGGAAAATCTTTTTTCCAAAAAAGAAAAATACTCGATGTATTGAAATTCGATAATGGAAAGCCCGTTTTTGGTTCTCCTGTTTTTGTAAAAAATATTGAAAACCAACCTCCTTCTACACAATCGAGAATTGTCTTGGACTACTCAGCAGAAACGGCGATTCGTTTGCATTATGACTTACATTTAGATATGATCATCTTCGATCATTTAATTCAACAACCAAGTCCATTCCCAGGAGTTGATTTTGTTAACTTACCTGATGGAAGTTATGAAGGTTACAAATATGAAGATGGTCAATGGGTCTATGTAGAAAAAGTTTTTACCCATAAATATGAAGAAGATGCGTTCCCTGTTCCTGAACCAGTTTTAGGAAAAAAGGCAGGGAAGAAGAAAGATATATTTGGAAACAAGTAATTAAAAATGGTTCTAAATGAATTTATGTGGTTTGTTCAAATAGTTAAGGGAATAGGAAATAAATACCCTACCCATCTGAAGGCTTCTTTTTTAATATGAGGAAATGAAAAAATTAAGGCATACCCTTCGGTACGGCTTCATTTTTTCATAGCGAAGCGAAATCATATTGAAAAAGAAGCCTTCAGATGGGTAGG
>CAKZSH010000130.1 GCA_937918905.1 uncultured Saprospiraceae bacterium
GTAGCTTCATTTCCAGCAATCCCATCTACATTGATTCGATAGAAATTATTTGAATTATCCTTGATACTGATTTTACTAATTTTTATATCGTTTTTATTTCTATTGTACACTTTTAAGATCCGAGTCGCTGATCCCAGCTCTGTAAAAACAGTATCGAACCTCAGGGTATCCAAAGAAAATTCCAACATCACATCTGATGAAGTGTCAAAATTGTCGGTAGGTTTGCAAGAGAAATTCCAGATCAATAAAAAAGCAATTATAGGTAATAAATATTTCATTTTTGAATTGATGATTTTGAAGCGATTTTTAAGTTGATTCGACTTTTATAAAAAGTAAAATCTAACTGATTATTGTGGCAGTCCATAACCTTAAATGACTTAGTAATGGTATTTTACGCAAAAATAAACCTATTGTTGAATTATAAAAAAGGAATGAAGGATTGAATGTTCGTAATAATATTGATTATTGGTAACTATTTAATCCTTTTTTCTTTCACACCTTATATCCTTAATGTCCTACCCCATACACCTCAAATCTCAATAAAAACAGTACATTTGTTCTTTAATATTTCAAATAACAAACATGCCACAACCCATTATAGATGTCATTATTCCCGCTTACAATGAGGAGGAATCCATTGGAAAGGTGGTTACTGATATTCCTAAAGATTTGGTTCGGGATATTTTAGTTTGCAATAATGCTAGTACTGATAATACAAAAAATGTTGCAACGGAAGCAGGTGCAATTGTTCTGGATCAGCCGATGAAAGGATATGGTAATGCTTGTTTAAAAGGAATAGAATATTTGAAAAATAAACCCCTCGAAGAACAACCTGAAATTGTAATTTTTATCGATGGTGACTATTCAGACCATCCTGAAGAAATGCCCAACTTAGTCCAACCCATTTTAGAAGGTCATGATATGGTGATCGGGTCAAGAGCTTTGGGCGACATGGAATCAGGTGCGATGATGCCACAACAGATTTTTGGAAACTGGTTAGCGACGACTTTAATTCGATTTTTTTACAATTATGATTTTACAGACTTAGGCCCATTTCGATCCATCAAATGGAAAAAATTAGTGGAGATAGATATGCAAGATCGAGACTTTGGTTGGACAGTAGAAATGCAAGTCAAGGCTGCAAAGTATAAATTAAAATGTACTGAGGTTCCTGTTACTTATCGACGTAGAATTGGCGTTTCCAAAGTCTCGGGAACAATCAGAGGAACGATCTTAGCAGGGCATAAAATTCTTTGGACAATTTTTAAATTATTATAAATAAAAAAAATGCAAATCTTAGCCTATTTTATCATTGCGGTGTACATCTTTGCTTTGGTTTATATCACATTTTATTGCTTGGTGCAATTGCACTTACTTTTTTATTATAAAAAATATCATTGGAATCACGCTAAAACGGATCCTGAAATAATTGAAGATAAAGACCTTCCTTTTGTAACAATACAATTACCAATTTTTAATGAGATGTACGTGGTCGAAAGACTCATTGATAATATTGTAAAATTTGACTACCCAAAAGATAAATACGAAATTCATATCCTTGATGATTCTACAGATGAGACAGTTGCCATTTCTCAACGAAAAGTAGATGAATACAAAGCCAAAGGTTTCAATATAGAATTATATCATAGAGTAGATCGAACGGGCTATAAAGCTGGTGCGCTCAAAGAAGCAATGGTTCATGCTAAAGGCGATTTCATTGCCATATTCGATGCAGATTTCCTTCCTCGTCCTGAATTTTTAAAAGCGACTATTCCTAATTTTAATAATCCAAAAGTAGGTGTGGTACAAACTCGATGGGAACACATCAATCAAAATTATTCGATGCTCACTCGATTACAAGCAATGCAATTGAATGTTCATTTTACGGTAGAGCAGCAAGGCAGAAAATCCGGAAATCTATTGTTACAATTTAATGGAACTGCTGGTGTGTGGCGACGACAATGTATCGAAGATGCAGGTGGATGGGAAGCAGATACTTTGACCGAAGATTTGGATTTAAGTTATCGAGCACAATTAAAAGGTTGGGAAATTACTTATTTAGAAAAATTTGGATCGCCTGCTGAACTCCCTGCGGAAATGAATGGATTAAAATCTCAGCAGTTTCGTTGGATGAAAGGTGGTGCTGAAAATGCACGTAAATTATTACCTACCATCTGGAAATCGGATTTAACCTTCAAGAGAAAAATGCATGCGACAGGTCACTTGATGAATAGTGGTGTTTTTCTTTTTGTTTTTGTTGCAGGTGTTTTTAGCGTTCCGATGTTATTTGCAATGGAACATTTAGGATTTAGTACCGCACCATTTGCCGTATTTTTGATTGGGTTAGTTTCGGTAGTAGCCGTTTACTATGTTGCCAATGTTCAGGCTGAATTAAATAAAGATTCTTTTGGAAAAATGTTTTTAAAATTCGTTTTTCTTTTCCCCATATTTCTCGCGCTTTCGATGGGACTTTCTTTGCACAATACCATAGCTGTAATTCAAGGTTATATTGGAAAAAAATCTCCTTTCGTTCGTACTCCTAAATTCAATATTGTTGAACTTAAAGATTCTTTTAAGTCTCGAAATTACTTGGCAAAAAAATTACCAATGACCACTATTTTTGAAGGGTTACTTTCTCTTTACTTTTTAGGTGGTTTGATTGGTGGATTTTATTTAGGCGACCAATCATTTATGTTATTCCATTTATTATTGATGGTAGGATTCGGTAGTATCTTCTTTTATTCTGTTCGTCACGTAAGTTTGAAATAAATTTAGCATGGAGGAAAAGTCATTGGATTTACGATGGTTGGCTATTCCTTTAATCGCATTGACGATTGGTTTGGGATATTTTGTTCAGCAATCAGATTTTAATTTAATCATCGCTCAATACGGCGTATTCTTTTTTCTCTACCTGCTAATTTTTAAATACACTAATGACAAAAAGAAGATCGCATTTTTCATTGGTGTAGGAGTATTGTTACGATTCCTTTTAGTTTTCACTTTGCCTAATCTTTCTGATGATGTTTATCGATTCATTTGGGACGGACGACTACTTATAAATGGTCATAATCCATTTGATTATCTACCAAGTCATTATATTGAAAATGGAATTTCCATCGAAGGAATCAACCAACCACTTTTCGAGAAATTAAACTCACCTGAATATTTCACTATTTATCCACCTGTTGCTCAAGGAGTTTTTGCATTAGCCTGTTGGTTGTTTCCCAATAGTATCCTTGGAAGTGCAATTACGATGAAAGTATTTTTATTTCTCTGTGAATTGGGTTCATTATTTTTTATAAAAAAACTATTAGAACGCTTTCGACTTCCCTTGAAAAACATTTTACTCTACGCCCTTAACCCATTGATTATCATTGAGTTATGTGGCAATTTGCATTTTGAAGCAGCGATGATTTTCTTTTTATTGATGGCAATTTATTTTTTGAGTTTTGGAATTCCTTCTAGTAGTCACAAGGTGACTTCAAGTCACCTTGTGACTAAAGAAAACATTCCGATATGGAAATTTAATCTTTTAAGTTTAGGAAATAATTTAAAATTATCCACTAAACATTTAGTTCTCTCGGCTATTGCAATTGCCTTATCTATTGCCTCAAAATTATTACCACTTATCTTTCTGCCTTTCTTAATCAAAAGATTAGGTTGGAAAAAAAGCATTCCATATTTTGTTATTACAGGAGTTGTAATTGTATTACTTTTTTCGCCTCTCCTAAGCGGAGTTTTTATAAATAATTTTGGAAAAAGTTTGGATTTGTATTTTCAAAAATTCGAATTTAATGCAAGTATTTATTATCTCGTTCGGTGGATTGGTTATCAAAGAGTAGGTTATAATTGGATTCAGGAAGCTGGCCCTGCACTTGCCGTAATTGTTTTGTTAGGAATTTTGGTAAAAGCTTTTTTTGAAAAAAAATTAGATTGGAAAAATCTCTTTGAAGGGATGTTGTTTGCGATTTGTTTATATCTAGCAATGGCAACTATTGTTCATCCGTGGTATGTGAGTTTACCGATTGTGCTTTGTCTTTTTACTCGATTTCGATTTCCGATAGTTTGGTCAGGGGTTGTTTTTTTAACTTATATCAATTATAGTTATGGGGAGTACTTTGAAAATCTTTGGATGGTTGGAGTTGAGTATGTTTTAGTTTTTGGGTATTTTATTTATGAAGTTTTATATGAACCACATGGGACACAATAGGTATTTTCACAATAGAACACATAGAAATAATTTCGTTATTCGACTTAATGTGTTCTATTGTGAAAACACCTCTTGTGCCCTATGTGGCAAAACTAAAAAATCAATCCAAATACCCTTGCGCCTGCAAATGAAACAACTCCGCATATTTTCCTTTCTTAGCTAATAATTCCTCATGACTTCCCAACTCCAACAACTCCCCATTTTCCAAAAACAAAATTCTATCTGCCATTCGAACAGTTGAAAAACGATGCGAAATCAAAACCGCAGATTTACCTGCAATCAATTCAGCAAATCGAATAAACACTTCATGTTCTGCCCTAGCATCCAAAGCAGAAGTAGGTTCATCCAAAATTAATAATTGAGCATCTCTCATATAAGCTCTCCCTAGTGCTATTTTTTGCCATTGCCCTCCAGAGAGTTCTACCCCTTTATCAAATCTTTTTCCTAAAATTTGATCGTACTCACCAGGAAGTTTTTCAATCACAGTATCAGCTAAACTCTTTTTTGCAGCATCTTTAATGATATCTAATTCGATTCTATTTTCGATATTTCCAATGGCGATATTTTCAGATGCTTTCATTTGGAAGCGAATATAATCTTGAAAGATGATTCCAATATTTTGACGTAAGTCTCCTAGATTAAAAGATTTCAAATCCTTTCCATCCAATAAAATTCTACCTTCTGTAGGATTGTAAAGTCGAGCCAATAATTTTACCAAAGTAGTTTTCCCTGCACCGTTTTCCCCTACCAAGGCTAATTTTTCTCCCTTCTTCAAATGAAATGATAAATTACGAATTGCCCATAATTCACTATTTGGATATTTGAATCCTACATTTTCAAAGGTAAAACCTTCTTGAATTGGCTGAGGAACTTTAGAATTTTCATTTCCTGAAACAATACTGGGTTGTATTGCAAAAAAATCAAAAAGATCCTGCAAGTACAATGAACCTTCTGCTATTTTAGAAAATCGATTCATGATGGCTTGAAGCATATTTCGCATCCGTTGGAATGAACCAGCAAGAAAAGTCAATGTACCAATGGTAATAATGCCATTGACAGTTTCATAAATGATAAAAAGGTAAGCTCCATAATATGAAATCGTACCAATCGACGAAAGCAAACTCCCCCACAATGCTCGATTGATGGCAATCTTTCTATTGGCTAAAAAATATTTATCAGAGAGTTCTTTGAATCGGTTAGAAAGAAAATCAGCAAGACTAAATATTTTTACTTCTTTAGCAGTTTCATCGCTTGCTCCGATGTACCGCAGGTAATCTAATTCTCTTCGTTCTGGTGTCCAACTTCGAGTTAGGGAATATGTTCGTTGATTAAAATGTGTCTCTCCTAAAAATGCAGGAAGTACTGCTAAAAATAAAATTAAAATCAACCAAGGATTAAATGCAATCAACCCTATCCCTAAAAATACAATGGTAATAATATCTTGAAATTGAGCCAAAACTTGTGTCATCAAAACTGTCCTTCCCGTTGTTTGTCGTCTTGCCCGTTCTAGTTTATCATAAAATTCAGGACTCTCGAATTGGTACAAATCAAGCGTTGCAGCATGTTTAATTAATTGTACAGAAGTTTTATTGGAAAATAAATCGCCTAATAAACTATCTAATAATGTGATAACTCGATTTATCAAATCTGAAAAGACAGCTAAACCTAATTCTAATCCAAGTAGTAACCAAAGGTAATCCCAGTCCTTATCTATGGCATCAATCAAGCGAATAATCTCATCAATAATTTCTTTTCCTACATATAATACCAAAAGAGGAATTGCAGCTTTTATAACTCTCAATAAAATATTCCCAATGGTCATATATTTATTCGTCTCCCAAATGAGTTTAAAAAACTCAGGAAGATTTTTTAATGCTGAAAATTGCGTTTTAAGTCCAGTCTTTTTTTTCTTTTGCGCCATAGTTTGTATTTGATTCAACAGCTTACAACAAATTTACCCAAAAAAAGATTTCATTTAGTATAAAAACAAGAAAGCCCATTTCGAATATTCGAAATGGGCTTTCTTTTAAATAGCTATCAAATTATATTAATATGACCATAAATCATGCTCATAATTGAAGATCTCTTGTTTGATTTTATCTGCTTCAAGTAGAATGTCTACCCCTTGCAAATAATCTTGAATCCGTCTGTTATATACATTTGATTCTTTGTAAACATAACTAGAGAAAAATCTTCTTTCGAAGAGATCTTCCCAAGTACCTAGATCACCATCGTTGCCTGGGTTAAAAACCTTATGACGTGCAAATAATTCTCTACAATCAGGATAGTAAATCCAGAACATAGGCTTGGTAAAACGATAGTTACCATTATCATCTTTCACATCGATCAAAGGTGCGATACCCAAAATACGAACTTGCATTGTAGAAGTATTCTCATCAAAGAACCATACTTCCTTAAGTCTGTATTGTTTTACATCTTCAGGGTTAAGGTCGTTTCTTACAATCTGAACTTGCTCTTCATAAGTTTCAGGATCAAAAGTAATTACTGTATCGATATTACTACCCATTGAAGCAATTTCTCCTGGCTGTAATTTATTTTCAAATTTGTCATACTCGTTAACGTTGTACGCTGCAATTTCACCATTAATTGCGGCCTCCATTACGATTGTAAAGAAAGGTTTTTCAGGATAAGCGAACGGAAGGTTCATTTTTTCCCGAATATCAATAACTCTCCAAATACGTTTTTCCCAAAAAACATCAGCTTCTCGAATTGGTTGGTAAGGTAAAACCATACGGTCATCTACCAATCTTTTTTCAACAATATCGTCTAATGGTAAATCGTCATCAGCGACTTCAGCTTCTGTTCTGACATTACTGCCAGTAGGATTAGGGTCTTGAGCAAACGTTGGATTTGAAAAAACCAACATACCAAGTAGGCACAAACTTAAAATTTTAAAAGCGATCTTCATGTCACAATGATTTATGTAATTTTCTAATAATATTTGAGATTTATTGACAGTCTCTAAACGTAATTTAGAATGAATAATTTTGAATTTTGAATAAATCCTAAATTTATTTTTTCTAAAAATTTACAATAGAGACTGTCAATAAAAATTTTATTTGATTTTGAAAACCATAGAGTTGATCTTACGTCCAGCAGGGTCACCAGGACACTTAGCTTTTACGTTATCAAAATAGTAAACATCTCCTGGTTTAGCTCTCATAATCAAAGCTTTAGTGTCTCCACTATAACGAGGCCCTCTATTGGCTTTGTCAACTGGGTCAGCACGTTTTGCTTGACGAGTAACGATAAAACCTGAGATTTGACATTTTGCATCAAAATCAAAGTTTTCTAAAATAGCTAATACCCCTGCTTGAGCTTTAAACTCACCATTCCCCATAGCTCCACTACTTGACTTACCAAGTTTTGCAACTGGATCAGGGATACGTTTTACACGGAATTTAGCTTTTTTATTTAAACCATCTGCACTTACACGAATTTCACATTCTTGTCCAAGTGGAGCTGGTTTAGTAACTGTAACAGTATATTGACTGTTATTCACTTTCTTAAGAGAAGCTCCTCCTCCTCCTCCAGCACTTACTTTTAAGGAATTACTATTAACTCCCGCAGCAGAGATAGAGATTGGATTAGGTACTCCAATATAAAATACATTCATTTTATCCGCAGATACAGTTAAAGAACTTTCTCCAACTTCATATGAGAATTCTGAATTACCTTTGCTTACTTCACCAGTAAGTGGGTTCTTAACAGCAGCTCCAAGTTTTAAAGTTCTTTTTCCTAATGTATTTGCAGTTTCAGTAAATACAACTTTACCATCTTTGTTTGGTCTTTTTGATTGACCATTGATAGTAATTGTTACATCACTAGGGTTAATTTGGTCAGAATAAGTACCAACTGATACTTCCGCCTCAAATTTATCTCCTTTAATAACATAACCTTTCTTCGCACTAATTACAGGGAAGAATTGGTTAAATTCGATTACACGACCTCCTGAAAGCTCAGCCAATTGGTTTACACCAGAAGACTCTGCATTTCTAGCATCCGTAATCATTTTAGTTAAAGATGGTAAAACTGCAGCTACAGGCATTTGCTTAAAGCTAAATTCAGCCCAGCTTTTTTTATCAGAATTTTGCCACTCATCAGTAACATTAAGCGTTAAGTTCGCTTCAAAGTTTTCAACTCTTTTCTTAATCTCTTCTGCTTTTAAACCAAATGTTTTACCATGATCAGTTAATACATCTGAATAAGCTTTAACGATTTTTGCTCTAGAGTCAATAATTTTGGCTTCTAGTTCGTCACCTAGACCATCAACTACCATCATTTTAGTAGTAATGTCTTTATTTTTGATTCCTTTAAGTTTATATCGCTCACCCTTCTTCATCACATAATCACCATCATCGTGAGATCCATTCTTATCTCCAGAACCATCAATTAGTTGTACTTTTAAATCTTCAACGTATTCAGAGAATGAAGCAACTTCATCTCTTATAGTTTGAATAGCTGGTTGAAGTGGTCTATATTTTCTTTTGGCATCATCTTTTAAAAGATCATCCAAACTCTTTTGAGTAGCATCTAATGCTTTTACTGTATTACCATTAGTAACTTCTAATGACTTATTAATAGATAAAAAAGCATTCATAACCTCGGCGGAAACGTTCAAAGCCAACAGTGCCGTCAGTACTAAGTACATCAAGTTAATCATCAGCTGCCGGGGTTCCTTAGGTATTGACATATCCTATGATTTTTTTTAATTAAAAAATAAATTTAAATCTCTTGTAAAATAATGAAATGGAATTATTGTCTAATGTTAGACATTGCTGTCAACATGTTTCCATATACATTATTAAGAGAACCGAGGTTTTGATTTAATGCAGTCATTTGCTGCTTATAAGCCTTGGTGTCTTCCAATGAATCAGAAAGATCAGCCATAGCTTCATTCAATCGAGTATAGAAGTTACCCATTGTTTTGATTTGTTCTCCTGTTCCAGAGAAATCAACTTCTTGTAATGCTTTTAATGATCCAAGGCTTTTTGACATTCCTTGTAACTCATTTAACATTCCTCCAAGTTGTTGTTCAACTACTTCTCCGTTTAATCCTGGAGTTGCTGCATCTACAGGTCCAGCCATTAATGGAGAAATTTTAGAACTATAATCATCCAATCCTGGATATAGTTTTTCCCAATAGTAATCTTTTTCAGGTCCTAAGATTCCTAATAAAAGGAAAATGAAGGCCTCAACACATAGTCCAATAATTAACATTTCAGATGCTCCTTCCCAACTTTCAAGTTTAAAAAGTGCTCCCATCAATACGACAGCGGCACCAACACCAATTAGGAGATTCTTAATGTACTTAAAGGTTTTTGATTTTAAAAAACTCATTTTTTCAATCTTTTTAATAGGTTAGTAATTAATTTCGAATTCGGGTACTTTTTCAATGGTTCCATAGAAAAACCCTTCAGCTTAACGCTGAAATAAAAAAAAGTAACAATTTATATTAACGTAAAAATATAGGGTAGGATTCGGTTCGATAAACATTTATTTTGGAAAGCCCTACAAATAGGCTAAAAGCAATGTTTAAGGAATAAATACTGCCTACATATTATTATATATTTTACGGCAATATTTATTCCTTTTGATATTAAACATTTTCTTAGAAATCATTGATTGAACGACCTAAGAAAGTCAATGCACATCTAAATCCAATATAAGACTTGGTAGTATCTTGGAATTCCCAATGACGAGTACCTGTTTGCATAAAGAATGCAATATCTTTCCATGATCCTCCACGAATTACTTTTCGCTTTTGAGCATCTGGATCGTCATCTTCAGCATCATATCTAAAATCTGGATTCAAGTCATGTAAGAATGAATATGAATTTTCGTGGAAAGCAGATGAAGTCCATTCTGCTACATTCCCAGACATATTATATAATCCATAATCATTTGGGAAATATGCATCAGCCTTTACAGTATAAAAACCTCCATCCTCTGGATAGTTTCCACGACCAGGTTTAAAGTTTGCTAACAAACAGCCTTTTGCATTTCTTACATAATAACCACCCCATGGATATGGAGCGTGCTCATGGCCTCCTCTTGCAGCGTACTCCCACTCATGTTCAGTTGGAATTCTGAATTTTTCAGAGTTTACTCCGTTTGCAGCATAAGAATTCCACAGTTGAGTTCTCCAATAACAGAATGCGTTAGCCATTTTCCAATCTACTCCTACAACTGGATAGTCGTCAAAGGCAGGGTGCCAGAAGTAATTACGAGTAAATGGCTCGTTGTAAGAGTATGCGAAATCTCTAACCCAAACTAATGTATCAGGGTAAATATTCGCTTCATCTCTTTTGATAAATTGGTTACGAGGAGCATCTGGATCTTTATTATGAGCCGCAGCTTGCCAATCATACCATTCGTAATTGTAAACAAAATTTCTGCTATCTAATTCTTTTTGACCTGCAAAAACATCGTCTCCTTGGTAATACAAATCTTCTAGGTCTTCAGATTCCCAGTCAATTTCCATTTCCCAATCAATTTTTTCGTTTCCGTCATCATCCTCCATTACATTTCCTAATGCAGTATGAGCTAATGAATCACGTACCCAATTTACGAATTGGCGCCATTCATTATTTGTAATTTCTGTATCATCCATGTAAAATCCTTGGATAGATATAGTTTTTGGTCTTTGGATATAAGTTCGACTTACATCTTGATCGCTGGGTCCGATATGTAAAGTTCCAGAGGGTACGTAAACCATACCATAAGGATTGATACCATTCCACGAAGGACGATCTGCCACCCCAATCAATTGACCATTTTGTTTTGTTCCACATGATGATGCGATGATCATCATGGTTACTAATACCAGTACTGTTCTTGATAATTTTTTCATTTTAACACCCGAGTTTTCCTTCAGATTAAGTAAAGCTTAAAAAAATGAACGTAAATATAGTCCGTTTAAAAGCTAAAACAAAAATTAATATTTTGAATTTTGCTTAATATCTAGCAAAGATATAAATAGCAGTCTAAAAATTGGAGAATTTAAGTAAAAAGGTAACTTATTCTACAAATTAGAATTACTAAGAATATCATTGATAAAAATCAGACTACTACGTTGAATTAATAAAAATTAATGTAAACGCCTGTATATCAATTCAGAATTGCTACTTTTTATGGCTTTTATTACAAAAAAGAAATAATTTTCAAAAATTGAAGGTCTTCTCTTTTTTTAAGATAAAATCATAAATTTTATTCAAAAATAGCTGTTCTATTCTAAAAATCTTGGATTATGGATAATTCGGGGTGGCACTCCAGCTCCAATCACTTTATTCAAATTGTAATTGATTAAAATTTCATGGGATCCGTTGCTTACCGAATTGTAGGAGGACAAAGTTAGGTCGTAGGAGTAGGCAAGGGTAATTTTTTCACTCAATTTCATGCCCGCCAAAAATGCTGCTGCGTCAATTGTGTTTTCGCTATATCCTCTAAACGCCACTCCTCCAAATATATTGTTGTTGTATTGAATAATTGTTGAAATTTCTATTTGAGTTTCATTAATGTCTGATTTTGCCATTATTGAAGGTTGTAGAGATAAAGTGTTACTTATATCCCAAATGTATGCCATTGTGAAAAAATAATGCCGTTTCAATTGAAAATTAACATTATTATCTAAACTTACTTTTGGCTCAATCAAATTCATAGCAGATATTCCTGCTTCAAATTGATCGGTTTGAAAATAAACTCCTGCATTAAATATAGGAGTAATTCCGCTTGCTCTTCCTTCTGTTAATAATTGGTCATTATGACTAATAGGTATATTTTCTTCATAATTACCTCCTGGTGTTCTAAGAATACTTCCATCAAGTGATTGTTGATAAATTCCTCCTGCCGCACCAAGTGATAATATTCCTGTACTACCTACTGGTTGATGAAAAGCATATGATAAGGTAGCTGATAAATTTTGTTCCGCACCGTAATTAATATTTTCTACATTCAACCCCACTCCACCTTTTATTATGTATACTGGCAAATGAACATTTACATTTTGCATAGTTGGGCTTCCTGCTAGTCCAATCCATTGGGCACGATAAACTCCTGTTGCACTCAATGATTTATCTAAACCGGCATAAGCTGAATTATTTCGGTATTTATTCAACATATACATGGTGTATTGTCCTAATTGTTGGCTGTGGAGGGAAATGCCAATGCACATTATTATGATGGTAAAAATATACTTCATTATTTTTTCTATTGGATGTTGAACAAAAAAATCATTTGCCCGATTATTATTGTTGATAGGTAATTTCATAGCGCACATAAATATAAGTGCGTTTTTTGAGTATTTTATTTTTCAGTAAAGGATAATTATGATTTCAAACGACAGTTTGTATCAATATTTTTTTTGATGCGTTTTACGAAAAATAAAGTATTGATTGGTTAGTGTAAATTCTTTTAAGCAAAATATCAATTACAAATTTCACACCATTGTAATGTACTCCAATTCGCTTAAACCTTCACAATGTTCTCACATTCTGCTTATTATACCTACAATAAATTTAAAATATGTAGAATAAAAAATATTCTTTTTGGAAAATATTGAGTCTCCTTTGAGTCTTTTATCTTTTACAACGAAATTTAGGAATCGAAAAGTTGGCGATATTAGTACCTTTTGTCTCCAATTCAATTGATGTCATTAATTTATCAAAATCTCTTGAGTATCATATGCTAATGCAACATTAGAAGGCAAGGTCTTGTTCACTTCAGCTGATAACCCCATATGATGACTAACGTGAGTGATGTATGCTTTTTCAGGGTTAATTTTCTCAATGAGTTCCAATGCTTGAGGAACATTGAGATGCGAGTAATGTTCAAAATAATGAAGGGCATTAATGACTAAAATTTTCGTCCCCATGATTTTCTTTAACTCTTCTGGTTCAATAGTCAATACATCCGTGATATAGGTAAAGTCTCCAAATCGAAACCCTAAAATCGGTAATTTCCCATGCATTACTTCGATAGGTATGATAGGAATCCCATTTATTTCAAATGGTGCTTCTTTAGAAATGGTATTCAATGAAAGCGAAGGCACACCTGGATATTTGTCTTTTGCAAAGATATACCCAAATCGTTTTTTTAGATTTTCTTGTACCCGTTCTGTTGCGTAAAAAGGAATATCCTGTTTTTGTCGAAAATAAAAAGGCCGAACATCATCCACTCCTATTATATGATCATTATGTTCATGAGTCAAAATTACAGCATCCAAATGACGAATTCCTGTACGTAGAAGTTGTTGCCGAAAATCAGGCCCAGCATCCACTACAATATTTTTTCCATCAACCTGTACCAAAATAGAGACTCGCAATCGCTTATCTTTAGGGTCTTCCGATTGACATACTTGACAATCGCAACCAATAATAGGTACACCTTGAGATGTCCCTGTCCCTAAAATTGTAATTTTAAATTGGATGGTAAGTATTTTAAAAATCAAAATGACAATCAAAATCAAAAAATCGATGACTCACAATTCGTGTTTTAATTTTGATTGTCATTTTGATTTTGATTGAATTATTTCGTCTCCTCTACCTCTTCACTAGCTACTTCCTTATCTTTTTCTTCCTCGGCGTTCATTTTTAGTATTTTATCATAAAACTCCGCCGTCTTTTCCGTCAAACTTTCTATGTCAATCTCCTCTTCAACAGTTCCAAGTATTTCTAAAAGCACATTGATTCTTGCCTCTACATCAAAAAAACGATTGATAACTGCAATCTTTCTATTTTCAACCATACAGTAACCTGATTGAAAACTTCCTTTTTCATAGCGTACTTTATACCCTATTTCTTCGAAAATCGTTTCTAATTTTTGTAATGTTGTTTTAGTGTATTTAAACATTCTTAGATTTTATTATTTGAAAAATAGAGTTTACACAAAATCCTTTAGAATAAACTCTAATAAAGGTAGGATTTTTTAGTTTTACGTCAAAAAAAGAAAACATGTTAAAATATTTTAGAATTATTTTGCTTTGCGGGGTCTCTTTTATTTTTTCAAAAAATATAAATGCGCAAACTTTTGAAGCGGGATTGATCGCTGGTATCAACCTTTCTCAACTCCATGGTGACGGTCTTGCTGGCTTTAATCAAATTGGGCTCAACTTCGGAGGTCGTGTTGCCGTTACCCCTGTCGAAAAATGGAAATGGAGTTTAGATTTTTTATATAGTCAGAAAGGAAGTAATAAAGGTTCTGACGACCCGATTTCGATTCCTTTTAAAAGTTTTCGATTAAATTATACAGAAGTTAATTTCATGGTACATTTTCTTGATTGGTTAGAAGTAGATACCGATAATGAATTTTATAAATTACATTTTGATTTTGGAGTCGCTTGGGGAAGGTTATTGGATTTTAAAGTTAAAGATGACTTTGGAACTGACATTACGGATACGCAGGATTTTAATAAAAATATGCTAGACCTTATTTTAGGAGCTACTTTTTATATCAATAAAAATATTGGCATCAATGGTCAATATGCCTACACCGTCAACAATGTTCGGAAAGATAAAAATGAACAATCCCTTGCTGGTCGTACTTTGACTTTTAGAGTGCTTTATATGTTTTAAAATTAATCAACCAAAATTATATCATGAATCGTTTTTTCCTTTTTATAATAGTGAGTCTTTTTGCTTTTTCATGCAACAATACCGAAAAAGCAAAACAAGTTTCCACTCCCGCTCAAACACAAACTCCTACTCCTCCAAAACAGCCGACACCTGTTCAAGGAAAACAACTGTATCCAAGTATACCTCGTGCAACCATTCAATCACTTTGGCAGGAATGTGATTATGTAGATTACAGTTTCATAAATCTTCCGTTGAGTATGAACCGACAAGAGATGAATGATATTCGGCATACGCTGACTCACATTTCCGAGCAACCTGCTTTGATAAATGACCAATGTCCACTTCTTGGAAGTATGTTGTTTTATCAAAAAGGAGAATTGGCTTTGGAAGGAAATATTTATTATTCTCCAGGTTGTACTTACTTTGTTTTTATGGAAAATAATAAACCGAAGTACGCAAATTTTATGAGTTCTGATGGGATTGCTTTTTTCAAAGATATCATGGGTAAGTTTAGCAAAATGCAAAAACAGTAGCTAGATTTTCTGTACTTCGAAGCTCCAGCTTCGAATTCAAAAAAATTAAAACTATTCGAAGCTGGAGCTTCGAAGTACGGAAAATATATGAAATACGCCGTCATTGATTTAGGTACGAATACCTTCCATTTACTGATTATTGAACGCGCTACAACTGATCTTTCCAACGAAATTTATAGAGAAAGAATTTTTGTAAAACTAGCTGAAGATGGTATCGGTAAAATTGGGAAAAATGCCTACCAACGTGGACTTCAAGCATTAACACATTTCCAAAAAAAAATTACAGAACATCAAGTCAAAAAGATCAAAGCCTTCGGTACGGCTGCCCTTCGTACGGCTAGCAATGGAAAGGAATTTGTCAATGAGGTACAATCTAAAATTGGCTTGACCATTCAACTTATCTCAGGTTCAGAGGAAGCTCGATTAATTCATTTAGGCGTAAATCAAGCTGTAGAATTAGGCGATGAAAAGGGTTTGATTATGGACATTGGAGGAGGGAGTGTTGAATTTATTATTGCAGATAAAAACAACGTTTTCTGGGCAGAAAGTTTTCCCATTGGAGTGGCAGTAATTCATAATGTTTTTCATAAAAAAGAACCGATTCATCCTGCGGAAATTGAAATGATTCATGCGCATTTTGAAGCAACACTTCAACCACTTTTTAAGGTTTTAAAAAAATATAAAACGCCTTGCTTGGTAGGTGCTTCGGGTACTTTCGATGTTTTGGAAAATCTGTTACCGCTTTTACATAAAACAGATTTAAGTGTAAGTATTGATGTCAAAAATTTCTTTCCGCTTTATCATAAAGTTATCAAAATGAATATGGAAGAACGACGCTCTGAAGAAGGTATTCCACTTTCAAGAGCAGACATGATTGTGGTGGCTTTGGTATTGGTTAATTTTATTATTAAAAAAGCAGAAATTAAAAAAATCATGGTTTCTGCTTATGCGATGAAAGAAGGAATTTTATGGGAAATGGTTGAATCTTAAATCTTTTTTAACAACCATTAATTCTTCATCATTAATTTTTTCCCTAAAAAATAAATCCATCCTAACAATCCAAATCCAACTAAAGGAATAATAATCGCGAACTTAACTTTAGCAAAATTTGCCGCTTTTTCCACCGCTCCATTAGTTGCTGCTTCGTCCCAATTTGCAAGAAGGTTTTCCAAATTTTTATTTTCAATAAAATCACAAACACCTGCCGTGATTCCCAAGATCGCAATGATTATAAATATCCAATTACTTTCAATTTTAAATTGCTTCAACAATAGAATTGTACCTAAGACAGCTGATCCTACATAAAAGAAAATAAACCAAAAATCAACATCCAGACTTCTTTGAACCTGCTGAGCAAAATCATTTTCATGAATAGAAGCAAAGAGTCTTTTTGAGAAAGGTCGATCCTCAGCCATTTCAAAATCAATATAATTAAATGCAGGTTCGGTCTTAGCGCCCACTTCACTTTCAATATTCATTAGAATATTTCCAATGTATAATGTTCCTAAGATTAGAATCGCCCAAAGCAGGTATGCAACTTTCATGATATTTATTTTTTTGTAAAAAAATCATTCAAAATTATAATCCAAATCCGCATTTATAAACTTCATCACCATTACCGTTTTCATTTTATCCGCAAAGACGGGTTCCATTTCTTTTTGTAAAATTGACATCACATCTTGGTATTCACCAAAAATCTGAGTACTCATACTATTCGTTTTTACAGAAAGCTTAGAGTTATTTTTTAAGCTTTTTATAAAATTCAAAATAGGCACTCCAAAATCTTCATTCAATGGATACATACTTATTTCAACAGATACTTTCATTTTAATAAATTTTGAATGATTAATTTTGAATTTTGAATAGTCACAAATCGCCTAATCACAATTATTACTTTTTTACTAACTGATGTTACGCAAAAATATAATAATCTAGTTTCGAAAATATATTGAGTATTGAACGCTGAGTCGCTGAGACACAGAGTTGGTCGAATAACTTATTGAGGTCGCGGAGGATTTTTATTAAAATAAAAATGAGCTGAGATGCAGAGATTTAAAG
>CAKZSH010000131.1 GCA_937918905.1 uncultured Saprospiraceae bacterium
GGAAATTGTTTTTATCCAACTCATAATATGGTTTTATTGCTTTCAAAATACTTGTGAGATGGGAACACGGATGACACGGATGCGGCGGATTAACACGGATTTTCTATTGACGTGTTTAGATTTTTTCTTCTTACGTATTAAGAAAATCCGTGTTAATCCGCCGCATCCGTGTCATCCGTGTTCCCATCTCACAAGTATTTTGAAAGCAATAAAACCATATTATGAGTTGGATAAAAACAATTTCCTTTGAAAATGCCACAGGGCGTTTAAAGAAAATATATGATAAAGTTACAGGGCCAGATAATAATGTAGACAATGTATTAATGATTCATAGTTTGCGTCCACATACTTTAGTTGGGCATATGAGTTTGTATAAAAACGTGATACATAATTCTTCCAATACTTTACCCAAATGGTATTTGGAAAGCCTTGGAACTTACACGAGTCAGTTGAATGAATGTGATTATTGTGTGCAACATCACTCCAAAGGATTGGAAAGACTTTTAGCTAATGATCCCAAGTTGTTCTCTGAAATTATGGAAGGGATTTTCAAAAATAAATCTATTCCATCTTTTGATAAAAAATATAAAACGGGATTTGATTATGCTAAAAAACTTACTCTTTCGCATACTGCTATTTCAGAAAATGATATTATAGAATTAAGAAATGTCGGGTTCGATGATGGAGAAATTTTAGAACTAAATCAACTGGTCAGTTACTTCAATTATGTAAATCGAACCGTTCTTGGATTAGGCGTAAATACCAAAGGAGACATTCTAGGATTATCTCCCAATGAAAGTGATAATCCTAATAATTGGAATCACAAATAAAATTGAACCACATGTTCACGTGGTTTTACTTCAAATTTAATTTTCAAATTTGATTTTTTTGAACAAACCTCATCAATTCACCTTGAACCAATTTTTTGTATAACCAGCGCAAGGAAATTGGCTTTTACTTTTACACACAATAGTGAGTTTGAAAAATAAAAATTTTACAAAACTCTGATTATCAAAAACACAGATTCAACCGCTAAAACCGTTAATTTTGTAACATGAAATTAGAAAATGATTTATTGCTCCGAACCGCCAGAGGTGAAAAGGTGGAAAGACCACCAGTTTGGTTAATGCGACAAGCAGGTAGAATATTACCACAATACCGTGCCTTACGAGGCAGCCTTTCAGGATTCAAAGAATTGGTGGAAACGCCACCGTTGGCTGCAGAAGTAACGATTCAGCCAGTTGATGAATTGGGGGTGGATGCTGCGATTATTTTTTCTGATATTTTAGTGATTCCAGAAGCAATGGGATTGACTTATGAAATGGTGGAAAAGAAAGGCCCATGGTTTCCAAAAACAATTGAATCTCTTGCAGATGTTAAGAATTTAGGATCAGGAGAAAATGTAATAGGGGAGTTGCAATATGTTTTTGATGCATTAGCGATTACTAAAAAAGAATTAAATGGTAGAGTGCCATTGATTGGTTTTGCAGGTGCTCCGTGGACTATTTTTTCATATATGTTGGAAGGTTCTGGAAGTAAGACTTTTTCCAAAGCGAGGAAGTTTTTATATCAAGAACCAGAAGCTGCAAAATTATTGTTAGAAAAAATTACAGACACTACGATTGCTTATTTAAAACAAAAAATAAAAAGTGGAGCTGACATCGTTCAAGTGTTTGATTCATGGGCGGGTATTTTACCGCCGCATCAATATTCGGAATTTGCGATTCCTTATTTAAGAAAAATTTGCGAAGCGATAACAGAAGTCCCTGTGATTGTTTTTGCCAAAGGAGCATGGTTTGCATTGCCAGAATTAGGTGCTTTAGATTGCCAAGTGCTTGGAGTGGATTGGAATATGAAAGTTGGAGATTTGAGAGGGAAACATAATATTCAACAAGTGTTGCAAGGTAATCTCGACCCTTGTATGTTGTATGCATCTCCTCAAGTAGTAAGGAGCGAAACCCTTCAAATGATTGCTCATTTTGGAGGCAGGCATATTTGTAATTTAGGACATGGAGTTTATCCTGATACGCCCTTGGAGAATGTCAAAGTTTTTGTAAATACGGTCAAGGGAAGTAGTTATAGTTAAAATGTTGTAACTTAAAAGAATCAACTACAAAAAACTTATGAAGAAGATACTTCCATTTTTATTTTTGATGATTAGTTGTTCAAGTTTTGGTCAAACCAAAGAAGACATTATCGAATGTTTAAATTTGGTATTTGATCAATCTGAATTTCAACCTGCATTTAGTAATGATGTTACCAATGGAGCAGTTATAATTATCGCAAATGGGAGAGAAGGTTATCGAAGAGCAAGACCTAAAACCTTCCAAATTCTAGGGTCGCTAACTCAAGATGATTTTTATGATTCTGATCATCATGTCAAAGTCATTAATTCAGCCGAGTTAGAGAGATTAAATCTACCTGAATATGCGGTTTTGGAAATATTTATAGGAGGAGGAGAGCGTGAGTTAAAAATGGTTTTATCAAATGTTATTTTTCTTGAAAATTTGAAGTTTACGTGGAATTATAATTTACAGAAAACAGATGATGAATGGGAAATAATTGGGAGTTCTGTGGATAAGCGGAGATATATAGTCAAACAATGGTAGATCACAGATCAAAATTTTATTCCATTGATTTAAATAACAAATGATATTTGTTTTTAAAATGACTTCTTGGAAATTAAATTCCACATTCCATCCATCTACTTTTTCTATATTTCATCCTTTTATCTATATTTGTAACGTGAGGAACTAGACACGAAAACAATTTACATTTCTCACCTTATTTTCAACACCTACCCTCGAACATTACAAAAAAAACAGAGCGAATTAATAACATCACGTTTTTAATTCGTTTTTATTCGTTAATCTACTCAAAATCAGATAGTTATGGGAT
Source organism: uncultured Saprospiraceae bacterium (assembly GCA_937918905.1). Classification (GTDB taxonomy): domain Bacteria; phylum Bacteroidota; class Bacteroidia; order Chitinophagales; family Saprospiraceae; genus CAJQQY01. The sequence continues at coordinate 2,899 of CAKZSH010000131.1, forward strand.
GGTTCAGGAGGCTAAAAGATGGCATCACTACAAAAACTGTTAATAAAAAAGATACACCTGATGGTGTGTGGTTTAAGTGTAAACGATGCAAAGAAGCGAGTACTACCAAAGAATTTAAAGAGAATTTCTATAAATGTCCTAAGTGTAATTATCATGCAAGAATCGGTTCAGAAGATTATTTTGAAATAATTTTCGATGGAAAATATACCGAACTTTTTGAGAATTTGCAATCAAAGGATTTTCTCGATTTTAAAGATTTAAAACATTATAACGATAGGCTAGAGGCCGCTCAAAAAAAGACCAATCTGCTGGACGCAATGATAGTCGCAACGGGTAAAATCAATAAAAAACCGTTGACTATTGCTGCTATGGATTTTTCTTTTATTGGAGGTTCAATGGGTTCTGTAGTTGGAGAGAAAATTTCAAAGGCAATAGATTATTCCATCGAAAATGGAACTGCTTTTATGATTATCTCAAAATCAGGCGGAGCACGTATGATGGAGTCTGCATTTTCTTTGATGCAGATGGCAAAAACAGCAGCAAAATTAACTCAACTTGCTGATGCAAAACTACCTTACTTTTCGTTTATGACTGATCCAACAACTGGTGGAGTAACTGCTTCGTTTGCCATGTTGGGCGATATTAATTTTGCTGAACCTGAAGCATTGATTGGATTTGCTGGACCAAGGGTTATCAGAGAAACGATCAAACAAGATTTACCAGAAGGATTCCAAACTTCGGAGTTTTTATTAGACCATGGATTCTTAGATTTTATCGTCGATCGGAAAGACTTGAAAGAAAAAATCTCTGATATCGTAGGATACTTTTGACAATTGAAAATTAACAATTAACAATTAAAAATTTTCACATTACTGTGAATCCAAAGTTTTCGAAATTTTTAATTTTTAATTGTTAATTTTCAATTAATTACTTTTCTTCAATGACCACAAAGCTCTTCTCCATCGGGTCAAAACTTGCCTTTAAAACATCAAAATAAGCTGCTCCATATTTCATATAAAAAGGAATGAAATTATCTTTTCGTTCTTGTAATCCATTGGATGGAAAAAGTTTTTCTTTTAATTTTCTAAGTTGATTTAGAGAGGTTTCGTGCTTTTGTTTTTCAGCACGCATCACTCGGCTTTCGAGATTTTCCAAGCTCTTAATTTGTTTTGCCGATTCCGCTAAAACAGTTTTTCCCAAAGTAGGATCAACTTGTTCTACACGTTTTTTTATTTTTTCAAAAACACTTTCTAATTCCTTTTTTTCTTCCGAAAAATTTAATTCACCTTCCGTATTATTTTTTACAAAAGCCTTAACTAGGCCTTCTGTTTCTCCAAATACTGAAGTTGAAGTAAGCCCTAATTTATTGATTCTTTTTTGAGTTCCTTTGTCAATCCATACTGCAGAATTTCTACGAATCAACATAGGGAAATTAATTCCAAAATGTTCGAATTGGGTTTTTCTCTCCATCCAATACGCTAACTCTCCACCACCTCCGATATAGGCTAAATTGGGTAAGATTTTTTCTTGAAAAATCGGACGCATGATTACATTTGGAGAGAAATGTTCAGGATGATTTTCAATTTCAGATTCCATTTCTTTTTTAGAAAATTCCAAATTGGTATTCAAAACTTTATATTTTTCATCTTCAAAAACAATACGTTCACGTAATTGAGGATTGAGGTAAAAAAAGTTAACCTCACGTGGAAATGCTTGACTTTTAAAACCAGCTTCATTTAATTTTTTTGAAGTTGCTTCTACCAAAGGTTGAGAGGCTTGGTTAAAAATTTCTTCCTTGATAACTGGAATAAAAAGCTTTTTTAATTTAGGATGATTCATATTGATACATACCAAACCATCTTTTTCAAACAAGGTATTTGCAAGGGAAAGTGCTGCATCAGAATAAGTGTCAAATTGAGTGTGGGTTTGCTCAATTAATTGATAAACCTTTTGAGCCTTCTCCGATTCTCCTAAGATTTCTTTTAACTCAGCCAAGACATTTTTTAAGCCTGATGTCTTCATTGCACCTACCGAACCTGATTCCTCATTTTCCCAAACCAATTTTTTATTAAATAAATTGACATGATTCATTTCCTCAAAATCATGATCCTCGCCACCTGTAATAAATATCGGAACAAACTGATAATCAGGATATTGTGAAGTTAGTTTTTTTGCAAGGTTAATCGTAGAAATGATTTTATACACATAATATAAGGGCCCCGTAAAAAGAGTAGGTTGATGAGCCGTAACAATCGTAAAGGTATTTTCATCCTGCAAGGCTCTGATGTTTTCTCCAACATTTTTGGTTACTCCAATTCGATCATATTGTTCGACAAGAACTTTTACCAAAGTTTTTCGATCAATAGTTTCTTTTTTTTTGTCCTCAATGACTTGAGCAAAAGATGCTATTGTTACAGGATATTTGTAAAATGGACGAAGTGACTCATCTTCTCTTGCATAGGCTTTGTCTCTGGAAGACACTTGAGGAACTTCAGCATAAGGAATCAAAGTGACATTGACATCTATTTTCTCTTTAGATTGTATGGTCATATGTTGTTTTTTTTTAAGCCAATTTTTTAACTATATTTGGCACCTGCGAAATTAAGTTATTTTTTCAATAAACTAATTTTAGCGTAAAGCAAAAAACAAGATAATTTTAAAATTGTTTTTTAGCGAACAGTTTTCCTTATTATTAAAGAAACAAAAAATCAATCATGTACATCTTATCTCTAGACCAAGGTACCACAAGCTGCCGTGCGATTATTTTTGATAAAAAAAGTAATATCATCGCTGTAGAGCAACAAGAGTTTACTCAAAATTTTCCCCAAAGTGGATGGGTGGAACACAATGCTAATGAAATTTGGCAAACCCAATTAACAGTTGCTCAAAATGTTCTAAAAAATAATAAGATTAAACCTAGCCAAATTAAGGGAATTGGAATTACGAATCAAAGAGAGACAACTTTAGTTTGGGATAAAATAACAGGTGAACCTATTCATAATGCCATCGTTTGGCAAGATCGTCGAACTGCTAAGTTTTGTGATGTTTTGAAAAAAAAGGGTTACGAAAATTATGTTCGTAAAAATACAGGATTAGTTATTGATGCTTATTTTTCAGGAACAAAAATTAATTGGCTTCTTGATAATGTAAAAGGTGCAAGAGCTAAGGCAAAGAAAGGAGATTTATTATTTGGAACAATGGACAGTTGGTTGGTTTGGAAATTGACAGGAGGGAAAGTACATGTTACAGATTATACGAATGCTTCTCGTACCATGATTTATAATATCAAAACATTGAAGTGGGATGATAAAATGTTGAAAGCGATGAACATCCCAAAAGAGATGTTGCCAGAGGTAAAACCTTCAAGTAAAGTTTATGGAAAAACGGAAAAAGGATTTTTTGGAGCATCAATTCCAATTGCAGGAATTGCAGGGGACCAACAAGCAGCATTGTTTGGACAAGTATGTCATCAAAAAGGGATGGCAAAAAACACTTATGGGACAGGATGTTTTATGTTGATGAATACAGGAACTGAAATGGTGACTTCCAAATCTGGATTGTTGACTACAATTGCTTGGGGCTTGGATGGCAAGGTAACTTATGCATTGGAAGGAAGTGTTTTTATTGCAGGAGCTGCCATTCAATGGTTACGAGATGGTTTGAAAATTTTGGATGATTCGCCAGACTCAGAATACCTTGCTGCAAAAGTTGATGATACTGATGGAGTAGTGGTGGTACCTGCGTTTGCAGGATTGGGTGCGCCGTATTGGGATATGTATGCAAGAGGTGCAATTTTTGGTTTGACTCGTGGTACTCAACGAGCACATATCATTCGAGCAACTTTGGAATCGTTGGCTTATCAAGTCAAAGATGTTTTGGATGCGATGGAAAAAGATTCCAAAGTAAAATTAAAAGCCTTGCGTGTAGATGGTGGAGCATCTGCTAATGATTTGCTGATGCAATTTCAAGCGGATATGTTGAATGCCAATGTGGAACGTCCAAAGGTGATTGAGACAACTGCTCTTGGTGCAGCATATTTAGCTGGATTAGCTGTTGGGTTTTGGAAAAAAAGTGAGATTCAAAAAAGCTGGCAATTGGATGAGAAATTTGAATCTAAAATGGATGGAAAAGTACGGAATAAGAAATATAAAAAATGGCAAAAAGCGGTGAAGCGGAGTATGGATTGGGAGAAGTAGCTGCTGGGTTTTAACCCGCAGAAAAAAGAAATATTCCGAAGCGGGAGCTTCGGAATGTTTTAGATCATTCAAGTTGCGAGTGTCTAAAAAAAGAAGCCTTCAGATGGGTAGGTTATTTATTTCCTACTCCCTAAATATAATGAATGTTCTCTATTTTAAAACAACCTGCCAACTGAAGTTGACGGTTACAGGGTCGTGCTGAACAGTTACGGTGGGTAAATCTTTCTCCCGATCATAGTAAGTTATTAATGTTGAGAAGACCCATCACGAGCCCGATGGCTACTCATTTTGAAGTCCTTCGGACTGACCTGCGTAACATCAGTCATTAAAACAAAATAATCAGATATTTTCGCAGAAAATAGTAATAGAATAAAATGACGATTTTAATATGGAACCAATTATAAAAACAAGGAATAAAAATTATGATCGAAAGGGAGAAATTTGAAGGAGTCGATTTTTCTATTGAAAAACTACAAGACGATAAATACGAAGATTGTACTTTTGTAAATTGTAATTTTTCAAAAGTACATTTAACTGAAAAAGTGTTTTCGGAATGCATTTTTGAAAGTTGTGATTTCAGCAATGCTTCATTAGGAGGAACTGGATTTCGAGAGGTAAAATTTAAACAATGTAAAATGTTAGGTTTAAATTTTGAGCATTGCAACGACTTTTTGCTGGACTTTCAATTTGAAGATTGTGCTTTGTCGTTTTCTTCTTTTTTTCAAATGAAGTTAAAAGGGATTCGATTTAAAAATTGTAATTTGCAAGACGTAGATTTTACGGAAACAGATTTACAAAAAGGTGTTTTTGACAAATGTAGTTTAAGTAAAACCATTTTTGAAAATACATTGTTACAAAAAGCTGATTTTAGAACTGCGTTTGGTTTTTCTATTGATCCAGAACGAAATTCAATCAGCAAAGCAAAATTTTCACAAAGTAATATTGTTGGATTACTCACAAAGTATAATATTGAAATTGAATAAATGATAAGTTATATTTTTAGAAAATTAGGTTACGGAATTGTGGTACTATTTTTAGTAGTGCTGACTATTTCGTCTATCATATTTCTATCTCCAGTCGATCCTGCCGAATTAACTCAAGGTCAAAGAACCGATACTCAAACTATTGAAGCGGTACAAAAAGAGTTTGGTTTAGACCAACCTTTATATGTTCAGTTAGGTATGTACCTTCGTGATGTTGCTCCAATTGATATTTTAAAAAACGATGAAGCTACCAATGCGAAACATAGTTTTGTTCCAATAATTCCAGTTGGAGGCGATAGATATTTTTCCATAAAAAAACCATATCTCCGTACCTCTTATCAAACAGGCGAACGTGTAAGTGTAATGTTAGGGAAAGCAATTCCACAAACAATTGCCTTGGCATTCGCTGCAATTTTATTAGCATGTATAGTTGGAATATTTTTGGGAGTCATTGCTGCCATCCGAAAAAATACTTGGTTGGATAGTACGGCAATTGTAACTTCTGTGATGGGATATTCTTTGCCGAGTTATGTTTCTGCCATTTTGTTGGCTTTGATTTTTGGATATTATTTACAAAGTTGGACAGGGTTAAATGTGCAAGGAAGTTTATTTGGAATAGATGATTTTGGGGATGAAAAGATTTTTTGGAAAAATTTGATTCTTCCAGCATTGGCATTGGGGATTCGTCCGATAGGAATTATAACACAACTTACACGTAGTTCAATGTTGGACGTTTTATCGCAAGATTATATTCGTACAGCAAAGGCAAAAGGTTTATCTAAAGCAAAAGTGATTTTCAAACATGGATTACGAAATGCGTTAAACCCTGTGGTGACGGCGGTTTCGGGATGGTTTGCAGCTTTGTTGGCAGGTGCTTTTTTTGTAGAAAATGTTTTTAATTATAATGGATTAGGAAAGATTACGGTGGATGCTTTGTTGTCGAGAGATATTCCAGTTGTATTGGGAGCGATTTTATTTACAGCAGTTTTGTTTGTTGTGATTAATTTGATTGTGGATATTTTGTATACGTTCCTTGATCCAAGAGTGAGACTAAATTAAAATACACCAAACCCCCGACTCCCGAAACTTCGGGAGAGTTTTGGGCTTCCCTTCGATTTATTTGTGGATATGTTTATTAGCATTTTTTTATATTTAATATTTGGGTTTTATTAGTCTTAGGGCATGAATTGAAGAAGGGAACAAGGGAAGACGGATTTATCATTTGAGAAGTTTGACGAGTTATCGTACTCACCGTTATTCGTCAAACTTCTCAAATCATAAATCCGTC
>CAKZSH010000132.1 GCA_937918905.1 uncultured Saprospiraceae bacterium
GGATGTAAATCCGACTCTCTCATCAAAAAACGTATGATCTAAACGCTTGATTATAAATATTTTAAAATCAATATTATTCGACCGAGAGAGTCGGATTTACATCCGACGGCTAAGAAGAAAATTAATAGACACCGTTAAATAAACACCCCCAATTTTGTCAATCACCAATAACTCCCACAAGTGACACCTTAAAATATCAAATTGGGAATAACTATTATGTTACGGTACGATGATTGTATTATTTTAAATATATGAGTTAAATTTGCCTCTCTTATAACTCAAACCTCCCACAACCGATATTTTCCCCTATTTATTATTTACTTTTCCCTAATTCTACGTTAAGCAGACAAATGTCACATAATATCTTAAAAAATATTATCGTTAATGAACAATAAATATATCTGAACCTTTATATTTTTTTAACTTTGTGTTTCCTTATAACATATCTAAAACATCTAAAAAATGAAATCGGTAAAACTCAAAAAGATCCTCCCTATCGCAATTTGCTTAATGGCATTAGTTTCTATGACTTCTTGTAATAGAGGTGTAGGTTGCCCAAGCGATTTTTCTATTAATAAAACTGTTGTTGAAAAAGCAGTAGAAACTGCTGCAATAGTTGCTAAAAAAACTGTTCAAAAAGAAATCTTGAAATAATATTATGAATTGGATTCCCTTAGATTCTTTAGATCAATTAAATAAGATCATTGAACGTTCCAATGAAATTCCTTGCGCTATTTTTAAACATAGCACAAGATGTTCGATCAGTTCCATGGCCAAACTCCGTTTGGAGGGTGATTGGGATTTTTCAAATAATGACATTGAAGCGTACTATTTAGATTTGATTGCACATCGGGATATTTCGAACCAAATTGCAGAAACCTTTTCTGTTCATCATGAATCACCTCAAATTTTATTAATTAAAAATGGAGCGTGTACTTATGATTCTTCGCATCTTGATATTACTGTGGACGAACTCAAAGAAGGTTTGACCGCAAAATGGTAAATAATAAAATCTTTACTACAGAAGATGGTTCTCACTCCATGTTCTCTCAAAAACATGGAGTGAGTTATCATTCAAAACATGGAGCCATCCAAGAAACGGAACACGTTTTTATTCAGGCTGGTTTCCATCATCAACTTCCTTCCTCCTCACTTTCTATTCTCGATATTGGTTTTGGTACTGGACTTAATGCCTACATGACTTACTTGGAAGCAGAAAAGCAAAAAGTTAAGGTAAATTACATGGGTATTGAAGCATTTCCTATTACATTAGATGCCGCTGAAAAACTTAACTTTTCAGAACTTTTACAACAAGACAATTCCGTATTTCAAAATTTACATATTTTAAGTTGGGGTGAATCTCATTCTATTTCGGAATATTTTACTTTTGAAAAAAGACAAACCCGTTTTGAATACCTAGATTTTAAAGAACAATTTGATGTGATTTATTTTGATGCATTTGCTCCAAATGCTCAACCCGAATTATGGGAAGAAAATATTTTACAAAATATGTTTGATGCTTTAAAACCAAATGGGGTACTTACCACTTACTGCGCAAAGGGAGTGGTTAAACGAACTTTTAAAAAAGTAGGCTTTACCATTGAAGCAATCCCTGGTCCACCTGGAAAAAGAGAAATGACTCGTGCTTTGAAGATTTGAATTTTGAATAATCAAATCATTTTATTTTTTAGTTATCTTCTTAATTAATATCATTTTCGCCAACCTTTTCTTGAAAAAAAATCGTCATATATTATGACGACAATTTTTCACCTAAAAAAATATAATGATGAAAAAAGCCATACTATTAACCGTTACCTTTCTTTGTTTATTTTTTATTGGAAAAGCCACTCATAATGTTGGAGGAGAAATTACTGTGAAACAAACTGGAACGCTTGAATATGAAGCCACTATTCACACCTATACCATTGCCTCTTCTATTCCAGCTGATAGAGATAGTCTAAACATTTGTTGGGGAGATGGAGTATGTGAATGGGTAGCAAGAGATACTTCCTATTTGGTTGGAAATAATCTTAAGTATAATCGGTATCCTAAAATACATACTTATTCGAGTCAAAACACCTACACCATTTCTATGACTGATCCTAATAGAATTGGTGGAATTTTGAACATACCAATTTCTAGTAATATTCCATTTCATATCGAAACGACTATTGTTGTAAACGATCTTCAAAATAGTACACCTATTATTAAAAATCCTATTTCTGATTTGGCATATGTTGGGCAAGTATATCAGCATAATCCAATAGCTTTTGATTGTGATGGAGACAGTCTTACTTACGAATTCAATATTCCTTTACAAGGAATTGGAAGCCCTATTCCTAATTTTTCTTTGCCCGATCAAATTTTCGTAAGTCTAGATAATATTTTAGAAATTAATTCAGAAAATGGAACGATCACATGGAGTGTGCCCCAACAAGCTGGACTTTACACAATTGCAATAAAAATTTCAGAATTTCGAGGGGATAATTTATTGAGTACGACCATCCGAGACTTTCAAATTTCAGTATTGCCAGACTTTAATCTGTCTCCTGAAATCACTACTAATTTATTAGCAGAGCAAATGACATTGAGTGTTGGAGACACTTTAAATTTTGATGTAACAGGAGTTGACCCTAGTGGAGAAAATCTTTTGTTGCAATGTTCTGGTCAACCTTTTTTATTGAACCACCCTCCTACTTTTGATGCCCCTACTGATTTTCAGGATGGGCCCATTACTACTAATTTTGATTGGGTGATTACTGACGATCATGTTTTATTTAGTCCTCACTATATTGTTTTTAGACTAGAAGAACGTGGAGAAAATTCTGTTGAAGGATTAACAAAATACAAAGTCATCAAAGTTTCCATCAATGATTCTCCAACCAATACAGACGATTTATTTGAAAATTTAGAATATAAAATTTTCCCAAACCCAATAACAGAAGGGATCTTAAATGTCAAATTCAATGATGATTTCTTAGGAGAAAAAATAATTTGGCAAGTATTTAGTCTGGATGGAAAACTATTGTTAGAAAACCTAATGAATATTTATGAATTACAACAAACAATTGATTTACAAGGACTTATAAAAGGTAATTATATTTTCACAGTCTCTTCTGCAACTAACTCAATAAGTAATATAATCACAATCAATTAAAATGTAAAAGCGGTGTTGGAAATATTTCCAACACCGCTTTTACATTTTCTACAAATCATATTGCTTAATCTTTCGATAAAGCGTTCTTTCCGAAATGCCTAGTTCTTCAGCAGCTTCCTTTCTTCTACCTTTGTATTTTTTTAAAGCCTTATCAATCATTTGTTTTTCCATAGCTTCCAAAGAAAGTGTTTCTTCTACTACCTCCGCATGATCGAAATCTGGATTTTCAATGATTATAGGTTGACCTTCATTCGGGCTATAAACATCTTCGGGATTTTGATAATTGCTCTGCGGATTTTGAAATCTATTGGAAAGTTCTTCTCGATAATCTTCTCGACTAGAGGAGTTAGGAAATTTAGGTGCATCCAATTGTCGTAAATTTCTCAAATCAGGAACCTTTAAATCATTTCGTTTTATCATTTCAAAAACCAAAGATTTCAGATCATTCAAATCCGATTTCATTTCAAATAACAACTTGTATAAAATCTCTCGTTCCTCAAATGAATTACTATCACTTCCATTATTTTTTCCATTACCAATTACGGGTAAATTTCTTTTTAGAAGCTGTGGATTAGCATCAATTAATTCTTCTGCAGTAACGATTTTATTTTCTGACATCAGAGAAACCCGTTCAGCAATATTTTTTAATTCTCTGATATTTCCTTTCCAAGAATAATTTTCTAAAACCAATTGTGCTTTTTCATCCAAACGTACAGGAGTGGCTCGGTATTTATCTGCAAAATCAGAAGCAAATTTTCGGAACAAGATAGAAATATCTTCAGGGCGTTCTCTCAAAGGAGGAACTTTTATCGTAACTGTATTCAAACGATAATATAAATCTTCTCGAAATTTTCCTTTTTGAATTCTATCCTCCAAATCAACATTGGTTGCTGCAATTACTCGTACATCCGTTTTATTGATCTTATTGGAACCTACTCGAATAAACTCTCCTGATTCTAAAACTCGAAGTAAATATTGTTGAGTCTCCTGTGGCATTTCTCCAATTTCATCTAGAAAAATTGTTCCACCATTTACGGTTTCAAAATACCCTTTACGATCACTTGATGCTCCCGTAAATGCACCTTTCTCATGCCCAAACAATTCGGAATTGATAGTACCTGCTGGAATCGCTCCACAGTTAATCGCTATAAATTGATTGTGCTTTCTTGGACTTAAGGAATGGATAATTTTGGAAAAAACTTCTTTTCCTACTCCGCTCTCTCCCTGCACCAAAACCGATAAATCAGTAGGTGCCACACGTACCGCAGTTCCTAATGCAATGTCCAATACATCAGAAGAACCAATTATCCCAAATCGTTGCTTTATAGATTGAAGATTTTTACTCATATTTTTTTTTGACGGTGAACGGTAGACGGTTGACGGTCGCTGCGCTTGACGGTTCGAATAATTTTGATTTTAAGATTTTCGAACCGTCAAGCGTAGCGTCCGTCAACCGTCAAGCGAAGCGACCGTCTACCGTTTTTTTATTAAGAAACAATTTCTCCTTTTAAGGTTGCACTTGTTATTTCATTCACTTTTACCATCACATAATCACCTGGTTTGCAATCTCCTTTTTTGGAAAAAACGATCATTTTGTTTTGCGAATTTCTTCCTTTGAATTGGTCTTTACTTTTCTTTGAATTCCCTTCAATTAAAACTTTATACGTTTTGCCAAGGTCTTTTTGATTTTGCTCATATGATACCTCTCGTTGCATATCTACAATTTCTTGCAATCGTCGTTTTTTAACTTTCAACGGAATATCATCTTCATACTTTCGAGCGGCAAGAGTGCCTGGTCTTTCTGAATAATAAAACGTATAACTATAAGTGAATTTTGCCCACTTCACCATTTCTACTGATTCTCTATGTTCCTCTTCTGTCTCCGTACAAAAACCAGCAATGATGTCAGATGAAATCGCACAATCAGGAATGATTCGATAAATAGATTCCACCCTTTCTCTATACCAATCTGCATCATAAGTTCTATTCATCAATTTCAATACTCGACTATTACCACTTTGAACAGGTAAATGAATATAATTACAAATATTTTCGTAAGCTGCAATCGTATGAATAACTTCATCTGTAATATCCTTAGGATGTGAGGTAGAAAATCGAACACGCATTTCAGGACTTACCTTTGCAACAGCTTCTAATAAATTTGCAAAATTCACCACTTCTTTAGTCTCAGGATTTTCCCATTTATAGGAATCTACATTTTGACCTAACAAAGTAACTTCTTTAAATCCATTTTCAAGGAGTTCTGTCGCCTCTGCAATAATGCTAAATAAATTTCGACTTCTTTCACGTCCACGTGTATACGGTACTACACAAAAGGAACACATATTATCGCACCCTCGCATAATTGAAATAAATCCTGAGACTCCATTTGATGACAAACGCAAAGGACTAATTTCTGCATAAGTTTCTTCACGAGAGAGAAAAACATTTACCCCTTTTTGACCACCTTCCGCTTCAGCTACCAACTTTGGTAAATCTCGATATGCATCAGGGCCAACTACCATATCTACTAATTTTTCTTCTTCAAGAAATTTAGTCTTTAACCTTTCTGCCATACAACCTAAAACACCTACAAGGGTCCCTGGTTTTTCTTTTTTTATTTTATCAAACTCACGTAATCTCTGTCGAACTCTTTGCTCTGCTTTTTCTCTAATCGAACAAGTATTGATCAAAATCAAATCAGATTCTTCCATAATTCGAGTTGGGGCAAAACCACTCTCCGCCAAAATAGAAGCGACAATTTCACTATCGCTAAAATTCATTTGACAACCATAACTTTCGATATAAAATTTCTTCCCATCTTCATTTACTACAGGCTGGTCTTTAAAAAACACCTCGCCCTGCTTGCTCTCTTCAAGTGGCTTATTCAAATCCGGAATAGTTGGATTATTATCGTACATCGCTTTAATTTATTATTCGTAATTAATCAGTATTGGAGAGGTACACGAGTCAAGGTTTGACTTCTCAAGTCAAGCCTTGACTTATAAGAACATCAATATAAGTAAAGGCCTTATTTTCAAGTCGGACCTTGACTCGTGTACAGCCAATGCTGAATAATTACTATTATTCTATTAAAAAAAATTCGACCGCAAATATAATGATTTTTTTATGCAAATGTGACAGAATGGCAGTTTTAAATGTGGCAAATTTAGATTGTTTAAGCCCTCAATACTAGGCTTGGAAAGAGAAATTCATTTTAGGGAGTAGTAAATAAATACCCTAGCCATCTGAAGGCTTCTTTTTCAATATGATTTCGCTTCGCTATGAAAAAATGAAGCCGTACCGAAGGGTATGCCTTAATTTTTTCATTTACTCATATTAAAAAATAATCTCTTCATATGGGTAGGGTATTTAATTCCTACCCCCTTAATAAAAAAAGATTCAAAATTATGGATTTTTCTAGCCACATATTATGCAGATTTTATGATTTTCCTCTAATGCCTTTTTTCGAAAAATCATGAAAATCTGCGTAATCTGCGGCTAAAAAAATCCATAATTTTGAATCAAAAAAACAATACAAATTAACTTTCATGTACTAACTTTAGCTCATTAAAAATAAAACCATAATTCAATGAAATCAGATATCGAAATTGCAAGAAAAATAAAATTAAAGCCCATCCAAAAAATTGCTGAAAAATTAAAGGTCAAAGAAAAAGACCTTCAGCTATATGGAAAATACAAAGCAAAATTGCCTTTATCATTAATCAAAAAAGGCAATATTAAAAAAAGCAAACTCATCTTAGTTACAGCCATTTCCCCTACTCCAGCAGGTGAAGGGAAAACCACTATGTCCATCGGTCTGACTCAAGGGATGAATCGAATTGGAAAAAAAACAACAGTAGTTTTACGGGAACCTTCCCTTGGTCCAGTCTTTGGAATCAAAGGAGGGGCAACTGGAGGTGGATGGTCACAAGTGTTACCTATGGAAGATATCAACCTTCATTTTACTGGTGATTTTTCTGCAATCGAAAAAGCGCATAATTTATTAGCAGCCTTGATTGATAATAATATTCAAAACAAAAATGCTGATCTCAATTTAAATATTGACCCACGAACAGTACTGTGGAAAAGAGTGATGGATATGAATGATCGAGCATTGCGTGATGTGGTCATCGGACTAGGTGGAACAGGATCAGGGATTCCTAGGGAAACAGGATTTGATATTACGGCTGCTTCCGAGATTATGGCGATTCTTTGTTTATCTGATGATTTAGAAGATTTAAAAACTAGACTAGGAAATATTTTTGTTGGTTTTACTTTTGGGAAAAAACCAATTTACGCAAGAGATTTAAAAGCACATGGTGCGATGACCGCTTTGCTCAAAGATGCTATCAAACCCAATCTAGTTCAAACCCTTGAGGGCAATCCTGCAATCATTCACGGTGGCCCTTTTGCCAATATCGCTCAAGGAACAAATACTGTGATTGCTACTCGAATGGGCATGTCTCTTTCTGATTATGTTGTAACAGAAGCAGGTTTTGGATGTGATTTAGGTGCTGAAAAATTCTTAGATATAAAATGCGTAAGTGCTGGACTTTCTCCTAAAGCCGTTGTCCTTGTGGCTACCATTCGAGCATTAAAATATCATGGGGGTGCTGATTTAAAATCATTAAATCGGTCAAATGTAAAAGCAGTCAAAGCTGGTTTGGAAAATTTGGAAAAGCATATTGAAAATGTTTTACAATTTGGAATTCAACCTGTGGTTGCCATCAATAAATTCACTTCAGATACTCCTGCCGAGATAAAAGCCATACAAGAAAAATGTGAAAGCTTAAATGTAAAAGCGGTGTTATGCAATGTCTGGGGAGAAGGAGGTAAAGGTGCAATTGAACTCGCCAAGGAGGTAGCGAAAGTAGCAGATAATTCTAAAAATAAATTTACTCCAATGTATGATTGGGATTGGAGTGTAGAGAAAAAAATAGAAGCTGTCGCTACAAAAATCTATGGTGCTAAAGCCATTGACTACACTCGTAAAGCTAAGGCAGATCTCAGAAAAATTAAACGATTAGGTTTGGAAAAACTTCCTGTTTGTATAGCTAAAACTCAAAAATCACTTTCTGATAATCCTAAATTATTGGGTCGCCCAAAAGATTTTCTAGTAACAGTAAGAGAAATTGAAATTGCAGCAGGTGCTAATTTTTTAATTCCAATAACTGGAAATATTATGCGAATGCCTGGGCTTCCTTCAGTTCCATCTGCAGAGCATATTGATATTGATAAAAATGGAAATATTTCTGGGTTATTTTAATATAATCTCTGCTCACAAGGTGAATTGAACTCGCCTTGTGAGTCATTTTAATTTTTTGAAAATAGTATTCTAAGACCAATCTTATTTTCGAAAATCAACACTAATTAATCCAAGTTGCAGATAATTGGATATGAGATGTTTAATAATAGTAACTATCGTTCTCATGTTGTTTTGATAGGTGATAATCATGGTTTTGTATTGCTAGCTAATGGTCATCAATCAAAAGAGAGATCAATTGCAGCTTTAAAAGGGCAAGCAATTGTTTTAAATAAAATTTCTGAATTATTGAATATTTTGCCCGCTACCCTCTAAAAGTAAAAAAATTCGACTCTCTCAAATTGTTTAGAGATTCATAAACCAATATCGTTTGTGATATAGTTTTACGGAGAGAGCCGAATTAAAATATTGCTTTAACTATTTTCTTACAATAGCTAAAAGCGTATTGATAAAAAAAAGAAGTTGAGCAAAAATCAGAAAACTTGCGATAGAAATTGTTGAGGTAAACACATCTGAAAAGTAAAAGGCTACAAATACTTCTCCGCTAGAAACTTTCCATAACAATGCTAATACAGCTGTTATCGATAATCCTAAATGCATCATACTTAGTTTGTAATCTGTACGAATTTGAAAGCCTCTATTCACCAATGCATATAATCCTCCAAGGAGAAAAAACAAGGATGAAATTCCAATCAACACAAAATAAAAGGGAGCTACGATTAGGGTTTCCCAATAATACATTTCCACACTTTTAAATGGGTTAAAAAGAATAAACATAAAGGCAAAAAGCAAAAAGAAAAAGCCAGTAAGACTAAATATCCAATCTACTTTTCTTTGGAATGGAGCACGGTGGTAGACCACCATTGTTTCGTCTAATAACATGATTGTTTTTGGAATAAGTGGACTTATATTTTCGAAGTTATGGTGGTTTCGATTTTTTTTTAAATCTAATAATAGATGAATTAATACCAATTCAGATATTGATTAGAATCAAAAATCTAATTCCTAATAACCTCCGCAAAAATTTAAGACCTTTGTTAGTAAATAGAGAGAAATAACATTTTACAATTATTTTGTAAAATAATTACTAACGGGATTGGGAAGAATGGATTCTCTCTTAGTATGTTGTAACGAATATATGTATAACAATAAATAAAACAAAAGAAATACAGATTTTTCTAATCTTTTTTTATTTCAAATAAATAAAATACACAATCGTAACAAGTTGATTGCCAAATACTTACGCCTATCTTGTAAACAAGATAGGCGCGAATCAAAATCTTAAATTTATTTGAATTCAGCTAAAGCGAAATTCAATTTATCTATACATAACAGACTTAACTGCGGTAATAATTTTTTTAGTATTGGGTAAAAAAGCCTCTACTAAAGTAGGTGCATAAGGCAAGGAAACATCTGCCGAATTTACTCTAACTATCGGTGCATCCAAGTAATCAAAAGCATATTTTTGAACTTCATAGGTCACCTCTGATGCAACACTTGCAAATGGCCACGCTTCATCAATGATAACCATTCGATTTGTTTTTTGAACAGAGTCCACTAAAGTTTGGTAATCTAATGGACGAATAGTTCGAAGGTCAATTACCTCTGCCGAAATTCCTTCTTTGGCCAATTCATCAGCAGCTTTGTATGCTTCCAAAATCATTTTATTGTAAGTCACAAGTGTAACATCAGTCCCTTGACGACGAACAGCAGCTTTCCCTATTGGTACTAGATAATCTCCATCAGGTACTTCTCCTTCATATCTATATTCCATTTCAGACTCCATCATACAAACGGGATCATTATCTCTAATTGCTGATTTTATTAATCCTTTTGCATCTGCTGGGTCGATACATGAAATAACTTTTAACCCTGGAGTGTTTGCCATCCAACTTTCAAAAGTTTGGGAGTGTTGTTGTGCCAATTGTCCTGCTGAACCAGTCGGTCCTCTAAACAATATAGGACAATGGAACTCACCTGCTGATTGGGATAATGTTTTGGCAGCATTATTTACAATTTGGTCAAATGCTAAAACTGCAAAATTCCAAGTCATAAATTCTACGATAGGTCGAAGGCCATTCATTGCAGCCCCTACCCCAATTCCTGCAAAGCCTAATTCAGATATAGGAGTGTCTACTACTCTCTTTGCTCCAAATTCATCTAGCATACCTTTACTGACCTTGTAGGCACCATTATATTCTGCAACTTCTTCTCCCATCAAAAAAACATTTTCATCTCTTCTCATTTCTTCACTCATTCCTTCTCGAAGGGCATCTCTTAAAGCTAATACTCTTGACATTGATTTGATTTTTTTTTGTGAAGGACAAAAGTAAAAAAAACATAGGAAATTCTACGTTTTCATTGAAAAAAATAAGTTGTTTTAATTCTACTTAAAGACTTTAGAGATTCTATATATCACCTTAAATCTTTATAAAATAAATAATAATCGAATTTTGATTCGAAAAATTCAAAGAATTATTTTTTTTTTGCATGTTTAAAATTAATATTCGACAATTACATTATTTTTTAAAAACATACATATAAAATGAGTATATCGTCAATTAAAGCTATTGTGGACAGTCCATGGTTTAATAATTTTATTATTTGGACTATCCTAGCAGCAGGTATTTTAGTTGGTATTCAAACCTATGGCGAAAAAGTAGCTTACTGGAACGGACTACTCCATGGTTTAGATATGATTATCCTTTGGATTTTTACTATCGAGGCTATCATGAAAATAGTGGCTGAGGGAAATAGACCTTTCAATTACTTCAAAGACCCTTGGAATATTTTTGATTTTGTGATAGTTGTAGTCTGTTGGGCTGCGTACTTTATGCCCGATATTAATGCAGGATATGTTGCCGTATTTAGGTTAGCAAGAGTCCTGAGAGTATTAAGATTGGTTAGTGCTTTGCCTAAATTAAAAATTCTAGTTGATGCTATGCTTAAAAGTATTCCTTCCATGGGATACGTAGGAGTCTTGTTATTTTTGTTGTTTTATATTTATGGTGCGATGGGTGTTTTTCTTTTTGGAGAAAATGATCCTATTCGATTTAGTGATTTGGGAACTTCTATTTTGACACTTTTCCAAATTACTACGATGGAAGGTTGGTCGGATATTATGTACCTCAATATGTGGGGCTGTGACCATGCTGTATATGGAGTGGATAATTGTGATAGCCCTGTGGCGAATCCTATTGGTGGAGTTATTTATTTTGTTTCCTTTGTAATGTTTGGAACAATGATCGTCCTGAATTTATTTATTGGAGTGATTATGAATAGTATGGAGGAAGTGAATAATGAGCAACAACTGGAAGATCGAATGAAAGAAACTTCTGGTAATAAAGAAACTTTGATACAACAAATTCAAACTTTGAGTCATCAACTAGATGAGATGAAAAAACAAATGGATTTTGTTTCTTTTCGTTTACAAAAAAATGGTTTTGAGAATAGCTCCAAGATTAATCAAGATTAAATATGAGATTATGGATTCAAGATTTAAAAAATCTTAAATCCATAATCTTAAATCCATAATTCTATCACTTATTCATTTGCGCTAATTTTCTAGCCTTCATTTTAGCTTTTAAGTCTTTAAAATAATCAGAATAGATACCTCTGGCAATCATCAGTTTCATAATTTCATTGGTACCTCCATAGATTCTTGAAACTCTAGCATCAGCATACAATCTTGCAATCGGATATTCCCACATAAATCCATATCCTCCAAATAATTGAAGACATTCATCTAACATTTTACCCTGCATATCTGTAGCTGAATATTTTGCCATCGAAGCTAATTCAGGAGTCAATTTTCCTTCCACCAATAACTGTGTACATCGATCCACAAAAGCCGTATGAATTTCTAATTGAGTCACTACTTCTGCCATTTTGAATT
Organism: uncultured Saprospiraceae bacterium; assembly: GCA_937918905.1. GTDB lineage: Bacteria > Bacteroidota > Bacteroidia > Chitinophagales > Saprospiraceae > CAJQQY01. Next base: position 12,319 of record CAKZSH010000132.1, read on the forward strand.
GAGTATTTTGAAATCCACATATTGGTTGTTTAAATGCAACACGTTCCTGAGTGTACTGTCTAGTCAATTCCATTCCGCCTCTTACACCGCCTATTGCTTGAAGAGCAATTATCATTCTTTCTCTTGCCAATTCTTGCATCATATAAATGAATCCTTTGCCTTCTTCTCCTACCAAATTTTCCTTAGGCACTTTTACATTATCAAAAAATAACTCACAGGTATCACTTGTTTTAAGTCCTAATTTTTTAAATGGTTTTCCTTTTGTAAATCCTTCAAGATCAGCATCAATGATAATTAAACTGATTCCTTTTTCTGTTTGGCAAGCAGTCAAAGTCATATCAGAAGTATACCCAATAGTGATAAAAGTTTTACTTCCATTAATCAAATAGTGGTCGCCCATATCCTTTGCAGTCGTTCGGATGGCTTGAACATCACTACCAGTTGAAGGTTCAGTCATTCCAAGAGATCCGATAATTTCACCTGTTGCCATTTTAGGTAAATACTTTTGTTTGATCTCTTCGCTACCATGTTTTTCAATGTATGGAATCACAATATCAGAGTGCATAGAAATCCCTGGACTATCAGGACCTAGTCGCGCCATTTCTTCAATAATCGCAGCACTATAACTAAAATCTAAACCTGCACCTCCATACTTTGGATCAAGGGTCAATCCCAAAAATCCTAACTCCCCTGCTTTGAGCCATGCTTCACGACTACATGCCGTATCTTCTTCCCATTGTTCTCGATGGGGTTCTACATCATTTTTGATATATTCTCGAAAAGAATCTAAAAGCATTTGATGTTCTTCAGTTGCATAAACATCTCTTGGTAATTCAATACTTGAGTTCATTATATTATTATTTATTTTATAAATTTTATTGATTTTGTTATCGGAATTCTTTTTAAAATATGTTGAAATATTATTGAACTTCAGATAAGTTTCGTTTTCCAAAACGGAATTTAAAATTTTTATTTAAAAAACTTTTAGCATCCGCAGCACTTTGCTTAGGCAGTTCTTCCATTGGTAAGTGTCCTACATTTTCATAAATTACTAATTCTGAACCTTCAATATCTTTTACAAATTTATAAGCATCCTCAACTGGAATCCATTCATCCGTTTTTCCCCACATCACTAAGGTTGGTTTTTTTATAGTTTTTATAATTGCAGGATCAATTTCCTCAGTAGAATTAATTCGATCTACAAAAGCTTGACGATTTCCTTCTCTTAGATATAATTCATAATAACGATTAATGATTTCCTTAGTTACTAAATCATCATTATGATAAACTTCTTTCATACTTTTTTCAAAAAGCGATTTTGGAGTAACAGTTAATAAAATTTTACTTAACATCTTATTTTTTGCCAATCGAAAAGCCAATGGTAATTCCTTATTTCGAGGATAACCTCCTGCATCAATTAGAATTAAACTTTCTACTTGTTCTGGGAAAAGAGTAGCGAATTTCCAAGCTATTCCTCCACCTAAAGAATTGCCTGCTAAGGCGCATTTTTCAATCCCTATTTTACCTAAAAAAGTATTTAAAAAATTCGCATAAAAATCCAAAGTGTAAATTCTTTCAGGATTGGGACCAGTCAAACCGAAAGCGGGCATGTCCAAACTAATTACTTGAAAATCCTTTTCTAAAATCTTTGTCCATGATTCCCAAGTATGTAAAGAAGCACCTGTTCCATGAATTAAAACTAAAGGTTGTCCCGTTCCATTGGTGCGATAATGAACAGGCATACCTCGAATTTCTATAAATTTGGAATTATCATAAGCCCACTTTTCTTTTGAGTCCTCAAAAGTTTTATCAGGTGCATAATTAAAAAAAACATAACCTGCAATGACAAGTAATAGAACTAAAATTCCAATCCATATTTTTTTAAAAACAGATTTCATTATTATGAATTTTACGATCCTTCTGGATAATTTTCAATCAATCCAAATTGCCACAAGTGATATCGATAATGCATGTAAGAAAATAGTTCAAGATCCTTAAACCCTAATTCTCCAAAAAACCGATTATAACATTTAAAGTCAGGATTGGCATCATAATGATTATAGAAACGATGAACTGCTACCTCAATTTGTTCAATAGCTTCCTCCAAATTTTTATATTTCAAATCAGGCAAATCTGCTTTTGTTTTATCATTTGGGCGGTGCTCTAGAACTGAACCTTTTGCAATAAATTTTTTAAATCCTAATTGACCTTTTGTTGGCGGGTCTTCTGGTTCACCCGTCCTTTTTACACAATTTTTAAGCGTCCAAGTTAAATGCTCTACCATATGTTGTGGAGTCATCAATCCAAATTGTGGTTCTTGATCTGGAGAAAGGTTTTGAAGAAGCGGTATGACTTCGTTTAGAAGGAATTCTTTTTTGCTTTTTGTCGTGGTCATCTCTTGTTTAATTTTCTTCAAATTAAAAAAAAATTTCAAGGGATAATAAAGAACTGGTTAGATTTTATGGAGAGGAAATCTTTATTATAATAGTTTAATAGTGTTTTTACTTTTGCCATGCACGAGTCAAGGTCTGGCTTAAAATGTCAAGCCTTAATTTATGAGTATATCGTTAGAAGCTTTGATTTGTAAGAAAATCAAGATAAGTCAAAGCCTGACTTTTTAAGTCAGACCTTGACTCGTGTATGGCAAATGCTGAATAAAAAAAAGAGGGAAACCAAATGGTTTCACCTCTCATAGATTTTTATTGTCTCTCTCTCTATTAGAAAAATTATTTCTTTTTACGAGTAGTCTTTTTCTTAGGTGCAGCTTTTTTCTTAGCTGTAACTTTCTTTACAGCCTTTTTCTTAGGTGCAGCCTTCTTCTTAGCAGTAGTTTTTTTCTTAGGTGCAGCTTTTGCTTTTCTAGAATCTGCTTTGGCTTTTACTTTTTCTTTAGCAGCCTTTTTAGCAGCAGCAAGAGCAGCCTTTGGAATAGAGTTTATCTTACCCTCATCACCATAAAACTCTTTTGATTTCTTATTGTAGGCATCAGCAGCTTCCTCCGCAGTATCAAACATTCCAATATGAATAGATTTTCCTTTATGAGAAATTACAGCACGGAATCTTGTGCTTTCCTTGTATACGCCTGTGTAGCCAGCTTTGCTACTAGATTTTCTTTGTCGACTTGCAGTAGATCTTGATCTAAATGATAGATTTTCAATACGGCAATCCAATTTGTTTCCGTTTTTGGCTCCTACCAAATTATTAGATCGAGTCTTTTTCAAAAACTTCTCAGCTAATAGTTTGTGCAAATAAATTGTTTCTGTTTTGTAGCCGCCTTTTTTCTGTTTTTTAGTTCTTTGAAAAACTGCACACCCACTTGAGTGTTTTCGAAGACGGTTTACAATATCAATACCTTTTAGGTATTTGTCAGTAGTAAGATATTTGTAGCCTTTATCATCAACGACTGCTTTTTCGTTAGAATTTCTAAGTTTGATTTTGTGCGCCACGCTATTATTTTTTAAAGGTTAAAAAAAAGAGTTCTAATTTTTTCCAACAATATAAATACAAATAAAAAAAGTAATCAGATTACATTATTTTAAAAACGGTAATCGAACAACTTTTGTTACCTTTGCAAATAAATAAAAATTGAAGATTTGTTTCCTCGAAGAACTCATGTTTTAATATTGTTAGGTATTTGATTCACTTATGGTTTTTTAAGATAATCATTCAAAGTTGAATGATGTTTTTTGTTATAAAAACAATGTGGAGATGAAGAAAATAAATTTTCATTTTTCATTTGAAAAAAAATGTTGATTTATTGTTATAGTAAAGTTATAATTTTTTTCTGAAAATATTACAAATTTTATAACATTGTTTTTCCTAAAGAAAAAAATATTCATTATCGATTTTGAAACTCAACAACTCTAAAATTATTTTTTGGTCAATTTTATAACACTATTTTTACACGTACTCAATCCAAAGACAACATCTTATCCTAAATAACTGATAATCAATAATTTAAACATTCCAATGTCAACCATACATAGAAATCAAAAAGAACATGAGAAATATATGAGGCGAGCTTTTCAGTTAGCTCGTTTGTCAATGGGAGCTGCTGCACCCAATCCAATGGTAGGAGCAGTTTTAAGATTTGAGGATAGAATTATTGGTGAAGGATATTTTAAGTCATATGGAATTGATCATAACCATGCGGAAGTAAATGCAATAAATAGTGTTCAAGAAAAAGACAAAAAATTAATAGCATCTGCGACACTTTATGTTTCATTGGAGCCTTGCAATTTTTTTGGAAAAACGCCTCCTTGCACCTCTTTAATTTTAAAAAATAAAATTCCAAAAGTTGTCATTTCTACTATTGATAAAACGCCTCAAGTTTCTGGAAATGGAATTGAATTGTTGAGAAAAAATGGAGTGGAAGTCATTACTGGAATTTTGGAAAATGAAGGAGATGATGTCGTCAAAATTAGAACCAATTATGTGCAGCGTAATTTCCCTTACATTATTTTAAAATTTGCAAAATCTAAGGATGGTTTTTTGGGACAAAAAAATAAAAGTATTTGGATCACCAATCCATTTACGAAACGCCTTGTGCATAAATGGCGAAATGAAACCCAAGCCATCATGATCGGAACGAATACTGCCCAACAAGACAATCCCAAATTAACCAATAGACTTTATTTTGGAAAAAATCCGCTACGAATAGTTTTGGATAGAGAAAATAAATTGCCAGAAACTTTACATCTTTTTTCTGATGGTTTGCCTACTTGGCATATTACTGAAAATCCATCTCGGACATTTGCAAAAAAAAATGTAGTTTCAAAATTAATCTCATTTGATGATTTGCTTTTAAATAAAATATTAGAAGCTTTGCATGAATTTAAAATTGGTTCATTGATGGTCGAAGGAGGTGCTCAATTATTAAATTCATTTTTAGAAAAAGGATTTTGGAATGAGGCACGGGTTTTGGAAGGTGATAAGTTTCTTTCAGAAGGAATTTTAGCTCCTACCTTTTCATTTCCACCTCAAGAAATAATTGAAATTGGAAATAATAATTTAAGCATTTATGCCAATCAATAGTTCAATTGTAAAAATTTCGATTTTAATTAATTTTTTTCTCTAGGATTAAAAAATAAAATAATTACGAGGTGAAATTTCCATCTAATCGAGCAGTTGTTTAGTTTGTTGTCTAATTATTTTAAAAAAGTTATCAACATTTTTTTAGAAATTCATCACTAGCTATTGATTATCAATGAATTAGGGCTTAAATTGCAGGCAAATAGGGAATTTCTCCTATTCAAATTAATTAGGATATTTTGGTAAAAAAATTTAATTTTGCACGATTCCTAATTCCTGCACGATTCAATCCATTAAATTTTTAAACAGTGCTCCTTTGCCTCTTATTCAAAGGACTAATTATTGTAGGAAGTAACTAACTGAAACTTTCCTCAAGCTCAATTGTATTTAACGTTTTTGGGTTTTGTTAATTAAAAACCAAAACATAAGTATTTAAAATTTAGAAAAGCAAGAAAAAATGGATGTTCAATATTTTTTCAATGTCCTTCAAAAGCGTAAATGGTTAATCATTCTCCCAATGATTCTAACTGCTTTGGCGACGTATTATTTTGTTGACAAAAAACCTGAAATGTATGATGCAAAAGCATCTATACCTACAGGTATCGTTGAATTTACGGGACTGAACGTAAATGAAAACAATCCCTTTTTGCAGAAAATGCAAATGGAAATCAGTTTTGCCAACCTTAAAAACTTTATCAATACGGATAGAACGATTCGATTTTTAAGTTATGATCTTTTGGCTCATGACCTTCTAGCGGATTCTACTAGTAATGATCCTCCGTTTAAAAAGGATGTGGATTTAAGTGGGTTAGGGTATGATGAGCTTGAACTGCAAGATTTGGCGTTATACCTTCAAAGTCGAATTGATACTTTAGATTCCTACCTGGATCAGGACAAAGATATTATGTATCGTAAAGTCGCTAAGGCTTATGAGTACGATGTTGATTTTTTGAAAAAGGATAATAAATTCTCTGTTAATCGAGATGGTGAAACGGATTTCTTAGAATTGAAATTTGTTGATGGTAATCCAAGAGCTTGTGCTTATGCAATTAATAATTTTTGTGAGACACTTAGAGATTACCATCAAAAGGAACAGAAAAAAGGTGATATAGAAACCTTTTATGAATACACTAAACTTGGTGGTGAAAGAGAAATTAAATTAAAAAAACTCGAAAAAGAACTTGAAAACTATAAAGGTGGAAAAGGTATTCTAAACATTGGAGTTCAATCTGAAGAAACATTGAATCAGATTGCCAATTTGGAAAAAGAACTGGAACAAGCTAATCGTGATATTAATGCAAATCGAAAAATTGTAACTAATTTAAATTCTTATTTAAATAATAATGAGCGATTTGCAATTAATAAAAGATCAAATAATATCCTCAATAGTAAGGTCATTGACAACTTGAGAAAAAGAGTTCAAGACTTAAGTGACAAATATATTTCAAGTGGTAGAAAGGATAAAAATATCGAGAGTCAGTTGAATCTCAATAAGTCTTTGTTGGAACAACAAATTAAAAGGTTGGCAAAAGAGGAAGCAAAAGAAACTCCTGGTACGGCTGAATTAGGAGATGAAATCCTTTCCAAAAGAGTAAAAGCTGAAAATGATTTAACACTTGCCTTAGTATCTAAAGAATCTATTGAAGATGAATTGTCAAGATTAAAAAGTCAACGTAATGCCTTTGTTACAGATGAAGCTTATACTAAAGATTTAGAGGATCGTATTTCAATTGCTCGAAGAGAATATAAATTAACTTTGGATAAAGTTAATGAAAAACAGTTTCAAACTATCTCAGCGATTCATAGATTAGAACCTTTGGATTGGGCAGATGTTCCTGAAGAGCCAATTCCTGATAATAAATATTTATTAGCTGGTTTTGCGGGAATTGTTACAGGTTCTTTGGCTACTGTTTTATTATTTCTTTTAGCGTTATTTGATTTGAGTTTAAACTCACCTAATCAGTTCCAAAAGTTTACTAATCTTAATCTTTTAGGAACATTGAATAAAGTAAAAGATAGTAACCTTGATCTGAAACAACTTTTTGCAAGTTATAGTAATGATAAAAGTTTAGAGAGTTTTAAAGAGTCCTTACGGAAAATAAGGTACATGTTTGAAGAAACAAATGCTAACTCTTTTCTTATCACAAGTACTAAGGAAGGTGAAGGAAAAACATTCTTTATTTTAACCTTAGCTTATGCCTTAACACTTAAAGATAAAAAGATTCTTTTGATTGATACGAATTTTAAAAACAATACATTAACAAGAATGTCCAATGAGACCGTTCACGATAATTTATTGCATACTCGATTGATTGGTGAAAATAACTTGGCGGAACAGTTTGAGGCAAAACGTATCAATACAATGTTTAATTTGGATAATGTAGATATCATTGGTAACAGAGGAACTAGCCACTCTCCTTCTGAGTTTTTTGCAGGTCGAGATTTTCAAAACTTCATTTCTGACTTAAAAGATAATTACGATTATATTTTTATGGAAGGAGCCTCATTGAATCAATATTCTGATACAAGAGAGTTGGTAAGATTTGCAGATAAAATAGTTGCTATCTTTTCTGCTGAATCAGAAATCAAAGATGCAGACAAAGAATCTATTGATTACCTATTAAGTAAAGATGATAAATTCTTTGGTTCAATTTTAAATAAAATCGACCTTTCTAATCTGAACTAGATTTATAATTTTGAATTTTGAATGATGAATTTTGAATTCACGTTTTCGACCCATTCAAAATTCATCATTCAAAATTCAAAATTAAGTCTAATAACCACACATGAGTAAAGGGGAAAAATCTTACTGGATTAAGTCGGGAAGCTATTCTGTACTGGAACGTGTCATCGGACAGATCATTGGCTTTGGAAATATGTTCCTTTTACTTCGTGCTATCACTACCGAGGAATATGGTCTTTGGATTCAATTCTTAATCCTTGCTGCAATTATCGAAGTCAGTCGAACAGGACTTATTCAAAATGGTTTAATAAGATACTTGACTACCAGCAAAGAGGAAGATATTCCTAAAATAAATACAGCTTCACTTTTTAATAGTTTTGCGCTCACAGTATTTATCATCATACTTCTGCTATCCATTACCAATCCTATCGTTTCTTATTTTTATCCTGAACATCCTGAGTTGACTACCATGTTCTATTATTATGGAATTACGACCTTAGCGTTGTTGCCATTTTTTCAATTCAATTATATACTTCAGGCCAATTTAGATTTTAGAGGATTCTTTTGGGCCAGCTTGACCTACAAAGGTTCCTTATTTATTTATATTTTTTATCATTATTGGAATGGCTACAAAATAAGTGTTTTCGATATGTCTTTGTTCCTGATTGGAGCAGCATTTGCAGCAAGTATTGTAGGGTATTATTTTGCAAAACCTTATCTAAAGTTTTCAAAAAAATTAGATTGGAACTGGGTGAAAGAATTATTCAATTTTGGAAGATTTACTTTAGGTACAAATTTGAGTACGATCATTTATAAATTTACAGATAGAAGTATGTTGGGTACCATGGTATCTTTGGATGCCATTGCTATTTACGAAGTGGCGATTAGAATTACTAACCTTGTTGATATTCCAGCTATTTCCATTGCTGCTGTTGTTTTTCCCCAAAGTGCAAAAAACTCCATCAATCAGGGAAAAGAGGGAATTCGAGATATGTACGAAAGATCGGTTGCAGCCATACTTGGACTCATTATTCCTGCAATGATTTTCATCTATTTATTTGCTGAAATTGTAGTTGTGATTTTAGGAAAAGAAAAATATTTAGATTCTGTACCATTATTAAGAGTTACACTTTTGTTTGCATTATTTGTTCCATTTGCATTACAATTCGGAACTATTTTGGATTCCATAGGTAAACCAAAAGTGAACTTTAGATTTGTAGTGGTCGGCTTGATCTTGAATATAATTTTCAACTATTTTTTCATAAAAAATTATGGAATCATGGGAGCAGTTTGGGGAACGTTACTCACTTACGCCGTAATGTTTGTTCTCCAAATGTCATTCTTTTATAAATGGTATGGTGTTAGACCTTGGCGCCCCTTTGCTTTGATTCCTTGGTTTTATTCTAACCTGTATCAAACCGTCTTAGGATTTTTAAATAAAAAGAAACCCCAAGAAGATATTTTGGATGAACGGTGAATTGATAACTGTGAACGATTAACTATTTGAATCTTGCTATTCTTCAAAAATCATTTTCACAGTTCACAGTTCACAGTTCACAGTCACAGTCACAGTCACAGTTAAAAAAAGATTCCATGCGTAAAGACATCGACATTATTTACTTCACTCTATTTCCTTGGGACCATCCCTACTCTTCTGTGTCCTTTTCTTTTTCCAAAGAGTTTATCAAAAACAATCGAGTATTTTACATCAATCCTCCGTACTCTTATCGAGATTTTGCGACTCGGTTTAACAATAAATTTACAAAAGAAAGAATGAGTGATTTATTATTGCATAAGATGCGATATGAAAATCCACCTCAATTAGAGAAATCTCCAAACAAGGAAAATTTTTTAGCAGCCTTGCCTCCAATGGTTCCACCTATTAATTTTTTAAGCCCTGGAGGAATGTATACAAAAATGCGGGATCGCAATAATCGAAAAGTACTCAACACCATCAAAAAAGTAATCAAAGACAATAACATCAAAGATTACATTTTTATGAATTGTTACAATCCATTTTATGCAGGATATCTACCACGAGATGAGTTTAATCCTTTATTGAATATTTATCAATGTATCGACGACATTTCTCAAAATTCATATACTCTTAAACATGGCTTGGAATTGGAAAGAAATGCGGTTCAAAATGCGGATGTCACCATTGTAACTTCTCGTGAGTTAAGAAATATTTGGAAAAAAGATTCGCAAGAAATCCATATCGTACACAATGCTGCGGATATTGATATTTTTGAAAAAACCTTAAATGAAAAATTCGAAAAGCCTGAAGAGATAAAAGGTGTAACTACTAAAATCATTGGCTTTGTTGGGAATTTGGATGACCTCCGTGTGGATTATCCTTTGATAAAAAAGATTGCTGAAAAACATACTGATAAAACCCTTTTATTGGTTGGCCCTATTAATAATACTGAAGTATATGAATTGGGAATTGATAAAATGCCAAATGTAATTTTTACGGGTAGTAAAGATATTCGAGACCTTCCGAGATACTTGCAATATATGGATGTAGCTATTATTCCTTTTTTACTAAATACTTTAACTAAAAGTATTTATCCGCTAAAAATTAATGAATACCTTGCAGCAGGTCGAGCTGTTATTGCCACTAATTTTTCTGAGGATATTCGTACATTTAATGAAGTCATACATATTGCTGAAAGTGGAAATGAATTTGTAAATTTGATTGATAAAGCAATTGACGAACACGATGCTGATAAAATCCAAAAACAAGTTGCTGTAGCCCATTCCAATACATGGGAAGCACGCGTCAGCCAAGTTTGGGATATCGTTGAAAATAAATTACGTTGATTGACTAATTCCGTAGTCAATTAACCATAAATTATAAACAAATTCATTATGATTAAGCCAAGTAAAGAAGATGCTGAAAAATATGGAATGACAAGTAGTCAACGTATGTTTGAATTGACTGCCTTGGGAATGATTTTTTTCGCGCTCGTGGCATTCTTTATCAAAATTTTATTTTTATAAAAAGTGTTAAGACTGTAAGTATGGGGTATTGGGTAAGTTATTTCAACACCCAATACTAACTAATAGGCTCAATACTTTCAAGAATATTCAACCTCTTCTATTTCAATGAAAAACCGCCCATCCATTCTTTTTCAAGATGACCACATTGTTGTTGTAAATAAACCTGCTCACTATTTGAGTATTCCTGATCGTTTTGTTTTAGAAAAACCGAACCTTGTTTCTTTTTTAAAAAATGATTTTGAGGAAGTATTTGTTGTCCATCGGTTGGATAAAGAAACAAGTGGTGTAATTGTTTTTGCAAAAAACAAAGAAGCCCATCGTGACTTGAGTATTCAATTTGAGAATCGAACAGTCAATAAAATTTACTTGACTTTAGTGGAAGGAAATGTACATAAAGATGAAGGGAAAATCGCGCAACCTATTGCAAATAATATGCGGGACTCTGGCAAAATGATTGTTGCAAAAAGAGGAAAACCTTCCTTAACTTTTTACAAGGTCAAAGAACGATTTAAGAATTACACCTTGGTAGAAGCCAATATCAAAACTGGACGAACTCATCAAGTCAGAGTACATTTTGAAAGCATCGGCTACCCACTTGCCGTTGATGAATTATATGGTCGAAAAAAAGCTTTCTTCCTTTCGGAAGTTAAACTAAAAAAATATCGCAGAGGAAAAGATTTTGAAGAACGTCCATTGATGGAACGTACCACACTTCATGCCCACCAATTAACTTTTAAGCACCCTACCACTCAAGAAGAAATGACCTTCAACGCTGAACTGCCAAAAGATTTTAGAGCAGTCTTGAACCAATTGAGAAAATGGGGATTGTAAAATCAAAACAAGACTACCTTTTTATCATCCTACTAGGAGCGATATTTTATATCCCTTTTTTGGGAGGTGTTCATTTATTTGACTGGGATGAAATTAATTTTGCCGAAGCTGCTAGAGAAATGTTAGCTACTGGTGATTTTTTTCATGTCCAAATTGACTTCTTGTTGTTTTGGGAAAAGCCACCTTTATTTATTTGGATGCAAGCAACTGCTATGCAATTATTTGGAGTCAATGAATTTGCAGCTCGTTTCCCAAATGCGATTTGTGGAATTGTAACATTGCTCTTCCTGTTTTCTATTGGAAAAAAATTGCATGGGAGAATGTTTGGTTGGATTTGGGTTTTGGTTTATTTAGGTTCTATTTTACCACATTTATATTTTCGATCTGGGATTATTGATCCATGGTTTAATTTGTTGATTTTCAGTAGTTTATACTTCCTAATTCTAAATTTTTCAAAACAAGAAAATTACGGAAAAGTAAAAACCCCCAACGATAAAAATTTGGAAAACAATAAATCAAACGAAACTGCAACTTCGTTGTACCTGACGGGAGTATTGCTAGGATTGGCAGTTTTGACCAAAGGCCCAGCAGCAGTTTTGATTTTAGGATTGACTGGATTTGTTTATTGGGTAAGTGTGCGATTCAAAATGTTTTTTAGTATTTCACAAATATTGATTTATGGCATTTCTACGATTGCCGTAACTGCATTGTGGTTTGGCATCGAATGGTTGATGAATGGCAGTTGGTTTATTAAAGAGTTCATCACGTATCAAATAAGATTATTCAGTACCCCCGATGCAGGACATGGCGGATTTCCTGGATACCATTTTGTAGTTTTATTGTTAGGATGTTTTCCAGCTTCTATTTTTGCGATTCCTGCACTTCAAAAATCTCCTCTCCTACTCGACTCCTTCAAACACGCTTGGCAAATTGATTTTAGAAAATGGATGCTAATTTTGTTTTGGGTCGTTTTGATTTTATTTTCTATTGTACAATCTAAGATTGTGCATTATTCTTCTTTGTGTTATTTCCCTTTAACTTATTTATCCGCAACTTATTTATTTTCTATTTTTAAAAAAAACAAAAAGGTAAATACTACCCTTGTAAATGCATTGTTATTCTTATCTGTTTTAATTGCTGGAATTTTCATCGCATTACCTTTTGTTGGAAAAAACATTGAACTATTAAAACCATTATTTAAAACTGATCTTTTTGCTTTAGGAAATCTTGAAGCAGCAATCGAATGGAGTTATTTTGATATTTCCCCTGGTGTATTTTTATTATTGATTTCCATTATTGCTGTTTTTATTTTTTCAAAAAAAGGATTTGGAAAAGAAGTTTCAAATTGGAAAGGTATTGTTACATTATTTGGAGGTGGTGCTATTTTTATCACCATAAGTCTTTTCTTTTTTATTAATAAAATTGAAGGTTACTCTCAAAATGCAGCAATCGAATTTTATAAATCAATGGAAGGTAAAGAAGTCTACGTCAAAAATGTAGGATTCAAAAGTTACGCTCCATTATTTTACACCAAAAAAACAGCAGGTTTACGAAGCGAAAATAGAAGCTACAGATGGTTGACAGAAGGGGAAATAGATAGAGATGTTTATTTTGTTACAAAAGTTAATAATGACGGTGGATTAAGGAAATTTTCAGATATTAAAGAAGTGGGAAGGAAGAATGGATTCGTATTTTTTAAAAGAAAAAAGGATTAGAATGGTTAAATAGTTTCGCTTCGCTAGTTGCTCAATTGTTATCGAACAATTTTAATTCACCAATTTGAGATCGCTCAAAAATATGTGTTTGAGAACTTGTTACTATTAACCGTCAGGTGTAAATCCGACTCTCTCAATCGAATAAATTTGAACCCAAATTTAAAGGAATTGATTTTCGATCAAGAGAGCCGAATTTACTTTCGAAGGCTAAGGAAAAATTATCACTTCAAACTCGCCAAGTTCACCACAAAACTTTCAATGCCCTCTGCCTTTACTTTTTTATGCAGCGCCTTCGCTTTTGCCTTTGAAGTAAAAGATCCAACCACCATAAGATAAGCCGTTTTATTTCTATGCTTTGTGATCTGAACAATTACAGGTTCGCCAAAAAGGCGTTGTAATTTATGAGTTCGTTTCAATACATTGCCATACTGTCTAAACAATCCCACTTGTACACCATAACCTTTTGCACGTTGAGGTTTTGAAGTGAATCGGAACAAACCTGTTGTTTCATCTTTCTTATCTTCTGGCAAATCAATCATTGGATTTTTTCTTCTCATCGCTTCTCTTACTGCTCGTTCAGCATTGACCCTTCCATTACCGAATCGTAAAGAGTAGCCATCCTCATATTCATTTTTCCCTCCAATTTTATCTGCGGTAGTTTCTAAAATTTCTTTAACCTCCGCAGCAGTCAAACTAGAATTAGCTGACAGCATCAAAGCACAAACTCCAGCAACCAATGGGCATGATGCAGAAGTCCCTTCAAAATGCTTATACAAACCAGGTGTTCCTCTTTCAATTCCATCTCTCCAAAATTTAAATGAGTCTGGTTCGCCAGGTAATTTGGAACCGCCCAAATCCCAACTTGCCCTAGTCGTCACCAGAGGAAAATTTCCCCCAGGAGCACTTATTGAAATTCCATATCCTCTATTGGAAACATCAAAATGCTCATCAGCACTTGTGCTTCCTGCAACTGCAATGACATCAGGATGAGCAGCATAATGATTGATGTGTTCCGCATTTTCATTTCCTACCGAAAACAAAATCACACAACCTTTTCCTTTCCTTCCTTTCTTAGCAGCATTGGCAATAACGGCAATATGCTCTGCACTTAATTCATGCTCAGGCTCAATTGATCCCCAACTGCAACTGATCACATCCGCACCATTATCCATACAATGTTTTAGCACCCATTCCAGAGAATCTGCATTATGTGTACTTCCTTCGATGGGTAAAAATTTAGCGTTAGGAGCAACACCTATCATACCTGAACCGTCGGACTTTGCAATCGCCAACCCTGAACAACTTGTTCCATGAGTGTTCCAACCTTGCTCTGGTATTCTTTCAGAATTGTAAAGACTGAAAGGTGCTTCAATTTTATTTTTATAATCAGGATGATGCATGTCAAATCCTACATCAACTATTGCTACTTTTATTTTTGAGGAACCTCGATTGCCCAATAATTTCCATGCAGCAGGTACACTCATATCCGAACCTCTAATAAATTTCCCTTTGGGATCTTTTGTATTTCCACCTTTATTTTTCAAATACCATTGATCCATGAATAAGGCATCAGCAGGTGCATCAATTTCCTCATGATAAGTAAGCGGTGAATCAAAAAATGGAACAGCATGAGAAACCAAATCGGAATTTTTTAGCAGTTGAGTAGACTTCATTGGGTTCGGAGAATCTTTGGTAATACTTACGATCCAAAGGCTTGCACTTCGTTTTTTATCTACTTTTATTTTGAATTTTTTAAGTAAAGCATTTCTACTTTTAATCGTTGTTTCAGGTTCAAAAGTAATTTGAATTTTACCAGTTGGAAGGATTGGTTTCGTTCCCCCATCTCTAAAGTAAACATGCGTACCGATTGCAACATCTTTATGTTTTCTAACTTTATCTAAAAAAGCATCTATCTTTTTCATTCCTCCTCCAACACTATAGACCCGAAATCCTCCCAACCATTGGTGGAGTAATTTTTTCTTTAATAAAATTTTAGGAATTTTTGCTTTGGAGGATTGGTCTTTTAATCGAACTCCAATGTGACGTGCACTCTTGCGCAGTTGGTAAGTACCTTTGCCAAGGTCAACTTTGACTTTACTCATGATTTGGTTTTTTGTGAAAAAATGTTTTCAAATACATTTATGATTGGGTCATAAACTTAACCAAATATAAATAAAAACTGTGGGCTTTTAAAAGAATGGCAATTGCGAAATGAAGTTTTGATTTATGAGCATATCAATAGGAGTAAGAGTTTGAATACTTGTTGATAGAATTCAGATCTTGACTTTTCAAGTCAAACCCTGAACTACTCAAATATCTTTGATTATGAAGAGTTAGAATTCATATTCATAAAAATGATCCGTTGGCTGATAGTTATTATTTAGACCTCCTCCAAAATATAATGAGTTATTCAAAACAAATGCATAAAGATTAAATTTAGGAGTAATCGGAAAATCAGCTACTTTTTCCCATGAGTCATCCGTTGGATTATATTTCCATAGATCAGAAAAAAATGTTTGTATACCTGTGGTTGAATCATAACCTATTCCAAATCCAAAATATCCATCTCCATCATAAGTAAAACTAATTCCATCCCTACGCCCCACGCCTGGAAAATCATTTTTTTGAGTCCAAGAATTATTTATAACATCATATTCCCAAATATCATTGTGATCTCCAAAACTATTAAAACCAGCATCATTTCCCATTCCAATGTATAATTTATCCCCAAGAAGAAAATGAAACATTCCTGTATTTCCTGAACATTCATAATTACCTATCGTACTCCAGCTTTGAGAGGCAATATCATATTTCCTTATTTTTTTATCATCAGTATTCATACTAAATGATTCCTTACCGATTATGTATGGAATATCGTTATGGACAAATGCAACAGCACCACTAATGCCTGCTCCTACATTAGGCAAGGTGGATTCGAAATTAAAAATTTGATCTTGAAAATTGAAGCTATAAAAATTATTATCACTTCCTTGACCTAAACCAATGTAGGCATTATCTCCTGAAACAAAACTGACTGCGCTTGAAAAATTCTCAGGTAATTCTTGACTAACAATTGCCCATGCTTTAGTCGCTGGATCAAATTCCCATAAGTCTCTCATTGGAGAATAAACAGGACTATATTGAACTCCTCCTCCTGCATATCCTTTGCCATCATGAGTAAAAGAAAAGGCCTCTACCCTTTCCCCCAATGGCGGTCTGTCTAAACGAGTCAAATTTTGCGGAAACACTTGACCGATAGCAACAACTAAAGTAAAATCATCTGAGTTAATTCCATCACTTGCGGTAAGTGTAACATTATAATTACCAACCGCAAAATAGGAATGTACAGGATCTTTTTCTGTAGAGGTATTGCCATCGCCAAAGTCCCATAAGTAGGAAGTAGCATTAAAAGATTTATTTCTAAACGTCACATCTCCAAACTCAATGATAAGTGTTGAAAAATTAGCACTTGGTCTTATTTCTATTTCCTTTTTTTTGCAAGAAAAAAACATTAAAAAAATGGAAAGGAAAATACATTTTAAAAATAGTATAGATTTCATTTTATCTTCTTTTTAATATAGACGTAAGAATTGAAGGAATGGATTGGTTGGATGGATGGAATTTTGAATTTTGAATTATCCCTCCTCTCACAACTCTTTAATTTTAATATTTCTAAACTTAACTATTCCAATATCCTGTTGCAACCCAATATGTCCATAATTCGTTTTTCCAAACATAGGAAAATTTCGAAACTTACTATTAGGAACTAAACTATCCCAAGGTTCGCTGCCTATTTGATATTCCAAATAAAGTTGATCATTGAGCCAATGTTCCACATAATCATTTAAAATAACAATACGTGCACGATTCCATGAATGAAGAGAAATGTTTGCATTAGTTGTTTGAGAAAAAAGATCATAGACATCTGAAGTGGAATGCTTTTCAATGGAAATGTCTCCCGCTTTTGAAATCATTTGTGGATGTATTAACTCATATTCGATTCCACTACTCCATATAGCAGTATCTTTTAATTCTTTTACTTTATAAAAAATACCGCTGTTTGTATTTTGACTTAATTTGAATTCTAATTTCAAATCGAAATTGACAAATTTATTTTTTGAAATAATTGCCCCTCCAGACTCTCCTACCAAATTCTTTTCTACATCAATATACCAACCTTGATGTGGAATCTGGGTTTGATTATAACCTCTCCAATTCCGTAAAGATTTTCCATCAAAAAGTAATTCCCATCCAGCTCCAACCTCCTCTTCAGTTAAAGTATTAGGCATAATTGAAGATTTCTCTTTTTTCTTCTTGTTTTTAATTTCATTAGAAGTATCATTACAACCTTGAGCAAAACTCACAATTAGAAATATATAAACGAACATTAATTTTTGGGAAAATTTCATCTTAAATTTTTATTAAATGAAAGGTAGTAAATTCAATCAAGTCTTCAAAAAATTGGGTTAAATGTGTTGATGTGTATGAGTGTATAGGTGCATATGTTTCGATATTATTTAGAATCAAAAGTATTCGACAACCCGTAGACCTATACACTCATACACATCAACACATTTAACCCAATTTTCCTCTTATTTCCATAAAAAAAATTACCTTTGCGTGCCTTTTCGTCAGTTGATTTCTTTTGGAAATATTAGATAAGAAATCTTTGGCATGTGATTTCTGCAATTTTGTCATAAAATATGAAATGGTATAAATCATGATAAAGTGTAAAATGTCAAAGGGAATTAAAATGTGAAGAGAAAACAACCATAAATTCCCATTTATTATAATTTTTTAACTCATTCAATAAAAAAATTGATTTTCGTATGAAGCCAATTAATGACAGAGTAGTAGTTCAACCTGCTCCTGCAGAAGAAGTTACTTCTGGAGGAATCATAGTTCCTGATACTGCTAAAGAAAAACCTCAAAGAGGAAAAATCATTGCTGTAGGTCCTGGGAAAGATGGCAATAAATTAACTGTAAAAAAAGGTGATGTAGTATTGTACGGAAAATATGCCGGACAAGAAATCAACCACAAAGGAAAAGATTATTTGATTATGAGAGAGGATGATATTTTAGTTATCCTTTAATTAACAGGAAGCTGTTAATCACCTTATTGTTTTGATTTTTTCGGTTGGAAAAAATTTGTAAGAATAAGGAAATCTGTTTTATTCAAATTTTCATTTTTTTTAAAAATCAAAAAAACAAAAAAAGATATGGCAAAGCAAATTAGCTTTAATTCTGAAGCCAGAGAAAAATTAAAAAACGGTATTGACGCCCTTGCCAATGCTGTAAAAGTTACACTCGGACCTAAAGGTCGAAATGTAGTTATTCAAAAAAGTTTTGGTGCACCTAATATTACTAAGGATGGTGTTACTGTTGCAAAGGAAATCGAATTAGAAGATCCAATGGAAAACATGGGTGCTCAAATGGTAAAAGAAGTGGCTTCAAAAACTGCTGACTTAGCAGGTGACGGAACTACAACTGCAACTGTTTTAGCTCAAGCTATGGTAACGGCAGGGATGAAAAATGTAACTGCGGGTGCTAATCCAATGGACATCAAAAGAGGAATTGATAAAGCTACAAAAGCAATCATCAAAGACCTTAAAAGTCAAACTGAAGTTGTTGGAAACGACTTGGAGAAAATCACTCAAGTAGGTTCTATCTCTGCCAACAACGATCTTGAAATCGGTAAATTAATTGCTGAGGCAATGAAGAAAGTTGGTAAGGATGGTGTAATTACTGTGGAAGAAGCAAGAGGAATTGAAACATATGTAGAAGAAGTGTTAGGAATGCAATTTGACAGAGGATATCTTTCTCCTTACTTCGTGACCAATGCTGAAACAATGGTAGCTGAATATGAAAATCCTTTAATTCTTATCCACGATAAGAAAATCTCTAATATGCAAGATATCGTACCTATTTTGGAAAAAGCAGTAGGTGCTGGTCGTCCTTTATTAATCATTGCTGAAGATATTGATTCTCAAGCATTGGGCGTATTGGTGGTGAATAGATTGAGAGGAAACTTAAAAGTAGTTGCAGTTAAAGCTCCAGGATTTGGAGATCGAAGAAAAGCAATGTTGGAAGATATTGCAATTCTTACAGGTGGTACTGTAATCTCTGAAGAGCAAGGATATAAATTAGATCAGGTTGAATTAGATCACTTAGGTTCATGCGAAAAAATTACTGTTGACAAAGACAACACTACTGTCGTAAATGGTAATGGAAATGCAAAAGGAATCAAAGCAAGAATCAATCAGATCAAAGCTCAAATCGAGACGACTACTTCTGATTACGATAAAGAAAAATTGCAAGAGCGTCTAGCTAAATTGGCTGGTGGTGTTGCTGTTCTTTACATAGGTGCGCCGACTGAAATGGAAATGAAGGAAAAGAAAGACCGTGTAGATGATGCACTTCATGCTACTCGTGCTGCTATCGAGGAAGGTATTGTTCCTGGTGGTGGTGTAGCATTGGTAAGAGCTGCTAAGGCTTTGGAAAAATTGACTGGTGATAATGAAGATCAAAATATCGGAATCGCTATCGTCAACAAAGCATTGGAAGCTCCTTTAAGAACAATTGCTGAAAATGCAGGTGTTGAAGGTTCTGTTGTTTTGATGGAAGTGAAAAAGAAAAAAGGTGCTTTCGGTTATAATGCTCGAACTGATGTTTACGAAAACTTGAAAAAAGCAGGTGTTATCGACCCTACTAAAGTAACTCGTATCGCAATCGAAAATGCTGCATCTATTGCAGGTATGGTATTGACTACCGAATGTGTTATCAATGACAAACCTGAAGAAAACGCTGGTGGCGGACATGCTCACGGCGGAATGCCTGGAGGAATGCCAGGTATGATGTAATTAAAAATGAATAATTAAGAATGAATAATTTACTCGACTTTTGAGTCTTTAATTCTTGCTTAATTTTTTTGATAAAAAAACCTTTCTACTCTTAATTGAGTAGAAAGGTTTTTTATTGTTTTTTATTTCGAAGATTGGTTAGTTAATTCGTTAATTAATAAAAATTCTTGAGACTCGAATTCGGATTCACGTTCACAATTTGGGGGTGTTTATTTAACGGTGTCTATTAATTTTCTTCTTAGCCGTTGGATGTAAATCCGACGGCTAAGAAGAACAAGCTCAAAGACACACATTCATGAACACTCCCCCTAATTTACTAATCAACTACTTAACCAATCACCTCTATTCTTTTACAATCTTTTGTGAAAGAACTTCATGCTCTGTTTCTACTTTTACAAAATAAACACCAAGTGGTAGCTCTTGAACATTCAAGGTAACTGTATTGTTATTTATTCCATTTTTCTCTAAAACCAATTGACCGCTTACGTTGATTAAAGAAATATTTTTGATAAACGTTTCTTCTAATTTAATATTCAATATATCGCTAGTTGGATTAGGAGAAATAAATAATTCACTATTGGTAATATCTTTTGTAGAAGTAGGTGGTGTGTCATCTAATAAATACCTCCACACAGTCAAATCTGCAACCAACGATTGTGTAAGTCCTGTCATAAAATAAACATAATCATCTATAACAAAAGAGGTAGGAGCCCATCGAGAAGTTCCAGGATGAGGAGGAAGTTCAGTCCAACTATTCACCTGAGGATCGTATTCCCAAAACTCCCCAGTATTCATAAAGGAGTGATTGTCTCCATCTCCACTTAAAACATATCCTTTTCCTCCATAACTAAATTGAGTCCCAGCTACTCGACCTTCGGCTGGTAAATCAGCCATTGGAATCCAAAAATTTGCTATTGGATCGTATCGATACCAATCATTAAAAATATTTAAACCTGGATTACTATTCCCATGTCCTAATCCAGCATAAACAAAATCACCTACTGCAAACTGATAAGGATGATGTCTCACCTCGCCAGGAAAATCTGCTCTTTGTTCCCATGTATCAGTAGCAATATCGTACGCCCACCAATCATTTAGATTTCCATTATCACTTCCCCCCATTCCTACAAATATTTTTCCTTCACGAGCAACAAAAGCTGGATGAAATCTAGGTGTACAAGGACAACTCGCTAATTCAGTCCATGTCCCTGTGTCAGGATCAAAAACCCAAAGATCATCAAGAACCATATTGTTAGGGGAAACTCCAAAACCAATATAGGCTTTACCATCATAAGTATCACCTATTGAAAAACCACGTCCAGGGCCAGGGAAATCATCTAGTTGAGTCCACGTATCTGATAAAGGATCATAGGAGTAAAACTGATCTGAAGCAACACCTTGTACAGTTCCTGCTACTGAATAACCTATTCCATTAAGTGAAAATCCAATACTATGATCACTTCTAAATGGGGAATCACTTACAGCTTCCCATGTTTGAGCATTAATAATATTAAAACATGCAATTACAAAACCTAGAATTAGTAAATTTTTTTTCATTGAATTTTTAGTTGATTGATTGAAAATGGATTTATATCAAACAAACTAAAGAAACTTATCTAACAATAGGAAAAGTTAAGAAGAGTAATAAAGGAATTTGGAAGGGAGAATACATTTTAACTAAGTATAATTTGAATTATATGGTTTTTTTATAAAACAATTTCTAAGTGAATTGACACACTAGGTACATTGACGAACTTAGAACCTGTTTAAACTTTTTTAATCGGGCTGCAAAAGCTATATTTTTCCATCACTCTGCGACTTTTTATCGAGCAATAGCTAAGGCGACTATTCCTCTCCAAAAACTCTTCGATTGATGAAAATTGTTGATTCACAATTCGTGTTTTGATTTTGATTGTCATTTTGATTTTGATTAAAAAGAGTTCACCTTATCTTGCTTTTGCATTAAAAAGTAGCGTTTACCTTTCCAATTCCTTTCAAAACCGTAATTTCCATTCCCTTTAATTTGGATTAGAATTTGATTTCATTATATTTAATTCTACAACAATTTTCATATAATAAACCTAATTATCTATGCTGACTCCTTATACTGGAACATGGACTTTTGAAGAAGCAGCGCATCTATTGAGAAGAACCATTTATGGCCCTAAAAAAGCTAGAATTTCACAAGCAGTAAATGATGGTCTAGATGCGACGGTAACTGCCTTACTTTCCGATCCTCCCCCTGTTGATCCACCTATTTATTATGATTTTGAAGACGACCCAGAAGCCACTATTGGTGAAACATGGGTAGATAAAGAGATTGATTGGGACGTTATGAATATCAACTTTATGCGTGCCAAGACCTTATGGGCTTGGTGGTTTATGCAAATGAATCGTAACGATCAAACTATAACTGAAAAGATGACAATGTTTTGGCATAATCATTTTGTTATTGCTGAAGCAGGACATGCTAATGCAAATTGGGCTTATCTCTCTTTGTTACGAGATTCTTGTCTTGGTGATTTTAAAGAATTAACGGAGAAAATTACCATTGATAAATCTATGCTAGTTTATTTAAATGGTACTTCCAATTTTGCAGATGAACCTAATGAAAATTATGCAAGAGAATTGTTAGAATTATTTACTTTAGGCAAAGGAGATCTTGTAGCAGATGGCGATTACACCACTTATACCGAACAAGATGTGGCAGCCATAGCCAGAGCATTAACAGGATGGTCTGCGTGGACTCCTACCAATGATCCCTCAAAATATAATTCATGGGCACATGATACTGGTGACAAAGAATTATCTCATCGATTCAATGACCAAGTAATTACCAATAGTGGCCCTGATGAATATTTAGATGTTATTGATAAAATTTTTGCGAAAGACGAAGTAGCATTTCACATTTGCCGAAGGCTATATATGTGGTTTGTACATTATGATATTAATGATACCATTGAAACAGATATCATAGCTCCTATGGCTCAAATTCTTCTTGATAATAACTATGTGATTAAACCTGTAATGGAAGCCTTACTTAAAAGTGAGCATTTTTATGATATGTCCAAAAGAGGTGCAATGATAAAAAACCCATTGGACTTTCATTTTTCAGGTTTCAATACTTTCGGAGTAGAACCTCCTATTGATATTTTAGAAGAGTACCGAATGTGGGTAGGGTTTTATTGGGAATTTGAAAAATTAGGAATGGCAATTTTTAAAGTTCCTGCGGTAGCTGGATGGCCTTCCTATCACCAATCACCACAGTATTATAGAAGTTGGATTAATTCCGCAAGTTTAACTTTAAGACGTAATTTGTATGGTGCTGTCAATTGGTATATACGAACAATTACAGAGGATACTTCAGAGCAAAAAGGATATGTATTTTTAGATTTTATCGCTACTCTTAATAATCCTTTGGATGTCAATGCAATGATTGATGAGATATGTCAAATCGTTTTTGCAAGACCTATGATTCAAGAACAGAAGGATTTTTTCAAGGAAGCCTTACTAGGCAATTTACCAGATTTTGAATGGAATGATGAATACTCCAATTATTTATCAAATCCTGACAACCCTGATGTTAAACAATCAGTTGAGAATAAGTTACGAGATATGATGTTGACCATGATGGGAGTCCCTGAATTTCATTTAAGCTAATCTAAAAATCCTAAAACAATGAAAAGAAGAACATTTCTTAAAAATACGACAATATTTTCCTTGCCAGCCATGATGGGTGGCTTTAATGTAGCCGCAATGCCTTCTGCCACCATGGAAACTTTAATCAATGGTGATAGTGATAAAGTGTTGGTCTTGATTGACTTGAATGGAGGTAACGATGGTCTACACACCTTTCTTCCTTTGGATAATTATGATAATTTGGCGAATGCCCGTCCTAATTTTATCCTACCAGCGGATTCCCTTATAGGAATGACGGATACCATAGGATTGCATCCTTCAATGACTGGAATAAAAAGCCTTTATGATAACGCTAACCTTACTTTAATCCAAGGTGTCGGTTATCCTAATCAAAACCGTTCTCATTTCCGTTCTGCGGATATTTGGAATACGGGAACACCTGCCAATGTATACAAATCGTCTGGTTGGGTAGGTAGATATTTAGATGATTCTTTTCCAGGTTATCCTACTGATTACCCGAGTACAGATTGTCCTGATCCATTTGCTGTTACTATGGGTCGGTCTATTTCAGGTACTTGCCAAGGTGCGGAATCTAACTTTAGTATGGCCATCATAAATACAAATGATATCGGAGGGTTGAATGCTGGAATTGAAGCCCCAATCACTAACGATTGTTATGGCGAAGAACTAGATTTTATGATAGAGTCCTTTAAAAAATCAAATGCATACGCTGATCGAATTATTGCAGCAGCAGATATAGGATCGTCCAATAGTTCTCTTTATCCAAATACGACTTTGGCTAATCAAATGAGTACGGTTGCCAAATTAATTTCAGGTGGATTACAAACCAAAATTTATGTTTTAAAATTAGGTGGCTTTGATACTCACTCCTCTCAAAATGAAGCAAATGATACTACTGCTGGTAATCATGCTTCTTTATTGAAAAAATTATCTGATGCTATATTTGCATTCCAAGAAGACATCAAAGCATTAGGCTTGCAAGAGCGAGTGATAGGAATGACTTTCTCAGAGTTTGGAAGAAAAATCATTTCTAATGCTTCTCAAGGAACTGATCATGGTTCAGCAGGACCAATGATGGTTTTTGGTTCATGTATCAATGCAGGAGTTATTGGTGATAATGCTTTTATAGGTGAAACTGGTGATGCAGATGAAGGAGTTGCCATGCAGTATGATTTCAAATGGGTTTATGGCTCTATCCTTATGGATTGGTTTGGTGTGGAGGAAAGTAAGGTGATGACCCTATTGAGTGACGATTTTCAATACCTTCCGATAATACAAGATTGCAATTTTGTGAGCACAAAAGAAATTGTCCAAATATTAGATTTTAATGCTTTCCCAAATCCTTTCGATCAAACTTTTACTTTAAGTTTTTCTCTTTTGGAAAAAGAAAATGTTCGAATTGATTTATTTGATGTAGTAGGAAAGGTAGTGCAACAAATTTCTAACAAGACATTAGCATCTGGTGAACACACTATGACTATTGAAGGTCATTCACTTCCAAGTGGTGTTTATTTTACTAGAATTCAAGCAGGTAATGGAGTTAAAACATTACGTGTAGTTAAGAAATAATATTGAATAAAGAATTTTGAATTTTGAATAAATCGAAAACCTTGTATTCATAAGTTTTTGGAACATTCAACATTCAAAATTCTTCATTCAATATTAATCACCATGCCTTCATTTGGAAAATCCGAACTTATTTACAACTTTTGCAATCTCTATTTCGAGAAAACAATAATTGAGCTTATTAAGAATGGATGTCAAACAACTTTTCGAAAGATTCAATGAGGTAAAAGTTATGGTCATTGGTGATGTGATAATCGACCGATATTTAGATGGAAAAGTCAATAGAATTTCTCCTGAAGCCCCTGTCCCAATTGTTCATCTTCAACAAACTGATAATCGACTTGGTGGTGCTGCTAATGTAGCACTCAACATCAAAGCTATGGGCGCAACTCCTTATCTTTTTAGTATGATTGGAAAAGACAACAACGCTGAAATTTTCCAACAACTAATGCCTGAAAATAATTTATGGGGAAAAGGGATTCTGCAATCCAAGGAAAGATGTACTACTGTAAAAACTAGAGTGATGTCTAACAATCAACAATTGCTAAGGGTTGATAGAGAAGATACACATGATTTTACTTCAAATGAAGAAGATTCCATGATGAATCAAATTCAATCCTTTTTAGAAAAAAATGAGGTACACGTCATCATTTTACAAGATTATAATAAAGGAGTATTTTCTCTTTCCATGATTCGAAAAGTCCTTTTAGAAGGAATAAAAAATGACATTCCAATTGTAGTTGATCCCAAAAAAGCTAACTTTTTTGATTTCAAAAGCGTAGATATTTTTAAACCAAATCTCAAGGAAATTCGAGAAAGCACTCCCTTTGAAGTGACAACTGATTTGGATTCGTTAAAAAAAGCGAGTAACTATCTTCGATCTCAATCTGGAAATAAAAATACCATCATTACTCTTTCCGAAAAAGGAATGTTTATTGATGATGGGCAGAGTTGTCAAATCATTCCTACCCAAATTAGAAATATTGCGGATGTCTGTGGTGCAGGTGATTCTGTAATTAGTATGACTGCTATTGGTTTGGCAATGAAGTTAAGCCTGGAAGAGATTGCAACACTTGCTAATCTTGCAGGCGGTCAAGTTTGCGAAAGGGTTGGTGTGGTCCCTGTAAATAAAATGCAATTGCAAAATGAGTATTTGGAAATAATAATGAATAATTGAAAATTAAAAATGGATAATTAAAAATTTTCTAAATACGTTAATGCACGTTATTTGAAATTTTTAATTTTCAATTATCTCACCAATTTTCCCAAAACTTCCACTTCGATTTCTTTTCAGATTTTTTCTTCTTTTTCTCTTTTTCTTTTTTACGATCCTCTCTTTTTTCTTGCCGTTTTTCTTTCCGAGATTTTTTCTTCTCCCAAAATTTCCAATTGATTTTTCTCTTTTTTTGTTTGACTAAAATTACCCTAAGCGTAACTGCAGATTGATGAGCAAAATGACTCGGTCCACCCACAACGCTAATCGAAGGTTTGTAATCCCAGCTCACACTCAGTTTCTTAAAAGTCATTTCTCCACCCATGATTCCAACAAAACCAAAATGTGCTTTATCAATATTTTCGTGATTTTCAGGTCGCCAATCTTTATGCAATCCACCACCTGTATAAATGTTAAACCTGCGGAACAAGATTTTATTATGGTGTTCATAAATCAAATCCAAAGCAGATTCACTATCATTAAAATTAGGCTGATAAATGCCTTCTATTGTTGCGTATTTTCCTACTCGCTGTTGAACACTCAATGCAATTCCACTACCCTGCCCTGTTCCTAAACGAAGTCCTGCAGCAGTACGATAGGATTGTGCCCAATTGATTTCAGGTATCAATAAAATTAGGAAAAATATAATAGCGGTTTTTTTCATGTATTCGAAAACGTTTTTTTTGTTTTTTAAATTGTAAGTTCAAGGATAAGAATTATCTCATAATATTTGTTAATTCCATTTCAAAGACCAATTTTTGTGGTTGTGTAATTGGTTATTCGTTATTGAGTTATTTCGAATACTTTAGAAAATACGTTATTCGAAATAACCTAATAACTAAATAACCAATCTCTAATCACTTTTCAAAAAAAAACAGAATTAAACATATTGAGTCGATTAAAACTTATTCAAAGGTATTTACGGTATTTTTCCAAAGCAGATACATTGTATCAAATACATTCTCCGTTTGTTTTTTCATTTGCTGAAAATGTATTGGAAGATGAACGGGAATACTATGCCTTTCAATCAGTTGAAAAATTGCGACATTATCTTCTCCGAAATAATACAAAATTACAATTAACAGATTATGGCGCGGGTTCACTTTCAGGTGCTCAAAAATCAAAGAGTGTCAAAAGTATTGCAAAAAATGCAGCTTCGCAAAAATGGCAATGCCAAACATTATTTAGGTTAGTCAATTTTATTAAACCTAAGACGATATTGGAGATGGGTACGTCACTTGGTATCTCTACCATTTATCAATCTCAGGCTGCTATGAATGCTCAGATGATTACCTTGGAAGGAGATCCTCGAATTGCGGAATTAGCAAAAATGCATTTTGAAGATTTTAAAATAAAAAATGTAGAATTAGTAGAAGGAGAATTTAAAAAGACGCTTTTACCTGCATTACAAAAGTTGAAAATTTTGGATTATGTCTTTATCGATGGTAATCATCGACTCACCCCTACTTTAGAATATTTTGAAACCTGTCTAAAATTTGCTCACGACGATAGTGTTTTTATTTTTGATGACATTCATTGGAGTGAGGAGATGGAACAAGCTTGGGAACAAATCAAAAGTCATTCTCGAGTAAAACTTTCCATTGATCTTTTTCATATGGGAATTGTTTTTTTTAGAAAAGAACAACGTGAAAAAGAACACTTCATTTTATCTCCTCTAAGTTGGAAACCTTGGGCTTCGGGTAAGGTTTTTTAATTTCCTCTTAATAATATTTCTTATAGCTTTTCGGCACGACCATGTAACCGCCAACTTCGGTTGACGGTTACAGGTTAACATTTCTTTATGATTTTCTTAAAATTTTTATATACAATGAAGTGGTAAATTGCATCCTCAATTCACTAAAAATATAAATATGAAAAACTCAATTTTACTCCTACTATTTTCCATTTCTATCTTTTCCAACAATGTATTTGCACAAAATTCGCAACAAATAAAATCTGCAAGTATTCATGAAATAATAACTCATATTCAGTCCGAACTCCTTGAAAAAGGATATGATAATCAGAAGGCTTTTATCCTCAGAGACAGCCTTGGTAAAAAAATGGTTAAACAATTTCAACTGGATTATCAAGAAGTGATGACTAGAGTACAAGGAGGATGTTGTAGTCCTGAGACGGTCAAAAAATATGAAGAAAAATTAGGTAAACTTCAAAATCAGATTCTGTTTTTTGAAAAAGAAACACAGAGAATCTTAGAGGAAAGTCAATTGGAAAGAAGTCAAAATATTTTGCTTTTTACAAAAAATAAAATCCAAGAATTTGGAGCAAAAAATAAGGTATTAATAATGTCCACAGATGTTATTCTATTTCAAAATGATGAAAAAAGCGACATCACTTCTACCCTCCTCAAACACATCCATCAATCAAAAGAATACAATGATTGGATTAAGTCCTTTAATGACACAGAACAGTTAATTCAACAAATTCAAGATTTGAATTTCGAGATTCAACCAATGTTTATAATTAAAAATGAATAATGGATAATTTTCGTAGTACGTGATTTACGCCATTCGTAATTATTCATTATTCATTTTTAATTATTCATTAGACTTGTTACCCTTTGAAAAGTGCTTAGTTGAAAAGCAGATTTTTTTGATAGTTTTTTCTTAAAAAATCATTGAATAGTCGCTCTATTGAATTATTTTTTAAGGAAAAATAGCAGAAAAAGATGTTTTCAAATGAGTGCTTTTTAAAGGGTAACAAGTCTATTACCTAAGCCTGTGCTTTGGGAGTGTTAAAATTCATGGAAGGATATTGTTGCTCAGGCTCTTCAATAATCCCATGTTGCGCTTCGAATTTTTTTACATTGTCCACCAATGCACGCATCAATCTTTTAGCATGTTGAGGTGTAAGAATAATTCTAGATTTAACTTTCGCCTTAGGTACATTAGGAACCAAACGAACAAAGTCAACAACAAATTCAGAATTGGAATGAGAGATAATTGCAAGGTTACTATAAATTCCTTCTGCTACCTCTTCTGGTAATTCTATGTTAAGCTGATTAGCTTTTTTATTATTTTCTGGCATTTTAAAATATTTAATTTAAAAATAAAGTCTGCAAAGATATAATTCTAAAATAGAGTTGTACGATTTTTCCAAATAGAAGTTTTAAGATAGGACATCTTTAAAATTATCTCTCTTCCATTTGTTTTCAAAAAGACGGTTGGAATGGTTTTTTATTGCATTAGAATAAAAAGCCTCCTAAATTGCGTTTTTTTTTAAACAATAAAATTTGTCCAAGAACAAAAATTTTTAATAATGAATTTTAAAAGGATCTTAGGGTTTGCCTTTTTATTTGTATTTATAGGCTTTATGGGGAATAAAATGATAATGAGTATTGAACATTTAAATGACGATTGGTGGTTGATTGGGTTTGTTTTAATTGTTGTTTTGTTTTTGGTTTTTATCGTCCGTAGAATCTTGTTCTCTTGATATTTTACTTTTCATTACGTAGATAAAATTCAAATTTTCATAAAAAGAATCTAAGTATTGTCGAATGTTTTTTCGTTCCGATTTTGGCAATAATTTTAATCTTCTGGTGAGTCGATTTAATTTCCTTCTCTTTTTTATCATCCTCAGATTAGCATCATCAAGCGGATTTTTTTTAGGATTAAAACCTAAAAAAGTCCTTTCTCGAATAGTTCGCTGGCCATGGTCAGGACTTATCATTGCATAAGGGGCTTCTACCATTCCTGAAAAATCAAAGTCATATGGAATAGACAACCATTTCCCTTCCTTTTCACAAATTTTTAAATTCCGAACAGATTCAATACTCCAATCTGTATTACCAATCATGTATTGAAAAAAAGCCATCAATTGAAATTGATCCTTATTTAAGGTATCCATTTGACTTGGAGAAACTCCATATATTTTAGGTATTTTATTGGCCCCAATTCGCTTTCTTAATTCTGCAAAATCCTCAATAATAAATCCTAATTGTTGTTGGATGATTCCCGTATTAATATCAAAATAATTAATTTGTAAGAGTTGTACCCTAAAACTTTCTGAGGTAAGTGCATTGTAATATTTATAGGCGAGGTATTCTTTTAAAACCAACTCTTTGGCCAATTCTTCATCAATGATGCAATGGGTCACTAACTTATAATCATCAAATTTACTAAGCCCCGCATCTTTTAATTCTGATTTTTTAAAATTCAGTTTTAAAGGTGGCATTTCAGAACAATTATATCTACGATAAACGCCCCGTACTTTTACCTTAATATTCCAGTTTTGCAAATTTCCTTTTCTGTCTTTAAATGAAAAAAGAGCAGCATGTTCTTCATCACTTTTTCGATTGTTAATCACCTCTTCAACATTAAAAGCCAAATTGACTTTTAATATTTTTCGTTGATACATTACATCAAAAATACTTGGTTTTCTTTTTTCTTTGTGTTCAAAAGCAATTTCCCCATTTAAAGGAATACTGAGCAGCATCAAAAATCCTACAACAAAAAAGCAATTGAAAAAATTGAAATTTAAAATCCTTTCCAACCAATGAGGTTTGCAAGAACTTAAAGATTCAATTTTATTTTGCCAAATGTGGTACATGCTATTTTTTGATTTAAGATTAAGGATTATAGATTATGGATTTCGAAAATCGTGCTGTTGATATGAATTAAAATCACGATAGAAGAATAATTCTTAATCCATAATTTTAAATCCATAATCTAAAAAATTACCCTTTTCCAAATTTTCGACGACGATTCATTTCAAGAACAGCTTCTTCTATACCTTCAGGAGTCAAACCAAACATTGGAAACATTCGCATCAAAACAGAACAAGTCATTGAAGTATGCCAAATAGATTCTCGCATCGGATTCAACCATGCCATTCGTTGAAAATGATCTCCAAGTTTCTGCCATGAATCTTGGCTCGAACGATTCAATTCATATGGCGCCATATCGGCATCTCCAATTACAAAAACGGAATAATTTTTATCATGTCGAATAATTTTATCAATAGGTACAAATTTCCACCTTGCAGCATCAGAATATAATCCACCATAAATGCTGTTATGGAAATAGTATGTTTTTAAATCATGTGCAAACCTTGTTTTCATTTTAGAAAACAGCTTTCTTACATTTTGAACATATGGAGACATTGACCATCCACCATTATCAATCATTAAAATGACTTGTAATTTTTGTTCTATTTTTTCTTTTTCATGAGGTAAAAATATGCCTCCTTGTTTGAGTCCTTCGGTTATCGTTTTTGGGATGTCCAATTCAATTTCAGAAGTACCTTCTTCGATTCCTTTTAACGCAGCCAACGCAGCATCAATATTATCATCTTTTAAAATTGACTTAGTATCCACAGGATAGAATTCCCGACTGTTAACTGCAGCTCTTGCCATTTTTCCTCCACCAGCTCCACCTACTCTAATTCCTCCAGCAGCAGCACCGCCATTTCCATAAGGTGAAACTCCACCACTACCTATCCAATGATCTCCCCCAGAATGTTTGCCTCTTTGTTGTTTGGCTACTTCCCTCATTCTTCGAATTAATTCCTCTAAAGGGACATCCCGATAATCAGCCATTCGATCCAAAGTATTTTGAGTATTTTCACTTTCACCTCCATCATTGCCATCAGTATCTTCCATCTCAGGATCATCCTTTTTTAAAATATCTTTTCCTGAAAGAATTTTTTGAATGTCATAAGATGTCATATGAATTTCGTCTAAAAATTTATCTACCAATTCTAGGTTGGGAATGTTATTTAATTCTTCATCTGTAAAATTTTCTTTCCATCCACGAAATGCTTCAGACCGAATTACTGCTTCTTCAAGCGGCTCTCCTTTTCGAATATCCATAGAAAGAAAGTGCTCATAAAAGGCTTGAGAAAAAGGACCAATTTCAGTAGGTGCAGTCGTAACCAAACCTTTAAGCACATAAAATAAATCACCTAATGTTCGTACAAGTCCTTTGTCCATCGCGCGGCGTAATTGTAACAATGTACGTACATCTGCTGATAATTTATGTTTTCTAAAAGTATGTGGTAAGGTATCGAACATGATGTATTTTTTTATTAAAAAAATTATTAAGCCTAAAGATAAGGAATGGAAAAGATTTATTAAAATAAGATAATGAATTGACAATCAATAAATTACAACCCAATTAAATCAATATAACTTTATTATCAAAACGTTTAAAATCAATTATTTGTTTATAAAAATAACCCTCTTTGAAAAAATTTACTTGTTTAAAATTTTTAATGTGATTGGTTCAATGTGAATTTATCTACTTGAGGCAATCTAAACAAAAAAAGAGTTGTAAAGTGAAAATCTTTACAACTCTTTTTTATTTTAGGGAGTAGGAATTAAATTAATTCAATCCAGTCCGTCCAGCCTTTCGAAAGCTTGCTTTCACCTTATCCATATCATTTTGATTTTTTATCAAAACACCCATTCCTTCTACTTTTTCTACTTTGGTCAATGCTTCTGCTTTTTCAAATGAATCTAAATATTTTATCCAACTCAATAATTCACGAGTAGCAGGAGCACGTTCCAATCCTAAACTACGCATTTGGTAAAATAAAGAAATGCACTTTTCTTGTAATTCATTATCCATTTTTGGAAAATGTTTTGCTACGATTTCATGCATGATCTCCTGCGAAGGAAAAGAAATATAATGGTAAACACAACGACCTTTGAATGCTGTAGGTAACTCCTGCTCTCGGTTACTTGTGATAACAATCGCAGGCATATCCTCTTCGCTAATTTCGATGACTTCGCCACTTTCAGGCATAACAAATTTTCGATGACTCAATGCATATAATAAATCATTTGGAAACTCCCGTGGAGCTTTGTCAATTTCATCAATCAATAAAACAGAATTAGGTGATGAAAAAGATTTTGCACCTGGTCCTTTATTCACATAGTCTTGAAGTTTTTCAGTATTTCTACCACCAGTACTTAGTTTTTTCTCCAATCCTTTTTCGTCTCGTTGAGCATTTAAAATCTCAACTTGCGAATCTCTTAAATATTTTACATGATCGAACTTAGCCACAAATTGTTCTACTGAACTTTTGGAGCCTACGGGATACACATGCAATTCTAATCCTAAATCTTTTGCAAACTGAAGCGGTAATTCTGTTTTACCTGTTCCAGGCTCTCCTTCAATGAGCAAAGGCATCCCAATTACTCTTGCCATGTGGAAAGCTTGTGCTAACTCTTTATCACAAATATATTTATCCGAACCTGTCCACATTTTTGTTAATGCCATAATTTCTCTTTTTTTTTTTAGAAAACAAAGGTAAAGAACATCCTGCTTTTTTAGGTTAAACAAGTTTAAGCAAAACATTATTTGTAGGAACAATTTTGAATGATGAATTAAGCCAAAGGCTTGTAAGCAACAGCTTTAATTTCAATTAACAAATTGGGATGTGGCAATTGATGTGCAGCAACAGTTGTTCGGGTTGGGCCTGTGTGGTCAAAAAAAGTACCATAGACCTCATTATATCCTTTAAAATCTTTCATGTCCACCAAGAAAGTAGTGATGTCAATTACATTGGATAAATCTGCTCCTTCGCTAAGAAGATATTCTTGAATATTTTCGATCACAGCTTTTGTTTGCTTTTGAATATCCAAGTGCCATTTTCCATTTCCATCTTGCTCAGCCCCCACATGAGTATTGTCAGGTCTGCGGCTGCTTGTTCCTGATATGTAAAGGAAATCCCCTACCCGTTTGATGTGTGGATAATTGCCAAGAGGTTTAGCTTTATCCGTTAAAACTTTTCCTTTCATAATTATGTTTTTTAAATAAATATTTTCTTTTCGCCATCACGTCTTTGCGAAATTTTTCTTCAATCATCTTTTCCAAATCAACTCAGGAATGATTTGTTCTTCTCCAACAATTCCTGCTAATTTCAAATGATAAACAATACTTTTCACCATCTTATCACTCACCCAACCATGAATGGCCCACTCGGTACTATGATACCATCTTTCTACATCATTCATTTTTTGTTTGTAACGATCACTTACCATTTTGATGGCATTTTCATCTTGCATAAATAAATCACAGCTATCATGAATAGTACGTAACAATCTAATTACATTATTGGGTTGCTCCTCTAAAATTTTGTCCGTTGCTGCCACTACAAAACAAGACCAAGGTGTAACGTACTCTCCTAATCGTTTTAAAATTCCAGCATCCACGTAAGGTTTGGTTGTATATTTTTCCCAATAAAAAACATCTGAATCCAAATTCGTTAATGAAGTCAATGCTCCTTCTAAATTTTTAATTATTTTAAATTGATCAGTATTAATCTGTTGAGATTTACTATTTGCATCAACGATTGCCATTAAATGTGAACCAGAACCCAAACGACTAATCGCATATTTTTTATCAAAAATTTCGTTGTAGGTTTCGATAGGATTTTTTACTCCTGTATGAACCCCCCAAGTCAATGGAGTGGTTACATAATTACTTATTATTTTACTTGGGTTCCCATTGATGATATCTGAAATAATACCCTCGGTCAAAACTATACATAAATCCACCTCATCATTCCGAAGCGCTTTAGTCATTTGTCCAGTCCCACCTTTAAACGTAGTCCATTCAATTTCGACACCTCTTTTTTGAAATTGATTTTGTTCATAGGCCAAATGAATGGGTAAATTAAAATGTTCGGGCACACCACCAATTCTTAATTTTACATTTTTCATATCCTTTCTTAAATGTGATTTAATTTCAATCAATGCGAATGAAGGGTTGAAAAATCGTTTTACGTTGTACGTTTTTTTGAATGCTATTAATGCTTGTAACAAAATTCACCATCTGTAGCGTAAAACATTTTTTCATATCCTTTAAAATGCAAATCTAAGGAAAATTAGATTATTCCTCCTGTCACCGCCTTTCCTATTTTACGCCAATTACCATGCAATCATAATTTATTTTGTTTATTCTTTAACTACATTGAAACCAAGTGCTTTTCAATAAAAAATTAGAAATGCAAATCAAGGTTATAAAATAGCAATTTGCGTTAAACGATTACCCAACAAAAAATTAAATATTTGCAAAAATAAATATTTAAATAAATTACAATATATGGGAAATTAATATTAATTTTTCGCAATATTTGAATCCAAAACAAAGCCGGTTTATGCCAAATCAACAACACAAACCCAATTCCGATTTTATAAAAAATATTGAAGAGGCCATCAAAGAGCATGGCAATCTTGCCTGTCCTAATCCAGAGTGTAACCACAAGCTGGTTTCCAAAAAAAGAATTAATGAAAAAGGAAACACTACTTTGGAATATCATTGCTTAAATCAATCTTGCCATTACCATAAAAAAAGGCAAATCCCAATTGGAATTGAAGCTACGATTGCACCTAAAGAAACTATTCCAGTTTTGAATAGAGTAACATATCCTAAAATATTTACTGTGGCTGGTTTTATTCTTTTAGGTATTTTATCCTACACGAGTTATCAACTCTACGCTATCAATAATTATATTGATAATGAAATGGTAGAACATAAGATAGAAAAACAGCAAAAATTCAAAAATGTTTCTCCAACCGCACCTAAAGAAAAAGCTCGAACCAAATCAATTTCATATGATGCTTCCAGGGAAACTACGGATGACTTCCCCATTGATATTTTAGAATTTACTCAACAAACTCAAACATGGATAGATTCTAAAAATTTTGAACAAGGAAAGAAAAATCTTCAGAAACTTATCACCAATGAAAATTATAAAGCTGCTCTTCTTGACGAAGGTTTTACAAAGGAATGCAATCAATTAATAAATTTGATTGCTGACTCCTATGATAAGTCTGGCTCAGCTTTCACATTACATCTTTTACAAAACAAAAAGGATTTTGCTCTTCTACAAGAGTTTATCAAAATATTTGATCAAGATCAAAAATTAAAAAATGTTCTTTTAGGAAAAGCATATCTTAACTTTCCAAATTTTTTATCTGAATCTATTTCAATTGGTGATCGAAAAAAAATGCAGTTGCTTGGTTTGAAGTTTTATTTGAAAGCACTAAAGGAAGGTCGAAATAAAAGTTATGAAAAAAGTGCTATCAATGCGGTAAATGAAATAGCAAAGGCTTATAGAATTTTTAAACACAATCCTAAAAAGCCTAGAAATTTTTTACCTATCGAAAAATTATTGAAACAAGGAAAAAGAGATATGATTCAATATCGAATTGAATATGTAGAAAGTATTTTGAATCGGATTTCTTAAAATGATCAATTCACGTTGGTTTCGAAAAATGCTAAGATGGGAATCATTAATCCTCTTCCGTCCATCTCACCATTTTTCGAAATCCTGAATCCTTAATTTTGAATCATTAATCCTCCTTCTCCCATCTTGCAATGTCAGCTTCCTTATCCAAAGCTTTCCCTTCTAACAAAAATTCTACAAATTGATTTACAAAATATGGAGCCAAGGATGCTCCCTTAGTTCCCATTCCATTTACGATTCCTAACAATGTATTTTCGGGATGTAATCCTACCAATGGGCGACGGTCAAAAGTAGTAGGTCGAATAGCAGCTTGGTGGTCAACAATTTCAAATGGAATGGTCAACACTTTCTTTAATTTATGTATCAAAAGTTGTTTGGCTTCCTCAGTTGGTAGATCATCAGGACTGTCCCAATCATAGGTTGAACCAATCCAATATAAATCATTTTGAAGTGGTACTACAAATAGTTTATGCTTTAAAATTTTATCAAAATTTGCATTTGGAATTTTTACTAACAATACTTCTCCTTTAGCTACTTCAAAAGGTAATTTCCCAAACCACGGATTGTTGCGACCTTGCTGTCCTTCACAAAAAATGATTTTCTTCGCCTTTATTTTTTTATAAAAAACCTGTTCTTTTTCAAACCTAACTAACTGATAGTCAAATTTTTCTACATCTAAAATTTTATCATTTAAAAATAAGGTCTTTGTAGTATCCAATAATAAAGGCATATCTACTTGACTTGAATATTGAATTTCGCCTACTCCTTCTCCCTCATTTATTTTCCTTGAAAAACTTCCTAAACCCTTATTTTCTAAAACATATTTTGCAACAGTTTGATCTCCAGTTTTTTCCAACCATTTGTTCTCATCCTTAATAGAAAAAAGTATTCGAATTACATTTCTTTCATAGTAAATTTTAATTCCCAAACGTGTTTCTAATTCTTTGTAAGTTCTTTTTGCAAAAGGAATCAAATCATCAATCAACCAACTTTTGACTACTCGCCTACCTGTAACTGGATTGATGATTCCTGCTGCAACTTTAGACGAGGCATGCTGATGATGATTGTCAAATACATGAATCGTTTTTCCTTTTTGAAGCAAAGCATGAGCAAGGAGAGACCCCGTAAGTCCTTGCCCCACTATGATAAAATCTACTCCTTGGTATGTTGGAGTTTTATTCATAACAATAATTTTACAAATTTTCTAAAAACTCCCGATCCGCCTTTTTTAACTTTTTAACCACGAGGTCATAGGACTGATCTATTAATTCACATAGAAATTTTGTTTCCAAGCCATTTTCAAAGAAAACAGTATTCCAATGTTTTTTACTCATGTGATAACCTGCGATGATGTCTCCATATTCTTCTCGCAATTCTACGGCATAATCAGGATCACATTTTAAATTAACTTGAAATTCTTCTCGCTGCAATCCAGTCAACGCAAACATTTTTCCCATCACCTTAAACACTAAAGTATTTTCATCAAAAGGAAATGTTTCTTCTACTCCTTTTTTATTGAGACAATAATTTCTAAATTCTTCTATATTCATATTTGGTATGAGCGATGATTATTGGATTATTTCGGAAATAAGTTCTTGTCCATAGTAATCTAATAACAATTAAAATTCATTTTGCCCTCAAAATTAAAAACTTATGAACAAATAAAGACTTGAATCATTATATTGTTGTCGATTTTGAGTTTTATAAAACTACCTAACTGCTCATGGCTAAACTTCAGAAAAAAACACATGATCCTAATGAATATCATTCGTTACGATTTCATCCATATAACATTTCATTGACTTTAAGTCTTTTTAGTATTACTGCATTGTTTTTAGCATTTTCAGCAGCATTTGTTTACACTCGAGTGCAGTTTCCAGAAATTCCTCCTATCAAATTATCTCCTATTTTTTTCGTGAACACCGTGTTATTAGTAGCGAGTAGTTGGTCTATCAACTGGGCCAACAAAGCTTACTTGGCTGACGATACTGAAGATTATCAACGTGCATTAAAAGTAACCATTACATTTACCATTATGTTTATGTTTGGGCAGTTCATTGGATGGAATGATTTGAGTAGTCAATTAGATACTCAATTTCTAGCTTCCAATCTTTCTTCCTATTTGTATTTGATTTCAGGATTGCACTTTGCGCATTTATTGGCGGGACTTCCTTTTTTAATATTATTTTACTACACCGCAAAAAAACGAATGAAAGAGCCCGTTAGCGTTTTGGTATATTTCTCAGACCCTGAAAAGCAACTAAAACTAAAATTACTGACAACGTATTGGCATTATTTAGATATACTTTGGATATATTTGATTATCTTCTTTTTGATAAATAGTTTTATCAAATTTTGAATTAATACTTGACGTTCTTTGACAAATTCCGTGGTCAGTTAAAAACACGGAATTTGTCAAAAAACTATACTTGATTATTCCATTGTTATGAAAATATTAAACTTACCTCTTACAATTACTTTTTTATTTCTTCCACTTTTAATCTTTTCTCAAAAGAACCCTATCAAATACAGTAAACTTTCGAATCAAGAAAAGACAATTGAAAAATCTGACTTGGATCCTGATGCAAATGCAATCATTCTTTGTGATTTTGGGGAGATCAATTTTGAAGGCATTAATGTCATCATCACTCGTCATGTTCGAATCAAAATTTTAAATAAAAACGGACTTGAAGAAGCCAATATTGAGATTCCTTTTTTTGCAAAAGGTAAGACAGAACGGATCACTAAAATTAAAGCTCAAACACTTAATGTAAATGACCAAGGTAAGATTGAAAAAACTAAAGTTGCCAAATCAGATATTTACACATTAGACATCAACGAGAATTGGAAAACTAAGCGATTTGCATTTCCTAATGTAAAACCGGGATCAATTATCGAATATGTTTTTTC
This sequence comes from uncultured Saprospiraceae bacterium, assembly GCA_937918905.1. GTDB lineage: Bacteria > Bacteroidota > Bacteroidia > Chitinophagales > Saprospiraceae > CAJQQY01. The sequence continues at coordinate 52,003 of CAKZSH010000132.1, forward strand.
TAAAACTTCGAAAGATGCAGTCTCCTTGGAAGAGTGGAGTTTCCAAAATGAATTACCTACGCTCAAAAGTCATTTGAATGTTTTGATTAGTCAAGGACTCGATTATAAAATTGTTTACAATGGCACACGTATCATGAATAAATATGGTAACGAAAGTAGAAATTCATGGGTTTTAGAAAATCTTCCTCCTTTGGAGGAAGAAAGTTTTTGTCCTAATATTGAAGATTATAAAGAGTCCATTCGATTTCAATTAGCATCTTATACTCGTCGTTCTAAAATGCAAGGTGGTGGATTAGAAACCGTGAAACTAATGACAACTTGGGAACAACTTGCTAAAGATATTTTAAATCATAAAGATTATGTAGGTGTTTTAAAACAGAAAAAAAATCCTGCAAAGATTTTGAAAAAAATCATTTCTGAAGAGGACTCAGATCTTGAAAAGGTAAAAAAAATATATGCTCATGTTCAAGATAGGTTAAGCTGGGATGGGAAATATCGTTTGTTTCCCGATCAAAATTTTACGGAAATTTTTACTAGTGAAAAAGGTTCTAGTTGCGAAATTAATTTGGGATTAGTTCGACTTTTAAAAAGTGCTGGTCTTGATGCTAACCCATTGATTATCAGTACAAAAAATCATGGATTAGTTACTAAAGTTTATCCATTGTACACTCAATTTAATCATGTTTTGGCTCAAGTGAAAATTGGAGATAAAGATATTTTAATGGATGCAATCAGTTCATTTCGCCCCTACAACTTATTGTCCCAATCAGACCTCAATTCTAATGGGTATCTCTTGAGTAAAATAGAACCAAGGTGGGTAAAAATCCAACTTCCTAAAAAAACAAAAACTATTGTTGTTTCTAATTTAAAGTTTTTAGAAGAGGAGATGCAATACAAAACTTCGTTTGCTTTCTTCGAACATGACGCTGTTGAATATCGAGAATTTTATCATGAGAAAAAGGGAGACAAAAGTTTTGTAACGGATCATTTGATAAATAGTACCAATGAAGATTTGGTTCTGGATAGTTTCTCTGTCAAAAATGCTTTTGATTTGGAAAAACCATTTTCGGTAATTTGTTATTTTAAAATTCCTCTTGAAGAAGGACTAGAAACTAATTATATTTATATCGATCCTTTGATCAAAAAACATTTTACAAAAAATCCTTTTTCCAAACCAAATCGATATTTACCAGTTGATTTTATATCACCTTCTTCTGAAAGATTTATTCTTAATCTTCATTTACCTGACAATTATGTTTTGGCAGAAGAACCTATAAGTACACGGCTTTCAACTCAAAGTCAAAAGAGTAATTATGATTATTTATTTATAAAAGTAAATAGTCGTCAAATTCAACTTTCAAGTGAATTAATAATTAAGAATCCTTTGATCTTACCAAATGAATATGGTGATTTACGGGAGCTGTTTAATCAAATGATGGGACTCCAATCTACACAACTGGTTTTAAAAAGAAAGTAACCGCCGAATATTCCATGATGACAAGTAAAACACAAATCATACAGATTTTTACAGATGGAAGTTGTCATACTCAAAAACGAGTAGGTGGATGGGCTGCAATTCTATTTTTTGAAAATCAACAAATAGAAATTAAAGGTCATGTTTATGATACGACTCACAATGCTATGGAAATTTTAGCAGTATTAAAAGCTTTGGATTATTTGGAAAAAAATGAAATCGGTTTTTCTAAAATCGAAATTATTTCTGACAGTCAATATGTGGTAAGAATTATCGAAAGAAAGGAAAAACTTCAGCTTGCGAATTTTTTAACCAAAAAAAACACCCCCATTCGAAATGTTGATTTGGTAAAAAAATTAATTTCAAAAATAGAAACGATGCCTTTAGCTTTTTTTAAAATTAAAGCCCATCAAAAGAAAACTAAAAAAATAAATTACAATCGAGTTGTCGATAAATTGGCTAGAGAAGAGGTTAGGAAAATAATTCTTCAATAAAATGAAGAAGAGGGGGAATTAGGGAAAAAGGGAATACTGATTTACGATTTGTTCCGCAAGTTGTTTTGCATAGGTCTCCATTGTCTCCCCTTGGTTTGGAATTTTGACTACTAAAAATTTATATCGAGGGATTAGAAAATAAAATATTGTAAATTACACAAATTATTATTTTGCAAAAATCAATTTTCACAATCATTCCTTTCCTTTTTTAAAGTCGGTGAAATTTTATTGTTAAAAATTTTCATTTTAAAGTACCCAAACCTAGATTTCTGCGTATAAAAGAATGTATAGTTTATTAAAACTTACCATACAAAAACTTTTTTAATCATTAAAACTATAAAAGAATGTTAGACAAAATTATGGAATCTATGGGCGGAGGTATTGCTGAGCAAATTGCTGGAAAAGCAGGAATCTCCGCTGACCAAGCAAAAGAAATGTTACCATTAGCTCAAGAAAGTTTACAAGAAGGTGTAATGGAACAAGTTACTGGTGGAAATGTAAGTGGATTGTTAGGAATGTTTCAAAGTGCTACAGGTGGTGGCGGTGGATTGATGAGCAACGGTATCTTTGGAGGAATCAAAGCAATGTTTATGAAAAAAATTATGACGAATATGGGATTACCTGAATCAGTTGCTGGATTGGCTGCTGGAACTGGTTTGAGTAGCATGATTGGAGGTTTAGCTGGAAAAATGCAAGCTGATGGTGATACTGATGAAGTTGATGCTGGAAGTTTAATGAATGTTTTAGGCGTAGGTGGAGATGCTGGTGGAATGTTAGGAAAAGCTGCTGGAATGTTAGGTGGATTGACTGGAGGTGCTGGCGATGCTGCTGGTGGAATGATGGACAAAGCTGCTGATTTATTAGGAGGTGCAACTGGTGGTGCTGCTGATGCAGGAGAAGGTGCCATTGATAAAGCAAAAGATTTGCTTGGAGGTATCGGCGGAATGTTTGGAAAATAATTTATTATGATTCAAATAGCACAGTAAATTTTTACTGATGCAATAGTTATCCCGAATTTTCATCTTTGAAAGTTCGGGATTTCTGTTTTTGAAGATTATTGTTGAATTAGGGAAAAAGGGAAGACGGATTTACGATTTGAGAAGTTTTGTCGAAATTCGGTGATTCTAACTTTCACGAGGGTGTTCAAAAAAATGTATCAATAGTATTTTGCTCTTTGACCGACGGAGGGGGTGTTTTTACCAATACTCGGTAAAACTTCTCAAATCGTAAATCCATCTTCCCTTTTTCCCTACTTCAAAATCAGCTCTATTTTTTATGTTGAGCAATATATCGCATACACAAATCAATAGTAGCTTCGATCCCTTTTTTATGTGCTCGTTCCACTCCATGCGAGGCAGAAACTCCAGGGCCAATTAAACCAACTCTAAAATCATTACCAGCTCGTAAAGCTGCGGAGCCATCAGAACCATAAAATGGATAAACATCAACAGCATGAGGAATTTTATGCTTTCTAGCCAATTGAACTAACGATTTTCTTATCTCAAAATCATAGGGCCCTGTTGAGTCCTTTGCACAAATTGAACAAGCAGTTTCTTTACCTTCACACCCCTGCCCCACTACTCCCATATCAATTACTAACAATTCTTTTACATTTTCGGAATAACCAACTGTACCACCATGTCCAACTTCTTCATAATTGGAAAAAAACAACTCAACTGGAGCAGTTTTCTTTTTATCTTTCATTTGTTTGGCAATTTCAAAAAGGACAAAACAGCCAGCCTTGTTGTCCATATATCTTGACTTGATAAAACCACTTTTAGTCTCTTCATAATTGGTTTCAAAGCAAATAAAATCTCCAACTTGAATTCCTAATTGCTCGGTATCTTCTTTGGATTCAACTATTTCATCCAATCGGATATGCATATTATAAAGGCTCCGTTGTTTGGAATTTAAATCTTTATTGACATGAGAAGCAGGATTATCCAGTAATAATGTTCCTGTGTAGGTTTTACCTTCCATTGTTTTAATTCGACAATAAGCACCTTCGTAACCATTCAATTGAATGCCACCTACTTTTGAAAAACGTAAATTTCCATCTGGCAAAATATTAGAAACCACTCCTCCAAGCGTATCTACATGAGCCGCTATGGCAAGTGTTGGATTTTTTCCTAAAGCACATTTTACAGCACCTTTATTTGTTCGTTCAGGATTCCATCCATAGCTTTTCAATAAATCAAAAATATATTGACTCGCTTCTTCAGTATATCCAGATGGTGAATCAATTGCTACTAATTTTTGTAAAGTTGAGTAATTCATTTCTAAGTTTTTTGATTAAGGCGTTTTTTTGATTAAGATTATGGATGCAAGATTATGGATTTCGAATATTTTAGAAACTCAAAACTTTTCGAAATCTTAAATCTTGAATCTTGAATCTTAATTATCATTTTTATCGCAATTTATAAAATAATTTAAATCTCATTGAGTAGCTTCGCATTTCATTAACAACAACTATGATTTTATCAAAAAAATATAAATTATTTCTTTTTGTTGCAGCATTTATTTTTGTGATAAATCTGCTCATTATGAATGAGTACTCCACCATTTTCGATGGAGCGGAATCCAATTTTTTATTGGATGTACAAGCTTTGTTGGGAAAAGGAACTACTACCTCCAATGCAAAAGCTATGTTACCTATTTGGTTTGATTCTTTGATGTATAACTCATTGGGATTCAATGAGTTCGGCTTACGACTACCAAATGTAATTATACTTATTTTAACCTTTCTTAGTTTCTTTTTTTTGGGGAAAAAAATATTTGGTGCGAAGACAACTGCTGTTGCTTTATTAGTGATGGGGAGTTCTTTTATACCTGTTAATTTTGCAAAATTGGCAACTGGAGATACTTGGTTATTTGGAGCACAGTTGATGAGTTTTATATTTATGATTTTATTTTTAAAACAACCAATTGGCAAATGGAAATGGGGAGTTTGGATATTTGTTTTATTAGGAGCAATGATTCATCCGTTGAGCATGTTAGTTTGGAGTTTGGGATTGTGGGGTTATTTGCTTTTCGTCCATCCCAAAGGAAATAACTTAAAAGGACTAGTATTGTTTCCATTACTTGCTGTCATTTATTTACCACTTTATTTTTTCGGATATATAAGTTTTGAAATGCCTCATTTTTTCATGGGAATTGGTTCAGGTCATTTCAAATATTATTTTGTATTTACATTGTTAGGAATCTTGCCTTGGTTTGGTTTTTTCCCTGCATCGATATGGGATATGATTCAAAAATTAAGAAAAAAAGAAGAATTGGCAATCATTAATTTAGGTTGGATTTTGTTTTCAATATTAAGTCAAGGAATGATTATTATCGCTGCACTATCTTTTATTATAGCAAAAAATCTTTTGGCTTTTTTCCAAAAAAACTACCCCTATCGAAGATGGGTCAAAGGATTTACTTTAGTCAATATGATTTTTACATTTATGATTCTGTTTGGAGCATTGCTAGGTGGCTTCTTTGAATTTAAAGGAGTTGGGTATCGGTCTGTATTTGGAATAAGCACTTTGTATTGGATGGCAAGTATGGCTGCAGTTTTAGGTTTATTTATGATGAGTAATAGTCTAGTGACTGGAGGAATGGCAGTAGGTGGATTGATGGCAACTTGGCTATTTTGGTTACAAGTGAATCCATTATTTGATAGTCAGCGAGATTTTCCAAAACAAATGTACCAAACATTAAGAAAAGAGGGTGTTGGCAAAAACGCTTCTTTAACTAATCTTACCGAAGTTTATCATCTCAATACTGATTCTATTTTTTATCAAAAAAATACACAAGTCTATTTTCAAGATTTGAATTTAAAACCCATTGCGATTGATTCTATCAATTTAGTAAAGATTGGTTCCAAGGACCAAAATGCATTTGCAGTAATTCCTTCTCAGTTTTTGGAACAACTACCTACCAATCATATTTTTAAGGATAATAAAAAACTACCAGTCAACGGAGGGAAAGGATTTCTTCAACCTACTGAAGAATACCAGATTGTTGAGTTTTAAGAAGGAAAGGAATTTGGAAGTGAAAAACTCCAATTATTAAATCCTTTCCTTCTTCAACCGTTTTATCTGTTTATAAACCACAGATATAAAAGTACCGTAAGAATCAATGTTGCAACTACAACTACAGTAATAAACTTTTTCTCCTCTTTCTTCTTTCTGATTTCAATTCTTCTTTGTTTTTTTGATTTTGCCATTTTGTATCTTTTTGCTTTTGAAATAAACTCGCTACTAAAATAATGAAAATATTTTCTTTCGAAAAATAAAAGGATGTCTTTCCCTCTCAATACCGAACTATCTGTTCCATTCTATTTTTTTTTATAAAAAACCTTCAAAAAGTTGGTACATATCAATCAATAAATTTACATTTGCGGCTGGTGAGAGCCATTCGACCAGCTCCTGTCGAACTCCCCCAGGGTGGAAACGCAGCAAGGGTAGATGGTTGAGCGGTGCGGAGTGGTTTCTCACCTCTTTTTTTTAATCTTCACATACTTATTTATACAGTTCTACTTTCATTCACATTTCTTAATTTTTAAAATTTATTTGTATGAAATTTTTTGTTGATACAGCCAACTTAGACGAGATCAAAGAAGCATTTGATTTAGGTATACTTGATGGTGTAACTACTAATCCTTCATTGATGGCAAAGGAAGGAATCGTTGGAACTGATAATGTAATGAAGCATTACAAAGCAATTTGTGATATTGTGGATGGCGATGTAAGTGCTGAAGTAATTTCTACTGATTTTGAAGGAATTATTGCTGAGGGTCAAAACTTAGCTCAAATAGCTCCAAATATTGTTGTAAAAGTTCCAATGATTAAAGACGGTATCAAGGCAATCAGTTGGTTTACTGCAAACGGAATTAAAACTAATTGTACTTTGGTTTTCTCTGCTGGACAAGCAATTCTTGCAGCTAAAGCTGGAGCAACATACCTTTCACCTTTCATCGGAAGGATAGATGATATTTCATGGGATGGGATTGAATTGATTCATCAAATTGCTGAAATTTATGCCATTCAAGGTTTCGATACTGAAATTTTAGCAGCATCAATAAGAAGTCCAAAACACATTGTAGATGCAGCAGAGTCCGGTGCAGATATTGTGACTTGTCCATTAAAAGCAATTTTAGGATTACTAAAACATCCTTTGACTGATATTGGATTAGCGAAGTTTTTAGCAGATCATAAAAAAGCAAATGAGAATGCTTAATGTTTGCTTTTAAAAATATAAACATAAGACATCCCGAATTCTCTGATTGAGAATTCGGGATTGTTTTTTGAATGGTAGTGCGGTCGGTAGTTAGTGAGCGTCTTTTAATAAAATGTGTCTATGATATTTTGATACTTAGCCGTCGGATGTAAATCCAACTCTCTCAGTCGAAATACATGTATTTCTAAAAATGGATAAAAAAGTATTTATTTTCAAAATATTTTCGACTGAGAGAGTCGGATTTACATCCGACGGATAAGTGTCAAAATATCACGGACACATTTTATTAAAGACTCCCCATTGAGAAAATTATTCATTTTTAATTATTCATTAAACAGCGAAGATCTGATCAAAATCCGCAAATGATTTAAACTCAATTGCATTCCCACTTGGATCCATAAAAAACATGGTCGCCTGTTCTCCTACTTCTCCTTCGAAACGCACATATGGTTCAATGATAAATTCAATGCCATGTGCTTTTAATTTTTCTGCAAGCGTATCAAATTCATTACGCTCCAAGATGGCTCCAAAATGTTTGATTGGAACTTGTTTTCCATCCACAGGATTGGCAGCAGGTTCGACAATGGGTTCATCTGTTAAATGTGCGGACATCTGATTTCCCCAAAAATTAAAATCTATCCATCGTTCAGAGGTTCGACCTACTTCACAGCCAAGAAGGCCTTCGTAGAAGTCACGAGTTTTTTGTAAATCTGTTACTGGAAAAGCTAAATGAAATGGTTGTGCAGCCATTGGTTAGAATTTTTATTAGTTAAAAATATTTTGAATTTAGTCACGGTCTACTGGTTCAAGAACACCGCATTAGAAAAAACAAATTTCCCCTGATACCAAAATGCCCTAAACAAAGGATTATCCACCATATAAGTGATATTCCCACGACCCATATCTTGCACCGCAAAGACAGTTGTATTTTTCTGTTTTTCTTTTGCCTTCGCACCCACAAATCCTAAAATCAAAGGATCATTAGAAATATAACCTACATTCGAAGTGTTTTTTAAATGCTGAAAATGACGACCACCAGTTTTTAAAGAAAAATAATAATTAGGCATTCCAAAACCAAGTGGATGTGTATTGTCCCAGTTTAATTTAAAAATGGCACCAGGTGAATTATTACTCAAAGAATTTCGAAGACTATGCGAATGTGGTTCTAATCGACTCTCCAAAGTGATTTTTTCATTTTGTCGGCTAGCTGCATTTTTATCAGAATCTTTTGCATATTTTTCAAGATTAAAACCTTCCTTTCCTTCAAAATTAGAAAGCGCACTTCCAATCGCAATTACTCGACCACCTTTACGCATCCAAGTTTTTAATTTGCCCAAAACATCATCACTTAATCGATACCAACCTTCAGGTAAAATAATCAAAGAATAATGATCCATTTCTAAGTAAGGAAAATTTTCAACAGGGACAGTCGTGATTGGATATTCCAAATCCGTTTCAAAGTAGTGCCAAATTTGACCAAAAGAATAAGGCGAAGTTTTATCACCAGCAAGAACGGCGACTTTAGGTTTTTTTAATAAAATCAAACTCTCCGAACCCAAGTCCGCACCAGCATCTGAAAAACCAGTTGAGACCATCGTGAAGTTTTTATAGTTCAATTGATCCGCCGTATTTAAAATGGTATTGTGAAATTCACCACCTAGTTTTCGGTTGTCGCCTCGTGTAATAATAATGGTTCCCGCAGGATGTTTTTTCCCTTCGATGGTGAACTCAGATTTAGCAGCACGAGCCGTTACATTTTGATCCATCAATTTCCCTAAAAATTTTGCATCCTCTAATGATTCCCAGTTGACCAAAAATGCAAAAGCATTGTTTATTTTTTCTACGTCTGCTGACTTAGCGTGATATTTTAAATCGACAGGTATTTTCGTTTCTGTAGCATAGCACTCAACGCCATAAGCATGAGGCAAAGACCAAGCTGTAATGTCATAAGTCAACGAATCCACCAAATGCGAATGAGGCTCAAACAATACTTGTACAAGAACTGATTTTGGCTGATAAGCATTGATAATAATATCGTCATTATCGGCTTTAAATGAAGTCGTTTTTCCAGTCGAATATTCATAACCTCGGTAGGAAGAAGTTGCATTCGTTAAACCATATTGGATTTTATTTTTATCCAATAAATCCATCAATGCTTCTTTCTTCGCTTTGGGGTTGGTATGTTTTATAACAAAGCTCTTGTATTTTCCAATTGGGTTCGCAGCATGAGTTCTGAAATAACTTTCAAAATTTTCTAACAATGTTTTCCCATTATTAGAAGTAGATTCAATAGTAGAAAGTGATGTGGTTAAATGATGCGCCACACGATCTTTTAAAGAAACCGTTTCGCCATTATTCATATCTGCTTCTCGACTCGCAGAACCACTTCCACCTTGTTCGTAAGTCATCCCAATTGCCCCATTGAACATCGGGTAAGTATCTCCATAACTTGGATAAAATAAATCGAAAATTTCTTTGGTATAATATAACCAACCTTGCTGGTCAAAATACTTTGCATGATTTTTTCCAATCACTTCTTGAAAGTCATATTGCCACTTGGTGAGGTACTGATGATAAGGTTGTGCTGCTGGCGCAAAATAGTAAGGATCATCTTTATACATTTCATGAAGGTCGGCATGTACTTGTGGTAACCACTCATTATAAACGGCCATTCGTTGTTGCGATTCAATCTGTGTTTGCCATGCCCAATCTCGATTTAAGTCAAACATATAATGATTCATTCGACCACCTGGATGAGGCTCATTGTGTTCCCATGAATCCATGTTCGTCGTAATTTTTTTATTACTCACTCGACGTACCCAATGCGTGTATCGAGAGTACCCATCAGGGTTAACACTTGGATCCATGACAATCAAAGTATTTTTTAACCAAGCCTGTGCTTGTAAATTTTTTCCACCTACTAAACTATGTAAAACGGGCATTGAACTTTCCGAACCTGCAGCTTCATTTCCATGCACACTATAACTTAGCCAAACGATTGGAATATTATTTTTAGGTGTCCCTTCTTTGACTCCTGCACGTATCAAATTATCGTTTTGGATTTCTTTCAGCTTCGCTAAATTTTCCTTGGACGAAATAAAGGCGAGTATCATTGGACGGTCTTCATAAGTGCGTCCGTAGGGTTGTAAAATAACTTGGTCGCTATTCTCAGCTACATACTCAAAGTAATCCACCAACAAATGATGAGGTGTAAATTTTTCTCCAATTTTATGGGGAAGAAATTCATCAGGAGATTGAATGGATTGAGCAAAAATATTTTGAAAAAATAAAGAACCTACCAATAAAAGGAAAAGGGATTTTGAAAAAATTAATCTTGATAAATCATTCATACGTGTAAGTAGTTTTTTTGAATAAGAAAGGTAACTATTTAATGGAAAATCAAATACCTTATGAATGACTTTTTTATCAAGAAGTTCAAAAATGAACAAGGAAAGACTAATTCGTTTATAATTCTGGGACGCAAATTATTGAATTAATTTAGTATTCCTTGCACATTAGTCATGAGTTTTTTTTAGGGGTAAAAAATGGGGTGTTATTGTAAAGTATTGATAATCAATGTGTTAATAGAGGTTTGTTAGGTGTTTTCTATATGGAGAAATGTGCCGTCCCTCTGGGACTTAACAATGCTATTACATGATTTTTTTTACCAATATTTCGTCCCTCTAGGACTTTTGATTTATTATTATTCCCAGAGGGACAAAATATTGGTAGAAAAAATTAACCTCATTTTTTCAAAAAATCCCAGCGGGACGGCATTTTTCCGTATAAGCAATATTTGGAAGTTTACCCTTCCGAAATCTTCAAGTATTTTTTTTGAGGAGCACAGGAAGAGAGAAAGAGCAATACGGTTAGGGTGAAAAAATAGATTTTTTCTTTGTTTTATTTTTTTGTTAATAAATGTATTGCAAACTTACAGTGGCTTTGAAAAAAGTAAATGTAATGAGTCGTTAATGATTGTCAATGAGATGTTAATATGTTTTTTATTATAAAAGCAAACAAAAATGAAATTCACTATAACCATATTTTTCTTTTTCCTAATCGGACAAACCAATAATTCTTCAATTGTGATGGAGGAAAAAACCGAATTAGCACCTTGCCCTTCTTCTCCCAATTGCGTGAGTACTCAAGAAAAAAGAAGACGTAAAAGAATGCAGCCGATTCCATTTTTTCAAGAACCAATTGCAGCAAAGGTTCGATTGAAAAATTTAATGACAACTTATTCAAGAGTAACTTTAATAGAAGAGAAAGAGTATTATTTGCATTATGAATTCAAAACGAAACTTGGAAAATTCATCGACGATGTGGAGTTTTTATTTGATAAAAAAACAAAACAAATACATTTTCGATCTGCTTCAAGAAAAGGGTGGGGAGATTTTGGAAAAAATAAAAGACGCATGAAAAAAATTAGAAAAGATTTTAAAAATAATACATTTACCGTTAATCCAAAATTTTAAAATGAAAGAACAAAAACGATGTAACTGGTGCAAAAGTGAAGAAATTTATATCGACTACCACGACAACGAATGGGGCGTACCTGTTCACGATGATCGAGAATTATTTGAAATGATTATGCTGGAAGGTGCGCAAGCGGGATTGAGTTGGATTACTGTTTTAAAAAAACGAGAAGGCTATCGAAAAGCATTTCATAATTTTGATCCTAAAAAATGTGCAAAGTTGACGGATAAAAAATTGGAAAAACTTCGAGAAAATCCTAACATCATTCGTAACAGATTAAAAATCAATTCTGCTCGATCCAATGCGATTGCTTTTTTAGAGATACAAAAAGAGTTTGGAACTTTTGATAAATATATTTGGCAATTTGTAGGAGGAAAACCGATGAAGAATAAATTTAAAAAAATGAGCGATGTTCCTGCTACTACTCCCGAAAGTGATGCGATGAGTAAAGACTTAAAAAAGAGAGGTTTTAAATTTGTAGGGAGTACGATTTGTTATGCTTTTATGCAAGCGTGTGGAATGGTGAATGACCATGTGACCGATTGTTATAAATGGAAAGAAGTGAATAAACTCAAATGAATATCGAATAACGAATATCGAACAAGGAATGTCAAGTTTGACGAGTTATCTTACTCACCGTTATTCGTCAAACTTCTCAAATCCTTAGCGTAGCGTTCCTTGTTCGATATTAGTTATTCATCAGGATTTCGGAGTACTAGTTTAGTGTAATTTTAACTTAATTAAAGATGGAAGAAAGTCATAGTGAATGATGTCTTTTCTTAAACAGTATTCTCCTTTTCAATTTTAATCGCCTTATCACAAAACACAAAAATTAAAATCGCAGCAACAAAAAAGAAAGCGGACTTCATCGTATCATCAAGTACAATGTTTTTTTGACCACCTGAAATTAATCGCATAAAATCGACACCTAATAAAACACCTTCCTTTACTATCGGAAAGGCAGTCCAAAATTTGATACCCACTTTTACATATAAATGCTTTAAATAAATTTGATATAAAACGATGGCTTGAACGGTGGAGACGATTGCAGCAAACATGTCTTGGGTCGCAAACATCTTGAATGTATTTTTCAAAAATAGAAATGAAATATACATGGTAACAATAAAAATGTAGGTCTTGTTTTTGTAAACTACTTGTTTCATTTGACTATAAAATTTTTTTCGACAAACTTCTCAAATCATAAATCCGTATTCTCTGTTTCCCTTCTTCCCATCACATCCATGACTGATCACTCGATTCAATTTTATATAAAATAAAATCCTCTATCTTTTTCGCTTTTTCCAATTCAATATAAGGAATCCTTACCGTCCCGGCAGCCGTATGAAAAACTAAGTTGCATAAATTTTTTCTTCTTTGGTAAAGACCTTGTTGGATTTCAACTCCTTGAATTTTAAACCACTTTAACAAAGTTTCCGTTTTTCCAATAATCGAAGTCGAAATACGAACACCTTCATCACTTACAAAATACCTATAATTACGTTGATAAATCCAGCTAATAAACAATACCATTACAACCCAAAACCCCTCCCAATAAACAGTATGGTTTGGATCACCCCACCAGTTATATAAAAAAGCAAGACCTGCTGGAAGCAAGCCTACATACAAGACTCTTCGATAAATTACTAATGGGTGAATCACATGCTCTTCAAAGTTAAGTTGAGCTTCTTCGGGAAAGTAAGCTTGGCGTACCGCATTCAATTGTTTTTCATAACAACCCGGTACGTAAATAGATTGTTTTCTAGCAATGGCGGTACTTGCAGCCTGACGAAGACTGATGTCAAATAGTTTAAAAATCTTTTTAATTGGATTAGTTGTCCATCGGATGAGTTGGATTTTTTGCATATGAGCAGACTGTTCATTTCTAGTAAATAGACCGCTTATCACTTTAAATCCTAAAGCCGTTTTATAGAAACGCAACTCGTAATATCGAAAAACAGTTCGAACCAATGAGATCAAAAAAGAGATAATTATAAAAATAGGAATGATAGTAATCAGACCTGCCAAAAAGGTATTTGATCCCCAACTTGATAATCGTTCAATTCCTCTTTCGAGTTGCCAACCCGTTGCACTTTCGATATAATCCAGGGAGGTAATTAAAAAACCAAAAACAATTGCAGCAGTTCGAAAATGATTTTGACTGATTCCAATTTTCACTAAATCGGTAGGAGAGAGGTGCAATAATAATTCTTCAGGTTCTTGCTCTTCGATAATTTCTACGCCTTCTTCTGTGAATGGAGTTGGCGTTGCAGATTGTTTTTGTGCAATTAAAAATTCTCGAATCGCAATGGCTTTATTTTTCTTTAGAGCAGTAATTTCAAATTCATTTCCCTTCGAACCTGCCGTATCAATTTCTAAACTCACCACTCCAAAGAATTGATGAAAAATATTTTCTTTAAAGTTGATGGTTTGAATTCTATCGAAAGGAACGTTGAGTTTTGTTTTTTGAAAAATACCTTTTTCGATAACTAGCTCATCATCTTTGACATAATAGTAAAATTTGAAATAGGCAATGATCGAACGAATGGCAGATGCAGCAGTAATTCCAATTATCGTCATTGCCAGCCATGAATCTTTGGAAGGTTTTGGATTAAAAATCAAAGCGACAAAAATGGGCCAAGCTTGTCCAATAATAATTCTAAATGATTTTGCTAAAATCAAAAAGATGGCAAATTTAGATTGCCGTGTAGGTTTTGTCAAAAATTCTAAATCATTCTTCTTCGTCATACGAAACTTGTCCTGTAGTTTTTATGATAAAATTTTTGAGTACCTGGGCGTCCTCACCTTTTAATCCTGCAATACGCAAATCACTACTATGTCCACCTGCGGTATAAACTTCCAAAGTTTTTAGGTCAAAATATCGTTGAATAGGGCCAGCTTTGATTTCGCAATGTTGCACTCTGTTGAATGGAATAGCAGTTTGCTTTCGAGTAATCACTCCTTTAATATGTACAATATCTTTTTCACGAAGTGCATAACCTTCGATGTCGTAACTCATTTTTGTCAAAAGAAAAGAAATCAATAACCACACTAACCAAAAAATTAATAAGCCATTATTCAGTCGTGGATGTTCACTCACTACAGGTTGAAATCGCATGAAAATAATACCAGCCAACATGATGAAAAAGAAAATGGCATTGCTAATATATTTGACTTTGACGTGCGCAGGGGCAAGCCGTTGATAATGAATATCATCAATCGAAGGCAAAAGGCTAACGTCAATTTGAGAGTTTTGAAAAATCATATATTTATTTGCGTCAAAAGTGTATAACAAATATAGAAAATAAAAGTTGTTTGAGGTGAGTTAATTCATATGGTAACTTTGAGCAACCTTTCGTATATTAAATTTAACTTTGTAACAATAATTTTACAAGATTTTTTTCGGAAGGTTTTTCAGGAAAAAGAACTTTTTCAATTCCTAATTTATGTAAAGTTTTTGCAGTAGTTTCACCTATTGAAAATATTTTTTGATCTTTTTCGCATTTATATTTTTGGAAAAAAACTTTCGCATTTAATGGGCTGGTAAAAACCAAATAGTCCATTTTAGGAATATCAAAATAATATTTTGGTAGGTTTTTATAAATAATTAAATCTTTTGTAATTAGCTCATTATCAATGAGTTGTTGAACGCTTCTTTGTGAGTTTTCGGCTCTAGGAAAAAGTACAGTTTGTCCTTTTGCGATTTCGATAAATTTTTGAGTAGTCGATTCGGCTTTTCCAGTTCCAACAAAATCACATTCCAATTCATAGCTTTCAATCATCTCTGCTGTCTTTTCCCCAAAACCTGCTAACTGAGTTTCAGGTGATAGAAAAATAAAATTTTCTTGAATTTGACTAAAGAAAAACTGAACTCCTTTTTGACTATAAAAAAATATCCAATCCACCTCTGGTATTTTCTTAAATGGGACTAATTCAAATTTCAGAAGTGATTCTCCGTGTATTTCAAAACCAGCCTTCTCCAATTCGATTCGGAAAATGCTATCTGTTTTTAATGGTCTTGATATGAATATTTTTTTCATGATATTATTTTGGCTAAGTTTTATAACAATTTAACTACATCATCTATTTTAATCATCCCACCTTGAATCACTTTCGTCGTAATCCCACCATGCCCACGCATTGCATTATAACCACCTGCACCAAAATTCGTTTCCATCTGCGAACAAGGATGACATAATCCTGTCATTTCCAATACAACTTCTCCGATCTGAAATTGCTGATTTTTAAATGCCAAAAGATTCACTCCAGAAACTACAATATTACGTCGAGTTAACAAAGGATCAATTTTATCTTTTCCCAATATCGAAGCAACCGCAACAAGATGCTCCGCTTGAATCAAAGTAACTTGTCGTTTTTTGCTCCTACCTTTATAATGATCGCCGTCCAAACCAGTTTCCTCTGAAACTAAAACCGAATCAAGCGAAGTGGGCAAAACCTTCCTTTCCTTACGAACACTAATAAAATCAATCTTTCCAACTTGTGGAATTGTTCGCAGTAATTCTTTCATATTCGACATAAATAAATATTTTTAACAACAAATTTAAGGTTATTTCTCCTCAATTAAAATATGGCACATTTTTCACTAAATTCATGTGTATAGGTGTATGTGTTTATAAAAAATCTTAAAAACTAGCTAAATGAGAAAATTAATAATTATACTTTTCTTTTCATTTCCTACCTTGATATTTGCGCAATTGGAATTGGGAATGCGATTTGGTTTAAATATGTCAGAAGCAGATTTACAAACTACTAATGGAGATTTGATTGAAGCGGCAAGATTGAATGGAGTAAATGTAGCTGCATTTGCTAATTTTCAATTAGGAAAAATCATTGCTTTTCAACCTGAAATTGCATTTGCTCAAAAAGGATTTGAACCTACTTTTACGAATGCTGATAGTACCTCAACTGTAAGAACGGATTATCTGGATATGCCTTTGATGATTGAGGCGGGTTTTGCTTTAGGGAATCGAGGAAGATTTTTTGTAAACGCAGGGCCTAATGTAAGTTACTTAATCAAGGCGGAAGAAGAATTTTACAATGGTACAAATGGTGAAACTATGACGATGCCATATAATTTTGATGAGGGAACTTTAGAACGATTAGATTTTGGAGTTAACTTTGGAGGTGGTCTTTCGCTTCGTGCCAATCGATGGAAATATACTCTTGATGTTCGATACAATATGGGGTTACAAGAAATACTTGCGGTTGAAGATGCGTATGATTTTGCAGATAAGGCAAAGCATCAAGTGACTAATATTTCTGTAGGGATTTCGTATTTTGTTTTTGGTGGAAAAAAAGTATTAGTGGATTCTGCTAAGAATGGAAGTGGATATTTTTAATTAATAATTAAGAATGAATAATATTTTAAAATATATGTGAATACGATTTTCGAAATTATTCATTCTTAATTACTCATTTTTCATTAACATTATTCAACCACAAAATGATACCCTACACCTCTCAAAGTAATAACCTTTAAATTAGCACCTCTTTTTAAATAATCTCGCAATTTTGTGATATAGACATCCAAGTTTCGAGAATTCGAGAGAGAATCATCATTCCATACTTGGAGTAAAATATCTTTCCTTTTTACCGTTGCATTTTATTATTAGCTAAAATTCGAAGTAGCTGAGTATCCCGATGTGATAGTTTTTTTATCTGCTCACCATGATGCAATTCAATTTTTTTAGGATAAAAAGTATAACTGCCTAGAATTACGGAAGTATCTTGTTTTAGGGACTAGGAATTAAATAATCAACCCACCTGACGACTTCTTTTTCTCTTTGACTTCATGAAAAAAATAATCTTGTCATCTAGGTAGGTTATTTAATTCCTAGTCCCTAATTTTTGATTGGAAGGTTTTGTTAATTGTAGAATGTTGTTGATTCTCGACCGTGGAGGATTAACTTATAAATTGAATCGTAAGCAATATATTTTTTCTACAGGTGCTGAAATTCAACATTCTAAATTGGATGGAAGAATTATATTGTTGGGAGTCAACTGGGGATACAATCAATCCAAATATTCTGTCAATAAGATATTTGACCTCCTCTTTCTGTTATTTAACTTTTGAGGAAAAAGTCATATTTGATATTTTAATATTTGAATAAAAAATGTTACTTTTGTAGCATTATAAAGTCCTATAGAAAATAATTGATCCCCTATTAGAATATTATATAAATTAGATTTTGAAACCCATTCTAAATTAACTACTCATGAACATTTTTAAGCTCATCCGTAAGGGCGTAAAATCACACCCTACGGGAAAAGGAGATACAAGAAATTCCCAAACTCAAAAACACAGCACACCTTCAAAACCTAAAAAACGTGAGTTGTATCACGATAATGAAGATTTAGGTTTTTGCTAAAAAAAGAGCGGAACGTCGAAAGATGTTCCGCTTTTTTAATACCTAGGTAAGTTCTTGGTCATAATTATTAATAACTGAAGTTACGCACAAAATATAGTATTGAACGCTGAGTCGCTGAGACATAGAGTTGGTTGAATAATAAATAGGAGCCGCAGAGTATTTTTCCCTGCCTGCGGCAGGCAAGTTTGAAAAATAGAAGCAGAGTTCGCAAAGCCTTTTTATCAAGAACACTTCGAATCTCTGCATCTCAGCTCATTTTTATTTTAATAAAAATCCTCTGCGACCTCAATGAGTTATTCGACCAACTCTGTGTCTCAGCGACTCAGCGTTCAATACTCAATATATTTTCGAAACTAGATTATTATATTTTTTGCGTAACATTAATAAGTTATTTCGAGATTATTTTTTTCTCCTTTGAGGCAAGAACTTACTTACTAATTTCAAAACAGACTCTAAGTAGTTAAAGCTATTTCTGGTTTATGCATGCCTACTACAAAAAGTACGGCAATACCATTGAGCCAATAGAAATAAGCATCTAATCCTTCAAAAGATAAAATAAAAGGAGCTAGAAGAAATACGATACCAACTAAAAAATCAACAATTAAATGTAGTCGGTAAGGGATAATACGAAATACTCCTGTCTCATGATCTGTAAGTAAGGTTAAAATAAATGCTGCGATTCCAACGGTTACTGAAATTTTTAAAGCCAAAGGATTGGAACTACCTAGCCCAAGTAAAAAAGGAAATATAATTAAAGCAAGTGCCACAGGGTAGTCAATGAATGCGTGTATCTTTTTTGTTACAAAGTTCATAATTTTTTAAATTTTAAATGATGAAATAATGATTGTTAAATACATTACAAATATGTAAGCATTCCTTTGTAATATTCTTACCTGGTTTTCCCTTTGAGTTATCAATTTTACCTTCTATTTTAAATCAAAATCAAAATCAAAATGTCAATCAAAATCAAAAATCGAATACGGTGTTTTCACAATATTTAGTTTTTGATTTTGATTGATATTTTGATTGATATTTTTCCTTAATATTTATTTTCCTTATTTCTCTATATCCCAACATATTAGTTTTAAAAAAATGGAATGAATATGGTGATAGATTAAAGGATAAGAACTTTTTTTTATCATAAACTGATAGCATTTGATTTTAAAAGTCTGGAATTGGTTGTCTGATTTAGGAGTCTCTGAAGAACATCCTGAGGAGAATGCATTGATTCGATCTTATAATCGAATGTCATTTATATCTGCAATGGGAGTGTTTGAAATAATACTGTCAGCATGGTATATAGGATTTTCGAATATTTATATTTTTATTGTTTCATCTATTCTTTTGATTTATTTGGCTACTCTTTGCCTAAATGGTTTTGGAAAAATCTATGCAGCTAGATATCTTATTTCAATTGGATCTCCCACATGGATAAGTGTAACTTATATTTTAATAGGAGGTTATTTTAATCAAGGGTTGGCAATTATTGCCTCTATGATGATTACATATGTTGCCTTTCAAAAAAATATTACGATTAAAAGAGGAATCCTTTTTTATCATCTTGTTGTTTTTTTTATGGCCTATTTTTTTGTTCAATTACATGGAACTATTTTAGGAGTTATCGATTTTTTATTTGATGAAGTTGTTGTTTTTATTGGTGGGCTAGGTTGGACAATAATTGTCTTATTTACTTTCGATAAAGACCGTGAAAGATTGATTGAAGATTTGAAAAATAATAATATTGAACTTCAAAATACAACGGAAGAATTAGAACGCTTTACCTATATCGCTTCGCATGATTTGAAATCACCTTTGCGTACGATCACAAGTTTTATAGGTTTGATAGAACGAGATATTAAAAAAGAAAAATATGATGGGCTTCAAGAGAAATTGCATTTTGTAAAAACTGGAGCAGAGCAAATGAATTTTTTAGTTCAAGATATTTTAGAATTATCTCAACTAAAAAGTTTAGAAAAAGCAGAACGATCCGAGTTGGATTTGAATTTGATTTTGGAAAAAGCAAAAACGAATTTGACGGAGGAAATTGCTGAAAAGAATGCAATTATCCATGCAGAAAAGCTTCCTTTGTTTTGTGCAAATGAAATTGAAATGCTATTGCTATTTCAAAATTTCATTCAAAATGGAATTAAATATAATACTAGCCAACGTCCAATCATTACGATTACCACTTATCAAACTGACGATACTTTAAAGATTTCTTTTCGAGATAATGGAATTGGGATTGAGGAAAAATATTACGATCAAATTTTCCAATTTTTCAAACGCCTTCATAATGCTGACGAATATCAAGGTACAGGTCTTGGACTAGGTTTATGTAAAAAAATTATTTCTAATTATGAAGGTACAGTTGAAATAGATTCCTTAGTTGGAGCAGGTACCACTTTCGTCATTTCCTTTCCTTATAAAATAATGTATTCGCCTACGGCTCCTGTCGAAGATGAAGCGATCTCTTCTTTTTCTGAATAATTTTACAACCATTTAAAAGTAAATTCTCGTCGTTAAAAACGATGCAGATCATTTATTTTTAAAATTGTAAAATCATTCAAAATGAAAAAGAAAACTAAAACCATTCAGTTTCAAATCAATGAACCTTGTCATGAAAATTGGAATCAGATGCATTCGTTACCTGGTGGACGCTTTTGTGATTCATGTGAAAAAACAGTTGTTGATTTCTCTCAAATGACTGATAATGAGGTGATTAGGTTTGTTCAAAAGAATAATCGAAAACTTTGTGGAAGGTTTTTACCCGAACAATTGAATCGTGAGATGGCTATTCCTAGAACACCTACTGCCTTTCAAAAATGGAAATCTGCGGCTGCGATTTTAGCGGGTTTGTTAAGCTGGAATGCGGTTGAAGCACAGCAGGTTGCTAATGATTTGAGTACGCCAGCAATTGTGAAATTGGATAACAAAAACAAAAAATTAAATATAGAAACGAAGCCTACAAAAAATATTTTAAAAGGAATTGTCAAAGATAAAAATGGAGAA
>CAKZSH010000133.1 GCA_937918905.1 uncultured Saprospiraceae bacterium
AAAATTAGCAAATGGGAATACATTGTTATTAATTGCAAATAATAGTGGAAAGTTACAAGCCTTTGAGCAGTCTGGAAATAGAATCCCTGTTCAATAAAAAGTCAGTTCCTTGTAACCGCCAACTTCAGTTGGCAGGTTGTCCCAAAGTCGTTGTTTAAGGGACTAGGAATTAAATAATCTACCAAGATGACGAGGTTGTTTTTTTCTTTGAGGAAATGGAAAAATTAAGGCATACCCTGCGGTACGGCTTCATTTTTTCATGAAGTCAAAGAGAAAAAGAAGCCGTCAGGTGGGTAGATTATTTATTTCCTAGTCCCTAACTATTTAAATTCATCGAATACCTTCTATTTTAAAACAACCTGCCAACTGAAGTTGGCGGTTACAAGGTTGCCTCTGAACAGTCACGATTTTCTCATTTCAAATGCATTGCCTATTTTGCAGTTATGAATCCAATAAAAATCCAACAAATTTTCCAATCTAATTATCCCTTTCTGAAAGATAAGGATATAAATAGATTGTTGGAAATTGGAACTTATCAAAGATTAGGCAACAAAGAAATCATTATCAAAGGTGGACAAAATACTCCGATGGTTATTTTTATTTTAAAAGGAATGATAAGGGGTTATTTTACTAATGCAAGAGGAGAAGAAAAAAATATTTTCCTTCGACCTGAACATACGATTTCAGGTGCTCCAGAATGTCTTTTTCATAACCAACCTACTAAATATACTTTCGAATCCATCCTTGAAACTGAAATTCTTTTCTTTGATAAAAACGAAATTCAAAAATTGGCGACTCAGTTTCCAGCCTTTAACCAAATATATATTGAAGGTCTTCAAGAAAATGTACAAACTTTAATTTCAAGAGTGGAAGCTTTAATCGACCTCTCCCCTGCACAACGCTACGAAGCACTCCTTCAACGTAGTCCCCAATTTTTCCAAACCGCATTCAATAAACATATTGCCAATTACTTAGGCATCACTCCCGTTTCCCTTTCCAGAATTATCAAAAGACGAATGAAGGAATGAGTTTTAAAATCAAAATTAAAATGTCAATCAAAATCAAAAATTAAATACTGTGAAAATACTTTTTTTGATTTTCGATTTTTGATTTTGATTGATATTTTGATTTCCCACTCTTGTATTATTAACATTTGTAAAGTCTATTTTAATTAGAATTCCATAATTTTGAAATGTCTCTAATTCTACTTTAAGAGATTAAAAAAATAGACCGTTTTACTGACAAAAAAGAGATTGACAATAATACGATTTTCGTATGTCTGACTTCTGACAGTAATCCCAAAATTTCGGGAACACAGTCTGGCCTTTTAAGTCTTAAAAAAAACAAACTACAAATAAATAAAATAGAAACATGGACAATACAATATTTGGAGTAAAAGATTTAGACATCTATGTCGTTGCAGGAATTATAGTTTTCTTTGGACTGCTGGAAATCATCTATGGATTTTTAAGTCGAACGCAACGTACAAAAAGTGATTGGATACAAGAGGTAGGAGGTTTTCTAGTGCTTTCTCAATTGATAAAACCAGCCATCGTAATTGTCGTATTTTTTGTCGGTAAATTTTTATTCCCAGATTTTTTATATGTCTTTGGTGATTGGAGTTTATGGATAATGTTACCATTTTATTTATTGATTGATGATGTGATGCAGTATTGGTATCACCGCTCGGCTCATGAATATGAATGGCTTTGGAAATTACACCGTCCACACCACCAAGCAGAGGAAATGGGTTTCTTAGTTTCCTATCGTAATGCAGCTTTATATTATGTCATCATGCCTAATTTGTGGTGGGTAGGTACAGTTGTTTTCCTAGGTGGAGCAAAAGCAGTTGCCATCGGTTTAATCATAAAACAACTGATTATCATTGGTTCTCATAGCACCCTTAAATGGGATACTTTCTTTTATAAGCACAAAATTCTAAACCCCGTAATCACATTGTTAGAAAGAGTAATTATCACTCCTGCTTTTCATCATGCTCATCATGGAAAATCAATGGCGGACAATATAAGTGATCCAAATGGCAATTATGGAAATGCATTTTCACTATGGGATCAATTTTTTGGAACTGCAAAATTCACTCGACAGTTCCCAACGGAATATGGCTTGATCAATGACCCAAAAGATAAATGGACAGCAAGTTATTTTTATCCAATCGTTACTTCTGACAAATCAGGAAGCGAAATTTCCTCTGATTATAAAAGAGAAAAAACAACTACGCTTGAACCTGCTCAAGTGGAACTAGAGCCGAATGTAACTTATTTATTTTGTCAATGTGGTTTTAGTAAAAATCAACCTTTTTGTGATGGCTCGCATCATGGTTCAAAATTTAAACCGAAGCCTTTTGAAGTAAAAAGAAAAACAAAAGCGCGATTGTGTAATTGTAAACATTCGAAGACCAATCCGTTTTGTGATGATTCACATTTGAATTATTAAAAAATCTCCACCCAAACATGTCAACTAAAAAGTCGTTATTGAACTCTCAATAGCGACTTTTGTATTTCTGATGGGTTTGGTTATTTTTACAACCGTAAAAACACGAGTCAAGGTCTGACTTGAAAAGTCAGGCTTTGACTTCTATTGATCTTCTTATAAGTCAAAGCCTGACTTTTCAAGTCAGACCTTGACTCGTGAATAGGCAATGCGATCCACTCCTAAAAAAAATTTCCACTACATAATGAAAGACATCGACAAAAAAATACTGGCAATCAATAAGGAACTACAACGAAAAGAAAAGATTCAAATACATTTGAATAACTTAATGAGTTTAATTGAAAAAAGAAATTTAGCACTTCAAGAGGTAGAAGAAAAAGTCAGAAAAGAAGAGCAAGATGTAAAAAAACTTGAGAAATTAAATCTGTTTTCCACCTTTCAATTTGTTTTGGGAAGTAGAGAAAAACAACTCGAAAAAGAACGTCAAGAATTTTTACAAGCCGTTTTAAAACGTAAGGGTTTAATTGAAAATATTAAAGCTATTGAAAAAGAAAAAAGTATTTTAGAAAGAAGTTTCACCAGTTTGCATGACATCGAAACGGAATTAGAAAAACTAATCAATACCAAAACGGAATTACTAAAATCAAATAATAGTTATCCTGCTGCCCTGAATAGATATAATGAAAAACTCGCCAGCTTTGACTCAAGAATTAGAGAACTAAATGTAACCATCAAACAAGGAGAAAAAGCAAAAAAAGAACTTCATAAAATAATTGTAAACCTCGGCAAAGTAGATAATTGGGGCTACAAAGAAAAAGCCTCAGAAATTATAAAAGTCAATCGGCAAATAGATCGAACTCATAAACATGTTTATATTGCTAACAATTTTCTGCAAAGATATGAGGAAGAATTATTGGACTTAACTGACCATTTCGAAATGAGGTATCGAAAGGAGGTTCAAATGTTAGAAAAATTTTTAGATCAATTTATTGATTGTTTAATTACGGATTGGATTGTAAGAAGTAAATTGGAAAATTCAATTCACTTGGTTTTAAATGTAATTGATAAAATTACTGTCATCAATGCCATGCTAGAATACGAAATGGAAAAAACTAATAATTATATCAAAGAAGAGAAAAAAATGAAAACTGAAATTATTATCAACCTGATAAAAAAATCAAAAGGAGAATAATGCTTTTTGAAACTTCCAGACTCCAAATTAGATTACTCCAATTATCGGATGCTATTCCTTTCCATGAAATGCAAGGTAATGCTAATGTTCTCCGCTATGCCTTTGGTGAGGTCAAATCATTTGAAGAGAACAAAGAGGAGTTAAAAGATTTGATTCAAAAATATAATATTCCTGAGAATGGTTTTTGGATTTGGGCCATTGAAAGAAAATCGGATCAGTTATTTGTAGGAACTGCAGCTATCATTGTCGATGAAAAGAAAGAAGCCGAAATTGGTTATCGGTTTTTAGAAAAATACTGGGGCAATGGCTATGGTGCAGAAGTAGCTGAAAATTTGATTGAGTATGGATTAGCAAAAATGAAACTTCAAGCCATCTATGCGATAGTGGATACTCGCAATATTGCTTCGGTCAAAATTTTGGATAAAACATCTTTAAAATTTATCAAAGAAAAATGGAATGAGGATGACCAATGTATGGATCGATTTTATCGAAAAGATAAGTAACCGCTAAATAACCTACCAAATAAATTGGTGACTACTTTTACCAAAACAAAACTATATAAAAATGTGTCAGTCTGTAGCTCTGCTTGACTCTGTGAGACCTCTGCGTAGCTCTGTGTAACAACCCACATGGTGTAAGTTACACAGAGTTGCACAGAGATTTCACAGAGTTACGCAGAGAAAAAAATTATCGAATCAAAGAAACATCACCCTTCACTTCCTCTACCCCATCCTTCGTTTCTATTCGAAGAAAATAAACTAGCACATCAGATGGATGAGGATTCCCATCCACTTCACCATCCCAAGCCATTCTTTCATCATGCACTAAATTTCCCCAACGATTAAATATTTTAAAATCTAAAATCTCAGTTCCATTCCCTTGAATCACAGGCCCAAAAGAATCATTCACCCCATCACCATCAGGAGTAAAAACATTCGGCATTTGCCAAAATCCACAAGGCTCTAATTCGATAGATTGAGATGCAGTACAGCCATCAGCATCGGTAACATCTACTGAATATGTAACACCTTCAGTTGGAATAATCAAAGCAGTAGTTTCTCCATTTGACCAGGAGTAAGATTGGAAAACTCCATTTGGATCAACATCTAACAAGACTGGTAACTCGCCACATAAATCAATTCCATGAGCCGTTTCAATCATTGCAGTAATTGGATTTGAGCCATCTACAGTTGTTTGAAATGCACCTGTACAACCATTCGCATCTTCAATCACCACAAAGAAATTACCTGCTGCGACATCTGTAAAAACTGCATCAGTTTGAAAATTAGTACCATCAATACTATATTGAAACGGAGGTGTTCCTGCTCCAGGAAAAATTTCTAACACTCCATTTGCATTTCCACAAGTGGTATGTTCAACGACGACTTCATCAATAACGGGAAGTTGTGGAGATTCAATAAATAA
>CAKZSH010000134.1 GCA_937918905.1 uncultured Saprospiraceae bacterium
CTACTCTACCCGATGGTTTTTATATACCGTTCCTCTGGAACTTTTCGGAATCTTTTTTCATGCTTTTTCTACCAATATTTCGTGCCTCTGGCACTTATCTAATCTTGCAAGTGCCAGAGGCACGAAATATCGGTAGAAAGAGAATAAGTTAATTTTTAGTTTTCGAGTTCCAGAGGAACGGTATATAAAAACCATCGGGTAGAGTACTCAATAACCAATAACTTAACAACTATTTGAACAAACCACATCAATTCATTTAGAACCTTTTTTTTGCATAAAATTTTGCAAAAAAACGAGAGGAGATTTTTGTTAAAAGAAAGTTAATTTTTCTTCGCTTATTAGGGAACAAATCATGATGTAATGTGTTATAATAGTAAAGCTACCAAAATAAGTAGCAAAGCAAACTTTTCGAGTAAGTTTGAATTTAATAACCATAAAAATGAGTAATTATGAGACGTATCATTGTTCTTTTAATCGCCTTTTGGATTCTACCAAATACTAATATTATTGGACAGCAGAATAATATTACTCAATCAGTTATTAGGCTTAATCCTATACAGATGCAACAGATGGATTTATTTCAATTAGAGATGTTAGAAATAACTGAGCTTTTCATCATTGAATCTATTAGATTAGAAAAAGTAAGAAGTATGGAAGGAGGAAATATCATGATAAATAAAATGGAAGTTCCTAATTTTCAAGTAGAGATCGAAAACCTGCTTACTTCTGAATTTAATGACATGCCGATTCAAAACAATGCTTTGAAAATGAGATTATTTAATAAAATGGATTTGTCTCAAGTTGTGAATTCGGGGAGTCTTTTTATCAATGTTAATCCGACTTCTGAATTACCTTTAATCAGATCAGTTGTGCGAGTACCTAATAATTTTCAATGGGTAAAACTTGAAAATAGTAACTGGAATACAAGTTCAATTACACCTATACCAAATCCTAATTTTAAAATAAAAGGTTGGCAAGGAAAAATTGAACCAGGAATAGGTAACTACTATTAATTATAGAAATATTTCATGTAAGCCACATAGCAATTCTCTACTGCTGTGTGGCTCTTTTTACTTATTTTAAGATAAAAAAAGGGAAGAAAGATGTTCAAGGCCAAACTGATAGAAAATGAAAAGTACTATACTCTAAGAAGTAAACAATTAAAACTGATGTTGTTTTTTTCTGTACCAATGGGGGTAATTGTTAACTTTTATCAAGTACCCAATTGGATAACAATTTTTATGATTGAAATATACATATTGACGATTGTTTTTATGGGTGTAAATCAAAAAAAAATTAAGTTCAATGGTTGGGAATAAACAAATCGAAATAGACGAAAAAGAAATAAGAATAATGTCTAAAAATGGAACTCAAAAGGAAATCATCAAGTTAGCGAATGTGGATAAATTAATGATAAAAGGAAAAGGATGGGATATGAAATTGAATGGATAAATCGAAAATAAAGACAAAACAATCAATACAATAATTCATATATTTAGTCAGCCCATTTCGGGTGATTTTGCATAGATGAAGATTTTACAGCCAACTAAAAACAAATTAAAAATTATGAGCAACAAATTTTTTGACTTAACAAATTTTAAAGGAGATTTTACAGGTGGATTAGTAGCAGGTGTCGTTGCCTTACCACTTGCATTAGCATTTGGAGTCCAGTCAGGAATGGGCGCAACAGCAGGTTTATATGGTGCTATAGCTGTCGGTATATTCGCCGCCTTGTTTGGTGGAACAGAAACTCAAGCAAGTGGGCCAACTGGGCCTATGACAGTAGTTTCTGCAGCTCTAGTTGCTGCTGCTATTCAAATGAATGGTAGCCTCGATGATTCAATGAATATCATTTTACTGACCTTTCTGTTAGGAGGCTTATTCCAAGTGATCTTTGGTTTTTTAAATATTGCAAGTTATGTCAAATATTTTCCTTATCCTGTAATATCAGGTTTTATGAGTGGAGTAGGACTCATCATTGTAATACTGCAAATATTCCCTTTTTTAGGGTTGGATTCAGCTAAATCAACTGTAGCTGTTATTCAGGATATCCCGCGACTTTTTTCTGAAGCCAATGTGTCAGCCCTTATTTTAGGAGTGATTACTATTGTCATTTATTTTGTTTTTCCAAAAATAACCAAAGCTATTCCAAGTGCTTTGGTTGCTCTGATTGTAGCTACATTGATTGCTTTTTTTGCCCAAATGGATGTTCCCTTAATAGGCGAAATACCCTCTGGGCTACCCGCTTTTCAGCTTGGAGGAATTTTTAATGTTGATCCAAGTGCTTATGCGCTTATAGTCGAATATGCATTAGTGTTAGCGGTTCTAGGAAGTATAGACTCTTTATTGACTTCGGTTATTGCGGATAATATGACCAAGACCAAACACAATAGTAACCGAGAGTTGATAGGTCAGGGAATTGGTAATATTTTGGCCGCTGCTATTGGAGGAATTCCAGGTGCAGGTGCAACAAAAGGAACCGTTGTAAATATCAATGCAGGCGGAAAAACAAGATTATCTGGAATAATACATGGTTTGTTTTTACTTACGGTTCTATTAGGACTTGGAAAATTAGCTGCTCATATTCCGCTTTGTGTTTTAGCAGGTTTACTTATTCCTATCGGATTTAAAATTGTCGATTTCAAAGGATTGAAACATTTGACGAAAGTACCAAGACCTGATGCTGTAGTATTAGTGTTGGTATTGCTCATTACTACTTTTGGAAGTTTAATTCACGCAGTTGGTATAGGTATAGCACTTGCTTGTTTATTGTTCATGAAAAAAGCAGGTGATATTAGTGAGAGAGGTCTGGAGGTAGGAAAGGTAGCAGACTTAGGCAATTCCAAACCTTGGCAAGATGAAAAAGAATTTTATGAAAAATACAAAGACAAGGTAATTATTAAGCACTTGTTTGGTCCTTTATTTTTTGGATTTACATCTTATTTTAAAGACCAAATCAAAGCCTTGCCCAATGATATTAAAGCCGTGATAATAAGAATGGATAGAGTCCCTTATATTGACCAATCAGGATTATATACTTTAGAGGATATTATTTTTGACCTACGTGCTCAGAATATTGAAGTCCTAATTGTTGGTCTTAAAGAACAACCAAAAGATATGTTAGAGGCAATAGAAATTATTCCTGACCTTGTACCTATGGACGATTTATTTGAAAATATTGAAGACAGTTTTGTTTACTTAAGAAAGCGTTTTCAATAAATTAGAGTCATATCTTTTGCAAAAAATCTGGAAGATACATCTCATACATCTGATACGGCTGATCTGAAAACAGGTAGAATAATATTCTCTTCATAATTAGTTCCAATATTTCGCAGTAGGTTTGGAGCTTTTTTTCCATCAATATTATACAGGATTGAAACTTCACTCATAATGGTAAGTCCTTCCTTAGAAGGGATATTTAATTCCTACTCCCTTAAATCAATTTCTAAGTTTTCAGTTTGAGTAGAAATTCTAAAAACTCTTGATACAAATGGGTTGTAAGCTTTTAAACCTCTCATGTAAGGTTTATCCGAATGTCTATTTGAGGCTTCACTTTGGCAATAGCCAAGGGAAGACAGTTCGTTGTAAGTAATTTTTTTTAATAAAATTTTGGATATTTGATGTTGCTCACTTTTTGTGAGCAGCATCTTTTTAACAAAAACGAAAACCAACTTTTGTAATTACACTTTATATCTCATGATTTATTATTTTGATTTTTGAATCAAATTGAAGCAGAAAAAGTCTAGCATTTGATTCACTTGTTCGTTTAGATCGAGGTGTTTAGTTTGCCCTTTTAGATCCGTAAGTCTCGGCAAATGTCTGGCAAAATAAATATTGTTATTTGCCGTTTCGATCAAAGTACTTGCAAAAGCTTTAGGATACGGAAAATCTGGATTAATTTCGATAATGAAATCTGCAATTTTTTCGCATAATCGCTTATAGGCTAAAAAGAATCCATAGGAATTATCATCATCAACTAATTTATGATGATAGGCTTTTGCTCCCTCACTTACTACAATTCTGTGTAGTACTTCTTCATCAACAAAATCTACAGTTACATTCTTATTGGCAGTATCGACTATAATTCTTATTGCTATTTTTAATCTTTTTACAGGATCTTCGATATTCATCAAATTAAACTCAATTCGAGTAATCATCCATTCCCAATACCAATTTAATAAGTATACAAAAAGGGTATGCTTATTTTCGAAGTACCTGTATATTGTTGCCTCCGATGTTTCGAGTGCCTTTGCCAGTTTTTTGAACGTAAATTGTTCTAATCCAAGTTCGTCAATAAGTAGAACACTTCGTTCAATTATCCTTTTGCCTGTTTTCGTTTGTTGCGGATTTCGAACAAAAAGATTTTCATTAATGTCTAGCTTGACGCTAATTGGCTGAATCATTTAAATACTATTTTAAAAAATTCGTTCTTTGACAAATTCCGTGGTCAGTTAAAAGTTGGAAGCAAAAACGACCGAAGGAAGTGTTGATTTCGACTTTTAACTGACTCAAAAACACGGAATTTGTCAAAGAACCAAAAAATTATTAATTATATAGTGCTTTGATTTTATTTTTTAATGTTTCTCTTGCATGATGAATTCTACTTTTAATGGTTCCAAGTGGAACTTCGCCAAGTGCTAATTGGATCTCATCATATTGGTATCCTTGGTAAGCCATCAAAAATGGAGTTCGATAATTTTCATCTAACTGGTCAATCAAAGTAATAATTTCTTCTACATTGATTTTTGATTCGCCTTCATTATATGTAGTCATTTCTACCGTATTAATAATATTATTATAACTAGGTGTTTCTTCTAACTGGTTTCTTCTTTTCTTTTTTCTGTATTGATTTATGAATGTATTTTTCATAATTGTACTCAGCCAAGCCTTCAGATTAGAATGTTCTTTAAATCTATTTTTCTTTTGATGCTGGTAAGCATTTAAAGCAGTTTCCTGGAATAAGTCTTCTGCATAATTTCTATCCCTAGTTAATTTTAGGGCAAACCCTCTCAAATAGCTGCTGAGGGCGTTAAAATCTTTGTTAAACTGATTGATTGCACTCATAACAATTTTTGTTTTAATGCTACTTATTTAGATAGTAATACTATCATTTTTTTATTAGTAACGCATTTTATTTGTAATAGTTCATTGTTTTAGAAAAAAAATAATCACTTTTTTATGTGATAATTATTTCTTCTATACAACTATATGATAGTTTTACTATTATTAAATATAGTAGGGGATTTTTTTGTTTTTTATTTGTCTAATCGGAAATAACAGTTTAATAAACCTACAAATTGAATAGCATATGAGATTTTTAATTTTTCTTTTCCATTGTTCCATATTTTTGAATGGCCAACAAGAAAGATGAATAATTTTCGGGTAGGAAAATCTTTTGAGGTAGAGACTCAAATGAGAGGAATTCAACCTTTATTGATTAAAGCGGATCAGAAGTTCAGAAAGTTGGATTATGATGGGACTTTTTAACCCTTGAAAATGCTGTTGCCTAAAATCTATTGTGAAGAAATAAATAGTATTGGTATTGAATTTGTTTTATGATGATGTAATCCTTAATCAATTAAATTCCAAAAACTTGATTATTAATTCTTTCGCTGATGAATTAATAAATAATACCTATGAATATTTCTTTACAAAGGGGGGTGATTTTTCTCTCTTTTTTATTTCTTTCTTCGCAAGTATCTGCCCAAACGCTTCAGGGTGAGTGTATCCAAGCTGGTTTTGGAATAGATGGATATGTCTATGCTAATGGAACAGAATATGAGGGTGCAGGAACTCCAATCAATGGTAATAATGCAGATGATTGGTTCTATGACCATACTATTTATGCTGGAACAGGGCGTAATGTAATAGATACAACTGGAGCTTCTGTTCTTAGAACACTTTTAATGAGTGGGGAAAATGCCTACTTTGCCAAAAAAATGAGCGTCCCGCCAAATTCAATTATCAATGGAAGAAGATGGCAGGATGCTACCTATATCAAAGATTATTTTGGAGGTTCGGGAGCAATAGACTCCACCTCATATACATCTGCCAGTAAAAATGGGGAACCACTTGAAGATTGGGCTACAGGACTTCATAATGTTGTGCCCAAAAATGATTTGATTGATTGTTTTGCTCACCTTCGTCGTGATGGAACGGAGGCTGAAAACCCACTTTGGATCTATTTAGGATTTTCTAGAATTGCTACTTCTGGAAGTAGTTATTTTGATGCAGAGTTATTTGCCAACGAGGTAAGTTATGATCCTGCTACTGGTTTTACACCTGTGGGAACGGATGAAGGACATACGGCTTGGCAATTTGATGCTGATGGAAAAATTATTAAGATTGGGGATATGATTGTTACAGTAACTTTGAACACCAATAATGTTCCTGATTTCGAACTTAGGATTTGGGTTCGGCGTTTTGATTTTAATAATGCAAATCCCACAACGTTTACTTTTGGAAATGGATTTGATGGAGCTTCCAATGGCTCACAATATGGATATGCAGATATTCTTCCTCCTTTGGGAAATGAATTTGGGTGTGGAGTTACCAATCAGAAAAATTGGTCTGGACCACCATGGGGGACATTAGATGATCATGGAGATCATATTTTTTCCTATTCACCTGGACAGTTTGTAGAGATAGGTTTAAATCTTTATGACTTTGGAATTGATCCACAATTAATAACAGGTTTTGATGCTTGTGATCTTCCTTTTAGCAATCTTATTTTTAAAGCAAGAGCCTCGGCTTCCTTTACTGCGCAACTAAAAGATTTTAGTGGCCCTTTCTATTTTGTAGCATTAGATAAATTAGAGTCATCTGCGGTAGGAGATTCTTTGACTTGTCTTAATCCTGTTATTCCGCTTAGTGTGGATAGTGTTTATACAGATGCATTTTATGAGTGGTCAACTATTGATGGAAATATCTTGACTGACATGGGAAGTATAAATGATACTATCATATATGTAGATCAGCCTGGAACATATATTCTTGCTTCAGCATTTATGAATGATTGTGAATTGAGTTATGATACTATTGTTATAATAGATTATACTCAAGACCCTAATGCCGATATTGGGAGTGATCCTATTTATGATTGTAACAATGTAATTGCAGATTTATATGCTCTGGAATCAGGACATACATATAATTGGACAGGCCCTAATGGAGGGACTTTTACTGGTCAATTTATTAGTGTAGGTGATCCTGGTCTTTATTATCTAGAAGTCACAAATGAATTTGGTTGTGTGGGGTTAGATTCCATTTATGTATTGGAATTTGCTTGTCAAGAAATAGATCCTCCGACCATTCCAACGACTAATATCATTGATACGCTACCTCCATTTTTTACAGTTCCACCTGATATCTCTGTTGAATGTTTTGACGATATATTGGATTTAGGAATTACAGGAAATGTTACAGATGAACAAGATAATTGTGATCCAGATATAGTTGAAGCTATTTTTACAGACGAATATATTACGAGTGGTTTTTGTATTGGAACGGGGCAACTCAATCGGACTTGGAGTTTGACCGATGATTGTGGTAATTTATTTACAGCTACTCAACAAATTATTTTAATTGATACGACACCTCCTGTTTTTACAGTACCTTCTGATATTACGATTACCTGTGAAGAAGATTTTTTGGATTTAGGATTGACAGGAGAAGCTCCTGAGGTATCAGATATTTGTGATACTGTGGGAGTAAATATTTCTTTTACAGATTTAGTCACCAATGATTTTAATTGTAATGGACAAACTCAAATTCAAAGAATTTGGTCTGCTGAAGATGATTGTGGAAATATTGCTTTAGATACTCAAATCATAATGATGGTGGATACTATTGGCCCTGAAATAATTGGAGTTCAATTGATTCCCTTTGTAGCTTGTGATAGTATTCCTGATCCACCAATGGTTACAGCAGTAGATAATTGTGATCCCAATCCTACTATTGTTTTTGCAGAAACTACGGCATCGGCAAGTTGTCCAAATTCTTATGTTTTAATTAGAACTTGGACTGCTACAGATAATTGTGGAAATGAAACAGTTATTACTCAGGAGATGAATGTTGAAGATGCAGTCAATCCTATTATTTTAGTTTTTCCTTACGATATAACCGTTTCTTGTGATTCCGTTCCTGATCCATTTGAACCAGAAGTGGCAGATAATTGTGATTCAGAAATCGATATTGATTATAGTGAACAAGAAATTGCAGGAACTTGCGAAGGTGATTATACTTTGATTCGAAGCTGGATTTGGATAGATGATTGTGATAACGAAGTTTCTTCTTTTCAAACTATAACAGTTCAAGATAACACTCCTCCTACATTTTCAGTTCCCGTAGATATTACTTTGAGTTGTGTTTCGGATATAAATGATTTAGACTTGACAGGTGATGTGATTGATGAGGCAGATAATTGTACTTCTAATATAGGGGAAGCTGTATTTTCTGATGAAGTTGATTTTGATTGTGTGGGTTCAGGTGTAGTTAAAAGAACTTGGAGTTTGGTGGATAATTGTGGAAATGTAAATGAACAAATTCAAACCATAACAATCATCGATACTGTTCCTCCTGTTTTTGATATGCCGATTGATATTACTATAAACTGTGATGTTGACCCATTAGATTTAGATATTACTGGAAATGCAATCAATGAATTTGATGATTGTGATTCTACTTTGGGTCAAGCGACTTATGAAGATATCGTAATAGTTAATCCTAATTGTTCTTCAGAACAAACAATAAATAGAACTTGGACATTGGCAGATGATTGTGGAAATGTAACAACACATTTACAAGTCATAAGCATCATTGATACTATTCCTCCTGTTTTTGAAATACCAACGGATGTAACTATTGATTGTCACTTGGATAATGAGGACTTCATTCTAGTAGGAGAGGCCATAAATGCAGTTGATAATTGCGATGAAAATTTAGGAGCAATTACTTATACAGATACTTTTACGGGGGACAACAATTGTATTGGAACAGGTGTGATTGAGAGGGTTTGGAGCATAGCTGATGAATGTGGGAATACAACCTCTCACACCCAAACTATTGATTTAATAGATACCATACCACCAGTATTTACAGTCCCTGTTGATATATCAATAAGTTGTGAACAAGATCCTAATGAGTTGGATTTGACAGGGGATGTAGTGGATGAATTTGATAATTGTTATACTTCAATTGGGGAAGCGATTTATACGGATAGTATTATTGTAGACTCTCCTTGCGAAGGGTCAACTTTGATTTATCGTACTTGGACTTTGGAAGATGGTTGTGGAAATATTACAACATCTTTACAAATTATTTCAGTTGAAGATACAACACCTCCTGTAATTTCAATACCTAATGATATTACTTTAGATTGTTTTTCTGAATTGACTGACTCAACTGTAGTTGGAGTTGCTGAGGTGATTAGTGATAATTGTTCTTCTAATTTTTGGGCAGTCTCTCATATCGATAGTGTATTGGTCAATGACTCTTGTAATTATGCTATTCAAAGAGCTTGGTTAGGAACTGATGCTTGTGGCAATGTTGCAGTAGATACTCAAATGATTTTTATCATTGATGATGTGGCTCCTGTTTTTAACACTCAGCCTGCCGATACGATTATCAATTGTGATGCAATACCAACTGTACCAGAAATAACAGCTACTGATAATTGTGATAGTGCGATAGTAGTATTGTTTGAAGAGAATATAATTCCTGGAACTTGCCCTAATAATTATACAATAATAAGAACATGGGATGCTACCGACAAATGTGGAAACACGTTTTCTTTTTCCCAAAATATAATCGTTCAAGATACGATTGCACCTGTATTTAATGAGTCATTAGATACGATGACTATAGGTTGCGATTCTATTCCACCTGTACCAACTTTGACGGCTAGTGATAATTGTGATAGTTCCGTAATTGTATTGTTTGAAGAAAATATAATACCTGGAGCTTGTGCGAATAATTATACTTTAGTTAGGACTTGGACGGCAACCGATCAATGTGGAAATGAGACTGTCATTTCTCAGGAGTTAGAAGTAGAAGATTTTGCAGAACCCATTATTTTAGTTTTCCCACCAGATATGACCGTAAGTTGTGATTCTGTTCCTGCGGTGGAAACTCAAAGTGTGGAAGATAATTGTGATGCCGATATTACATTGGATTTTGACGAAACGATAACAGAAGGAAATTGTCCTTCGAATTACGTTATATCTAGAACATGGAGTTGGACAGACAACTGTAACAATGTAAGTGCTCATACTCAAACGATTACAGTTATTGATAATTCAGCTCCAATTTTTACAGTACCTGATAGTATTACGGTGGATTGTACCATTGATATTAATGATTTGAATTTTACAGGAAATGTTTCAGGTGAATTGGATAACTGTACTGATGTAATAGGAAATGCTACTTATCAAGATAGTGTTTTTACAGAAGGACTTTGCAATGGAAGTTATTTGATAAAACGGACTTGGACGCTTTCTGATTCTTGTGGAAATTCCACTTCGGATATTCAAATAATAACTGTTTCAGATACTTTGGCTCCAAGTTTTACAGTACCTGAAAATGTAATATTAAATTGTAATCAAGATCCAACAGATTTAGGTTTGACAGGAGATGTTACGGATGAATCAGACCTTTGTGATAGTTCAATTGGTGAAGCTACTTATACGGATAGTACTGTGGTTGATGTAATTTGTGAAGGCGCTTCTGTGATATATCGTACTTGGAAGTTGGAGGATGATTGTGGAAATGAATTTACAGCAGTTCAATCTATTACAATTCAAGATACACAAGCACCTACTTTTTCCCTTGTTCCAGCAGATACGATTGTAAGTTGTGATTCGATTCCTGCTGTTATCGACCCAATTGTGATTGATAGTTGTGGGTCAACTTTTACTGTTGAATTTAATGAAGAAAATATTTCTGTTAATTGCGGAAATGATTTTACCATAAAAAGAACTTGGGTCGCAATGGATAATTGTGGAAACCAAGATTCTGTTATTCAATTGATTACTGTTCGAGATACAGTTGCTCCATTATTGGCAATTGCACCAAGCGATACTACTTTGAATTGCGAAGATTTACCAGTCGTTCCAACTTTAGATTTTTCAGATAATTGTAGTGATACGGTCTATGTGAATTTTTCTGAAACGACAACTGAAGGTGCATGTATTGATATTCAAATTGTTACTCGAACATGGGTGGCAACTGATGATTGCGGAAATGAAACTACAGTTACTCAACAGATTACCTTAAATCATTGTAGTCCAGAAGCGCAAGTTTCCTTACCAGCAGATACTAGTTTATGTGTTGATGAAAGTATTGATTTTGAAGCAACATTGACAGGAGGTTATACCAATCCTGTTTTCCAATGGCAGTTTACAACAGATACTACGCAGACGTGGAATGATATAGCTGGAGCGACAACATCAATTTTTAGTATTAATTCTATTGAATTTGGAGATGAAGGATATTATCAAGTTTTGATTTCAAATGACATCAATGATATTTACGATACTCTGTGTAGTGTGATTTCTGATAAAGTATTTTTACACGTTTTACCACATGCTCCTCCAACAAATTTATTTGAAGAAATTTGTCATGGAGATTCGGTGATGTTTATTACAAATTATGTTACAGCCGCAGGTCAATATATTGATACTTTAGTGGCAGCTAATGGTTGTGATAGTGTGGTGACTTTAGATTTGACTGTACATCCGATTTATGAATTGACGATAGCAGATACCATCTGTTATGAAGATACTTATACACATGGCGATTCTACTTATAATGAAACTGGAAGTTATTCCTTTACATTCGAAACTATAGAAGGCTGTGATAGTTTGGTTCATTTAAATTTATTAGTCAAAGAAAAAATATTGACGGAAAGAGTAGAGGAGATATGTGAAGGAGATTCTGTTTTATTTACTTCGAATTATATTTTCATTGCAGGGCAATATGCTGATACATTGATAGCAGCCGATGGTTGCGATAGTATTGTTAATTTAGATTTGACGGTGCATCCAATTTATGAATTGACGATAGCAGATACCATCTGTTTTGAAGATACTTATACGCATGGCGACATGACTTATAATACAAGTGGCAGCTATGACTTTACATTTGAAACTGTAGAAGGTTGTGATAGTCTAGTTCATTTAGATTTATTTGTAAAAGAAAAAATAGTTACGGATTTAGTTGAGGAAATATGTGAAGGTGATACCTTATTATTTACGACAGGTTTTGTAACAATAGCAGGACAATATGCCGACACATTGATTGCAGCCGATGGTTGTGATAGTATTGTTAATTTAGATTTGACTGTACATCCAATTTTTGAAGAAAATCATACGGCAACTATTTGTGCAGGAGATTCTTTTGAATTTGGAGACTCAACTTATACTGAAAGTGGAAGTTATGATTTTGTTTTCCAAAGTATTAAAAATTGTGATAGTCTAGTTCATTTAGAGTTGATTGTTGAACCATGGATTGAGGAAAATTTAAATGACGAAATTTGTCAAGGGGATTCGATTTTATTTAATGGTCAAATATTAAATACGACTGGAATTTTCACAGATACTTTAACTGCATCTAATGGATGTGATAGTGTTGTTATAATGGATTTAGTTGTATATCCAATATTTGAAATTTTCCATGCAGATACCATCTGTGCGGAAGAAGAATATGTTTTTGGAGATTCCACTTATTCCACAACTGGAAGTTATGATTTTACTTTCCAAACGGTAAATGGATGTGATAGTTTAGTACACTTAGATTTGTTGGTCAATGAACCAATTGATTCAACATTAAACGAACAACTTTGTCAAGGGGATTCGATTTTGTTTGGAGGATTATATTTTAATATTTCAGGAAATTACATAGATACCTTGGTTGCCTCAAATGGATGTGATAGTATTGTTACATTGAATTTGGTGGTGTATCCAATTTATGAGGAATTTGTTGAACATTCTATTTGTATTGGCGATTCCATCGTATTTGGAAATACCACTTATTTTGAAACAGGAACTCATGACTTTACTTTCCAAACGGTTAATGGATGTGATAGTTTAGTGCATTTAAACTTGGTTGTAAATGATGTCATTCTGACGCCATTTGAAGATTCCATTTGCGAAGGTGATTCTATCTTTTTCCAAAATGAATATATAAATCAAACGGGTTTTTATACAGATACATTAATTTCAGTAAGTGGATGTGATAGTGTTGTTACAATGGATTTGACGGTACATCCAATTTACGAAATCAATCATGCAGATACAATTTGTAATGGAGAGAATTATGTATTTGGAAATGATACTTATGCGGAGAGCGGTTCGCATACATTTACTTTCCAAACTGTAAACGGTTGCGATAGTATTGTACATTTAGATTTATTGGTCAATGAACCAATTGTTACAAATTTTGAAAATAATATTTGTGAAGGTGATACAGTTTTATTCGCTGGACAAAATTTAATTCAAACTGGGATTTATACCGATTCTTTAATTGCAGCTAATGGTTGTGATAGTGTTGTTATTTACGATTTGACAGTTCATCCAAACTTTGAGGAAACACTAATTGTTGACTTGTGCGAAGGTTCTCCTTATCAAGGAGTAGTATTTCCAAATGATACTATTTTAGTAGATAGTTTACAAAGTGTTTGGGGCTGTGATAGTATTTTAATTACAGAGATTTTACTCAAAACTGAAATTATAGATTCTATTGAAATCACAATTTGTCTTGGTGAATCTTATCAAGGTATTGCTTATTCTACTGACACGACTTTAACTTTTAATGGAACATCTGTTAGTGGTTGTGATAGTACATTTAATACATTCGTAAAAGTTAATTTACCATCGGATAGTTTGATTCAAGCAGAAATTTGTGAGGGAGAAGAGTTAATTGTAGGGAATGAAACGTATTCAACATCAGGAAGTTATGTACAAAATATAACCGCAGCGAATGGTTGCGATAGTACAATTAATATTGAATTGATAGTTTGGGAAAATTATGAAAATGTATTGGTTAGTACTTTATGTAGTGGCGATTCTCTAAATGGAAATGTATATTTTGCAAATACAATTTTAGTGGACTCACTTCAAAATATACATGGTTGCGATAGTATTGAAGTCAACCAAATTATAGTTTATCAACCAACCGAGGAGACTAATAATATCCAGCTTTGTGAAGGAGTTCCATATCAAGGAGTTGTTTATTCAAATGATACCATTTTAATTGATAGCTTACAAAATTTTGTGGGATGTGATAGTGTTATCATTTATGAAATTACTATTGTTCAAGACATCATTGATTCTATTTCACAAACTATTTGCTATGGTGAAAATTGGAATGGTAATCCATATTTTGCAGATACTGTTTTTGTAAATAATTATACTTCAGTAGGAGGATGTGATAGTATTGTTACAACTCATCTTGAAGTATTGCCTTTAGCACAAGATACATTGTACTTTGAAATATGTGAAGGTGAAGAAATTATAGCAGGCGGAACAACTCAGACTCAAAGTGGAACTTATTACGATAATTATACTGCGGCCAATGGATGTGATAGCACCCTAGTTTCTATTCTGACAGTTTATCCCAATTACAATGAAACATCAATCATAGAAATCTGTCAAGGAGATAGTGCATTGATTTTTGGAAATTATGAAACGTTAGCAGGAGATTATTTTGAAAATAACACTTCCGTAAACGGTTGTGATAGTAATATCATAATTACCTTAAATGTTTCAGCTCCTCAAATGAGTTCACAGGTTTTATTCCTTTGTGAAGGAGATAGTCTAATGTTGGGAGGAGCAATGCAAACTACTGGAGGAGAATTTATTGATACCTTATCCAATATAGTAGGATGTGATAGTGTTGTTACAACTACGTTGGTTTTTGTACCAGAAATTATTACGGAGTATAGTTTAAATATTTGCGAAGGAGACGGTTGGGTAATTGGAGATAGTACTTATTTTGTTTCAGGTAATTATGCAGATACTTTAATTTCTCACTTTGGTTGTGATAGTATCATTAATATAGAACTAAATGTCCATCCAGTTTATGAATTTACCCAAGATGTTGAAATCTGTGAAGGGGAACAATTCATTGCGGGTGGTTCGGGGCAAACGACCTCAGGAACTTATACCGATACTTATTCAACAGTTAATGGTTGCGACAGTATTTGGATTACGAATTTAGTAGTACATCCTAAAAGTGCGACTGCTTTATCCTTTACCTTTTGTGAAGGTGAATCCTATTTTGTAGGTGGTGCCGATCAAACGACCTCAGGAACTTATTCTGATATTTATCAAAATACAAATGGATGTGATAGTATTGTTACAACAGAATTAATTTTTAATCCAATGTATTCGATTAATCAAGAATTTACGATCTGCGAAAACGATAGTATGCTATTAGGAGGTGTTTTCCAAAATACCAATGGCGTATTTATAGATTCATTAATATCGATAAATGGATGTGATAGTATCATCACAAGTACATTGACTATTTCAGATGAACAAGTGGAGTTCTTAATTGAGGAAACGATCTGTTTGGGAGATAGTATTTTTATTGCAAATGAGTGGCAGTTTACTTCAGGAACATTTGTAGAAACTTTTAATCCTAGCAATGGATGTGATAGTATTGTTACAACTATATTAAATGTTCTTTCTCCAAATAATGCGGTATGGGAAGGTGCAGAGATTTGTTACGGTGATGAAGTTCAATTATTTATAGAAAGTACAGGTGATATTGAAAATATTAATTGGTATCCAAGTTCAAGTTTGAGTTGTGACGATTGTCCTGATCCAGTAGCATTCCCTGATGTAACAACCACCTATACAGTAACATATCCATCAGGATGTGACGAAAGAATATTTGAAGCAGAAGTTACAGTAATCGTTACTGATCCAGTAGGTGTAGAAGTTGTAGAGGAAGAAATAAATATTATTCAAGGTGATTCGGTTATTTTAATCGTAGCTGATGTGGATACAAGTTTCAGTTATACTTGGACTGATGGCAATGGAAATATTATTTGTAATAATTGTACATCTGTAACGGTTCAACCTAATACTTCTACCAATTATACCGTAACAGCTTATGATCCCAATAATGAATGTCCAGGTACTGCCAATACAGTAGTTCGCGTTAAAAAAGCAACATGTGAGGATGGGACGCTCGAAGTATCTAATGTGATTTTCCCTCAAAGTGGAAGCTATGGTGACCATTTAGAAATTAAATATGATCGAGTTGAAATAAATGTTCTTAGAATATATAATAGATGGGGCGAATTGGTTTTTGAAACAACCGATATTGAAAATAAATGGGACGGAACATTTAGAGGTCAATTGTTAAATCCAGGAGTGTATGTTTATTACATTCTAGGAGTATGCCCTGATGAGAAGCGGACCAAATTTATGTATTCAGGAAATGTAACATTGATTCATTAAAATAAAGAAATAGAATCATTAACATACCTTTTAAAAAAAAAGCCATCATAATTATCAAATTATGATGGCTTTTTTTATAGTCACTCATCTTCAAGTTTTTAATTGAAAAATAAACCTTAGACTTTACCATTAATTAGGTTTGGTAAAAGAATATAACATAAAAGTGAGTTAATGAAATAAATTGAATATTAGGCTTTATCTCATGTATTATTTTTAGCTGTCACAATGGGTATTCATTTTTGTATTTTCAAAATAAATAATTAAGAAATTTATTCTGTGACATCATTTTAGCATGGTAATTGCAATATATTTAGCAAATACATAACACCTCCTTTTCCTCTCCATAACACATACTGAACAAACTTTTATTTTTAATAAAAGTTAACATTACCATGAATTCAATTTTCGCTAAAACATTACTAAGTATTACTTTTCTATTCATTTCTCTTTCCTTTGCAAAAGGACAAGATA
This sequence comes from uncultured Saprospiraceae bacterium, assembly GCA_937918905.1. Classification (GTDB taxonomy): domain Bacteria; phylum Bacteroidota; class Bacteroidia; order Chitinophagales; family Saprospiraceae; genus CAJQQY01. The sequence continues at coordinate 16,935 of CAKZSH010000134.1, forward strand.
TTCACCTTTCACATATTCATGCTTCACCAACAGTTTTGAATCCAGCTATGGCAGGATTATTTAATGGTCAAGCAAGATTGATTGGCAACACACGGTCACAATGGAATTCGGTTACCAAAGGTTATAAAACTGTAGTTGGATCAGCGGATATGAAATTAGCTGTTGTTAATAAAAGTGATTTTATTTCGGGTGGGATTCAATTATATTCAGATCGAGCGGGAGATTTAAATTTCACTACTTCTTCAGCTTCACTATCATTAGCTTATCTTAAATCATTTGATAAAAGAGGTAGAAATTTTGTTTCTATAGGAATCCAAAATTCTTATGTAGGCAACAGAGTTGATTATACCAAAATTAAAAGTTTTGAATATATTCCAGCTCTTGGAAAAGGTGATCTCCCAAATCAAATTAATTATTGGGATGTTAATGCTGGGATAGGATGGTTTTATATGCCGAACAAACACGATTCATACTATATTGGTTTTTCAGCATTTCATTTAAATAATCCTGATGTTGGATTTAGAAATGCAGAAACTTCTAACAATGCACTTACAATGTATCGAAGATTTAATTTACATGGAGGTGCATCTATTAAGATGTCAGAAGAATTGACTTTAAAACCAAGTTTTCTATTTATGGATCAAGGCCCACATCAAGAAATTACACTTGGAAGTTTTGTACGATATAAAACTAATCGAAAAGGATTACACAAAAGACCCTTGTACTTTATTTACGCAGGAGCATGGTTGAGAACTTATATGGAAAAAGATGTTCAAGGTGTAGATGCTATCGTTGCTTCAGTAAAATACGAATACCGTAAATTATCCATTTCTATTTCATACGATATTAATATTTCTTCTTACACATTAGCAAGTAGTGGGAGAGGAGGATTAGAGTTTTCTGTGATTAGAGTTTTTGACTGGGATCGACCTAAAAAGAAAAGGCATAAAGTTAAATGTCCAATTCTCTAATGGCAAAAAATAAGACAACAAATTAGTTTTTAAGATAAAAGACTTCCTTCAAAATTTTGAAGGAAGTCTTTGTATTATAAGTTCATCATCTTGCTTAAACTTATAAAAAAATAGGTGAGTATTTTTTTACTCAGATCCATTGAAGTACTAGTTTGCACTAATTAGAATGGACGCTTTCCTTTACCATTTTGCTCTGCTGGTAATTCTGGAACGTTAGTTAAACCATCTGTTCCTTCTGCTGGTAATTCAGGAAAAACATTTTTTGCATTGCCTCTTCCTTTTCCACCTTTGATGTTTTTCATTTCAGTTGCTGATAAAATAAATTGCTTTTTCATAGTAAGAAATATTTAAAAAGTTAAAAAATAAAAATTGTGTAAAAATTATATTATAAAAATACAGGACTTTTCGAGGCGGGGCAATTTTTGTATCCTACATATTGATGTGAGTTGTTTAGTTTAAAATTTACAAAAAGAAATAATTAACTGATGTTACGCAAAAAAATATAATAAGGGAGTAGGAATTAAATAACCTACCCGTATGAAGAGATTATTTTTTAAGATGAGGAAATGAAAAAATTAAGCATACCCTTCGGTACGACTTCATTTTTTCATGAAGTCAAAGAGAAAAAGAAGCCGTCAGGTGGGTAGATTATTTATTTCCTAGTCCCTAATCTAGTTTCGAAAATATATTGAGTATTGAACGCTGAGTCGCTGAGACACAGAGTTGGTCGAATACCTTATTGAGGTCACGGAGGATTTTTGTTAAAATAAAAATGAGCTGAGATGCAGAGGTTCAAAGTGTTCTTGATAAAAAGGCTTTGCGAACTCTGCTTTGGGGTGTTTATTTAACGGTGTCTATTAATTTTCTTCTTAGCCGTCGGATGTAAATCCGACTCTCTCGGTCGAATAATGTTGATTTTAAAACATTGATAATCAAGCGTTTAGATCATACGTTTTTTGATGAGAGAGTCGGATTTACATCCGACGGCTAAGAAGAACAAGCTCAAAGACACACATTCATGAACACTCCCTATCATTCAAAATCAAGGCAAGATTTAATTACATCGTCCCCCTTTAGGGGACAGGGGTAAACCTCCACTTCAAATATCCTCTTACCGCAATCACACAATAAACTACATACAATAACATAAACAAAAATGCTCCTGTCATCCAATACATATAGATGTATAACAAATCAACTACAATCCAATAAATCCAATTTTCCAACTTTTTTTGAATGGTCATAAAAGTGGCAAAAATTGCAAATGCAGTTGTAAAAGAATCTAAATAAGTTTTCTCTGCTGCTGTAAATTTTTCGAAAATAAATCCAAAGAC
>CAKZSH010000135.1 GCA_937918905.1 uncultured Saprospiraceae bacterium
TAATCTATTTTTCTTTAACAGAATATCCATCTGTAGAAAAGGCAAAACTCTGATTGTTTCCATTCTCCCCAATCATAATGGCTTGAATTAATGGTTTTATTTTCTCTTTTGTAGCACTTAATTCAACTATGAAATTTGCACCAGCTCCTCCAGTATCATCATCTTTTTCTATAACATAATTAATAGTTCCCATGGGAGGCAAGCTAATCGGATTTTTTATATAGTTTCTAACTAGATTACCTTCAGTATTGAAATAATCAATCTTAGAAACAAAAAGAGAATCACTATGACTTGTATTTCTGATACTCAGGGTAGCTGCCAATAAATTTTTTTGAGTTTGTTTATTCACATAAATATCTGAATAAATGGGAACATAAATAATGTCATTATATTTCATTTCTCCTTTATTAATCGGATGATTAATTTCATGTGATTTTAGTTCATCTTTTCCCGTATTATTGATGTTAGGGTTTTGGTTTTCACAGGATAGGATACTGAAAATGGTAAAAAGTAATATGGTGAATTTAATAAGTTTGTTCATTTTATTTAGTTCTAGGTTAAGAAATTGAAGGATAATATTTTACAGCCTATGTAAAACGAAGCTAGTTGTTGGTTTGTTCAAATTAGTTTTGAATTTATTCTTTCACAGAAAAAATGTCATTTTGAAATTTTAAAAAAATGAAAAAATGTCGTTTTGATGATGACAATTTTTCAGAAAAATAATTTTTTTATGAGTTGGAATAGGAGTTGATGATAGTTAAGTGAAATTCAAAATATTGGTTTTATGATAACCTATAGTTTTATTGTTTTTCGATCGAATTACTTAAATGTAAATTTATTGTTTAACTAAAAAATTATTAGAATTATGACACTCGTAAAAAGAAGTTCAAACAGCTTTCCAACATTCCCTCGTCTCTTTGATGACTTTTTTACAAGAGACCTATTCGATTGGGGATTTCAAAATTTTTCAGACATCCATTCCTCACTACCTAATGTGAATATCATGGAAACCGATGATGCTTTTGAAGTAGAAATGGCGGCACCAGGTATGGATAAAAAAGATTTCAATATTGAATTGGATAATGGAGTTCTAAAAATTTCAGCTCAGAAAAAATCTGAAAATTCTGACAAGAAAGAAAACAAAATTATCCGACAGGAATACAATTATCAGTCATTCCAAAGAACTTTCCACTTATCTAAAAACGTAGTAGATGAGTCAAAAGTCGAGGCTGCTTATCAAGATGGGCTCTTAAAAATTTTAGTCCCTAAAAAGGAAGAAGCGAAAGCTTTACCTCCTCGAACTATTCAAATCAACTAATCAGATTTTTCGTAGTATGGCGTATTATTTAGAGCGTATTTAAAAATTATTTTTAGAGTTGAAAATAAAAATGTTTAGCTCAAAGGATAAAATTTAAAGCTGCTCTCAAGCTAGTCGGCGGCTGATGCCGCTGACTAGTTAAATTTAATTTAGGGAGTAGGTTATTTAATTCCTACTCCCTTACATGCTCTAACGCATATTTTTTAACCTAAATAGTAAAAGATGAAAAGAGAATTTTTGTTTTCTGCGTTGATTGCTTTTGTGGTTTCTATCTCAGCAATTGGTGCATTTCAATGGATTAATAAAGATGGTAAAACCATCAAAATAGAACATATCAATACTACCCCTTCATCTAAGGCAATGTACACCGTTAATGAAAAGGGAGATATGGTCCCGCTTGATTTTACAAATTCTGCTCAAGCGGTTATGGATGCAGTTGTGCATATCAAATCCACACAAACATATAGAAGAGCTAACAATCCTCAAGCATATCAAAGAGAACCTATGCCCGATATATTTAGAGATTTTTTTGGAAAGGGGAATAGTCCTTTTTTTCGATTTGAAAATACTCCACCTGCCCACCGAAGTAAACCCAATATTAAAATGGGAACAGGTTCAGGGGTCATCATTAATGAAGAGGGCTATATCGTAACCAATAATCATGTTATTGCTGATGCTGATGATTTGGAGGTGACGCTTCATGATAATCGGACTTTTAAAGCAAAAGTGATTGGGACAGATCCTTCTACTGATTTGGCAGTTATACAAATTAAAGGTGGAGGATTACCTACACTTCCTTTAGTGGATAGCGATCAAGTAAGAGTAGGAGAGTGGGTACTTGCAGTTGGGAATCCAATGGGACTTAATTCGACCGTGACGGCTGGAATTGTAAGTGCCAAAGGAAGAAATATAAATATTCTAAAAGAGCAATTTGCAGTAGAGTCATTTATACAAACCGATGCAGCAATCAATCCTGGAAATAGTGGCGGGGCACTAGTGAATCTTGATGGTGGACTTGTAGGGATTAATACTGCAATCGCAAGTCCTACAGGAAGTTATTCGGGATATGGTTTTGCAGTACCGAGTAATATCGTCAACAAAGTTATTGAAGATTTGATAGCGTATGGTCATGTCAAAAGAGGTGTGCTAGGAATTATGATTCGTTCAGTCGATGGCAATTTGTCCAAAGAAAAAGACCTAAATGTTAATACAGGGGTTTATGTGGATAGCCTATTTGAAAATAGTGCAGCAGAGAAAGCTGGTATTCAAAAAGGAGATGTGATTATTGATATTCAAGGTAAAAAGATAAAAACATCTCCAGAGTTACAGGAGATGGTTGCTCGACACCGACCTGGAGATGAAATGACCATGACTATCAATAGAGGAGGGAAAGAAATGGGGCTAAAAGTAACACTCAATAATAGAGATGAAGGTGAAATCTTTACTAGTAAAGAGTATGGTGAGACCTTCTCGATATTAGGTGCAGAGGTAGAAAATCTAGATCAAGAAGTACTTGAAAAACTAGATGTTGAAAGTGGTGTAAAAGTATCGAAACTGCATGCAGGAAAATTGAGAAAGGAAACTGAGTTACGTGAAGGATTCATTATTACAAAAGTTGATGGTGTGAAAATTAAAGATGTAGACCATTTTATAAAGTCGCTAAAAAATAAAAAAGGAGGGGTAATGCTTGAAGGAATTTATGAAGATATTCCAGGGACGTATTATTATGCATTTGGTATGTAAAAATGTTGTTATTTTTTTTTGATAAAAAATAATAAACGCATGAACAACTGAAAAGCATGATCGTTTTAGCGAAAAACAAAATTGGTTTTAGCTTTTAGTCAAAGCATTGTTAGTTTTTAAGCTTGATGCTTTTAGGGAGGAGTTACGACTCCTCCCTAATTTCAATTTATTGGTCTCAGAAAAGGTTTAAAACCTCGCACTTTAGTGCGATAAACTTATTAATGGAAAAAGGTGAATATCGAACTCGAATGAATATCGATATTCAAAAAATTATATCAACGACTTTAGTCGTTTGTATAATTAACCCACCTACTTTCAGCAGGTGGTGGTTAAGTTAATCAAATCCATATATTATGAATCCAAAAGAAGAGAGCCTTTCTAAATCTGATTTTTCCAAATCTTTAGAAAAATGGTCTAATGATATTTTGCAAATTAGGAATCAACAGGATGATTTAAAAAATCAAATTGTTGAGAATTGTATGCAGTTAACAGATGAAAATGACATCTTGAGATTAAGGAGTTTGCACAACAAGTTGATGGGGGAGGCAAAATCAAAATTAGATTGGTTAGAAAAAGAAATAGGTATTCAAAGTATGTTACTTGGAATTAACTCCTCTGAAAAAAATACCAAAGTCGATTATTCAAAACACCTTGAACTTCAAGTTGAATTGCAAAAGATGAAGGATATGTTTAAGGAGTTGAGGAATGATTTTGTGGAGATATTACCATTAAGAAAGACAAGGGATATTCCTAATCAAAATCAAGATGCAGCTTAAATAAACGCTCAATCATAGTTCCATATTTTTTAATTTTAAAATACAATAAAGATGAAAGTGAAAATATTAAAATATAAACCTGTTGGTGTTGTAGTCAAAAATTTAGAAACAGGTGATATTGTTAAATATCCTAAACAATTTTTTAATAAAAGATATGCTATGGGGTTGATTAATGTTCAAAATCCTAGTTCTCTTCCTAAGGCTTTTTAATTTTTTTTGATAAAAAAATAAATAAAATGAAAACACTAGAAGGTTCAAAGTCAAAAATAAAAGTTATTGATAAGAATGAAAAAGAAGTCAAAGTGAAATTTCCTAAGGTGGATTTTCCAATAATTTTTTCTAAACGTTATTTCAAGACTTTTGTTAAAAAAAATAAAGTTGAGATTACTGAATAAAGATAGTATTTCATGATACATATCGTTTTCTGGGATTTTATAATTAGTTTTCCTTTAGAAAGGGAGTTCAAAATCAGTTTTGAATTCCCTTTTTTGTAAATGTATTACGTCGCATAACACTTAAAAAGTAAGACTTTGACTTATATTGATGTTCTTATAAGTCAAGGCTTGACTTGAGAAGTCAAACCTTGACTCGTGTACTCCCAATCCTGAATAATTACAAATAATTTTTAAATATGAAGAGTAATAAAATAATCCTTTTTTATTTTATAACTTAGTCCTGCTATAAATAAGCAAACAGCTATTTTTTAAATTTTTCAATGAATACAAAAAATCCAATTACAGAGATAGAAAGGCAGATTGTTGAGTTAATGTCAAAAGGTGATCGAGAAGCGGTTAATCTCATATATAAAAATTATGGGAACACCTTATATGGTATTATAGTAAGAGTCGTGAAGTCAGAAGCTGTCGCAGAAGAGGTGCTTCAGGATGTAATGGTTAAGGTATGGATGCATGCAGCAAGTTATAATCGTACAAAAGGTAGACTATTTACTTGGTTAGCTAATATTGCAAGAAATGCTTCTATCGATAGTGTTCGTTCTGCAAGGAATACTAGAGAACAAAAAACCACTTCCATTGAAAACTTCGTAACTGATAGTATAGGCGGATCAGAAGAACTAAAATTGAGGGATTCTGGTCTTGCAAAAATAATTAACTCTTTAGATGAAAAACATCGTATTCTAATTGACTTGGCATATTTCCAAGGATATTCTCAAAGAGAAATTGAGAAAGAATTAGATATCCCTCTCGGTACAATTAAATCAAGATTAAGATTAGCTATTAACCAATTAAGGGCAAAGCTCAACGATGATCAAGTAAGAAACTTGCTGTTGAGTGTTGCCATAGTTTTGACATTATTCCAATCCAAAGATTGGATGTTAAGCTATTTTTAATAATATAAAAGTAAAACCTAAAAAGGTGGATATAATAAAGTGGACATAAAAAATTACATATCATCAGGAATTTTAGAGCATTATGTGCTTGGCTTGGCTTCTGAAGAGGAACGCCGAGAGGTGGAGATGTATGCTAATGCTTATCCCGAAATTCGAAAAGAACTTGACGCAATAGAGTTAGCGACAGAGCAGTATGCTAAATTACATCAAGTTCAAACACCAGCTGGTGTTGAAGGGAAATTTAATAAAAAGATTGATGAATTAATTGCTAAAAATCCATCACCTCCTAGTGGTAATACCTCTTCTGGTAAATCAGGATTTGGAGGGATGTGGCTACCTGTCGCTCTTGTAGGAGCATTGTTAGGGACTTGTTGGTTTGCATTTTCTAATTATAAAAACAATCAAAATACAGAAGCAAATTTAGTTACCGTTCAAGAAGAGTTGAATACTTTACAAACAGATTGCGAACAGATTAATCAAGAAAATGAATCATTGAAAGAGAGCATTAGAATATTGCAAAACCCTGATAATCAGACTACTAGAATGGGTGGGACAGAAAAGTCGCCTGATGCAATAGCTTCTGTAATTTGGAATGAAGAAATTAAAAAGTCGTATTTGTCTATTCAGAATTTACCTTTGCCTCCTTCAGGAAAGCAATATCAATTATGGGCAATTGTAGATGGTACTCCTGTGAGTATGGATGTCTTTGATGTGATCCTTTCGGAGGATGGATTGCAAGAGGTTCCATTCATAGATAACCCAGCAGCGTTTGCTGTTACTTTAGAAAATGAAGGAGGAAGTGCAACTCCTACACTTGAAGAAATGGTGTTGATTGGAAATGTAGGTTAATTGTTATAATATTTAATTTTTGTTTTCCGCAACCGTTTTTATAAAACTGTTATTATAATTTTTTAACTCAATTATCTCTCCAGGCAAATTGAACCCTGCTTTCTCTAAAGCGATTAATGAATTATTTACTGCACTTGTTTTTATAGCTGTACCCGAATATTTGGGATTTAAAGTATCCAACCAATATTGAATAGTTATATCCAAAGTACTAGTTCCCAAGTTACTGATAAAAATGCTAGGTGCTTTTTCTCCTCTTAAAATACCTTCTATCTTTTCTAATTCGCTCCTGATAATTTCTATGGCTTTATCCACATCAGAGCCATAATCTAATCCAATTACAAAATCTTGTCTGATGAATCCATCAATCGTATAATTGATAACTGGATTTTTAATCACACTTGCATTAGGAATGTAAATATCCTTTCCATCAAAAGATTTTATTTGAGTCGTTCTCATGGCAAGTGAAATCACTTTACCTTTTAATCCATCTAATTCTACCGTATCTCCTATCCTAAAAGGACGATTAAAAGCTAACATAATTCCTGCTAAAAAATTCTCTCCAATATCCTTGAAGGCGAAACCTATGACAATAGCACTTACACTCGCACCTGTTATTAGCCCCGCAGCAATATCTCCTAACCCAATAATCCTCAAGAAGAACATAATGCCAATAAGCACAATCACTATCTTAGCTACTTGCCCTAAGAACTGAGCTAAAAGGGGATCATCCATTCTTTTGACTAGACTTTTTTGAAGTATTTGACGAGTACGATTTGCAATTATATAAAGGATACTAAATACAATAATTCCCATTACAAGTTTAGGGAAGTTAGTTATTAAGCTTTCCGTGTAGCCTTGAAAATGAGCTATTATTTCGTCAAAGAAATTATACATATGATGATTGTGTTTTTTGATTCTTAAAAGTGATAAGATACAAGTTTTTCTAAAAAAGTAAGCAGTCACTCTTTATTAGAAAAGAGGACTGCTTAATCCCAAAAAACCAAATGAAAACACTTTTATTAAAAACTACCCGATAGAGAAATACAGTTCAATGAAATGTACAGTATCGAGTAGTAGAAAATTAATTGTTAAAGCTTCTAAAGCTCTTTTTTGTATAACGGTTTAGTATTTTGAATGTTCAGTTCATTTCTAATATGTCAGATATTTTTACTTTGATTTTTTTCTCATTTGGTTGAGTAAATCAGATAAGAAAGGTATTGCTTTAAAATGATCTTAAATTTAAAATATCAAACAAGAAATAATTCCTACTCCCTAAATCTAAAATTATCAAAAGAGATAAAATCTAAAATTATCAAAAGAGATAATCTACATTTCATTGTTCTATTTTTTTGTGAAGAGAATCTTAAAACCTAAAGTACCAAGGTGTTAGACACATTTAAAATTATAAAATAAGAATTAAATCTATTGAACATTTTTAGACTTAATTCGTCATAGAGAAAATGAGGATGGATACGATATCCAATTTTGCTAACTAAGAAATGAACATATTTAAAAAACTTTAAAAATTACCTCCCATGAACAATTTAAAAAATTACTTAACTATAGTCTTATCACTATTGACTTGCTTAGTCTTTGCTAATAATATTTCTATTGAAGGTGTTGTGACCGAAAAACACAATAAAGGATTCAGAATGGTTGGAGCACAAGTAGAGGTTATCGACGCTAGCACCCAAACAATTAAAGAATCACTTGTTACTGATGAATTAGGAAGATTTAAAATAAAAATTGACAAGAATCAAAATTATATCATCAAAGTTGTTCGTAAAAATTTTACTCCTTTTGTTAAAGAAGTATCAACGGATGATCTGCAGGCACAAAATGTTGTAATCTTAAATGTAGTGATGGAACGCAAACCAGGCTATGTTTTTGATGTGACGCTGACAGAGGGTTTAAAGAAAGGAGTAGCAGAAATTGCTGCAGTAAAAGGTGCGAGAATTGAAGTCTACAACAATACTTCTAACAAATCAGAATTAGAATTGGATAAACATGCTGGTTCGACTTTCCAATTCGTTTTCGAATCAGGAAATTATTATACCATTATGATTCGGAAGAAAGGCTTCTTTAATAAAAGAATAGAAGCCTACATTGATATTGAGGGATGTATCCTTTGCTTTGATGGTTTAGATCTCAAACGTCAAGAACTGATTGGGTCAACCTCTGGAGATAATAAGAGAGGAACTTTCCTTGCAGATATAAAACTACAACCTATCGAAAAGGACGTAACTTTTGAAATCGAAAACATTTATTATGATTTTGATAAAGCTAATATTCGAAAAGATGCTGCATCTGAATTAGACAAACTGACTAATATTTTAAGAGATAACCAACATGTATTATTGGAGCTTGGAGCACACACAGACTCTCGTGGAAATGATGAATACAATTTGAAATTGTCTAATGAAAGAGCAAAAGCGGCAGTAAAATATCTAACCGCAAAAAATGGTATTAGTGATCAACGATTGACTTGGAAAGGATATGGTGAAAGCCAATTATTAAACGAATGTGTAAATGGTGTTGAGTGTGATGAAAACAGTCATCAACGAAACCGAAGAACAGAGTTGAAAATAATTGGAAGTTTAGAAGATCCTTTGGATAGTATGAGTTTAAAAGAAATAATTGAGCAAGGAAGACGCTATGAATTACTTGCTAAAAGTAAATAAAAAATAAGTTGTAAATACACATTTTCATGTTCGGAGCTGCTTCTTTTCGAAGCAGCTTTTTATTTGAAAACTAATGAATCCTCTAAAGTAATAGATGCCAAAGATCAACTAATTGGGCAATTAAGAGGCCGTTTCTATGTTGTTTTTTTGACTTGTAATAACTTTTGGAACAAATGTTAACGTGTACTTTTTATTTTTTTTCTCATATGATTAAGGAAATCAGATGAGAAGCGAATTGCGCTAAAATGACCTTAAATTTGAAGTATCAGAAACAAAAATAAAGAACAACATCCAAAAATAGATTATCAAAAGAGATAATTTTAATCAACAAAAGGAGTTGAAAAAACTGATTATTTTGATTAGGTACTTATTTTCAACTCCCTAAATATAGATTGTTTTCATTTGGTTTTTTGGGGTTAAGGCAGTCTGCTTTTTATTAAAGTATGGACTGTCTTTTTTTCCCATATCATCTTTGAAATCAGATGAGAGATAAATCATGCTGAAATGCATCTATTTTTGAATTAACAAAACAAATTATAATATCCTTTGAACAAATTAATCCTTCATCCTTTTAAGTTAAAAAAGATGAAATACCCGAAACCGATTTAAAGTAAAGGCATTTTGTGCCTTTACTTTTATTCAAAAACCGAAAACTATTTTACACTAAACACTAAGGATCGCCAAGTCAAAATCTTGGTTATCCGATTTTCAAAAACCGATCAAATAAGATAATTGAACTCCAAAACCGTTTTAACCTAAATCACATGAACACAAAAAGTAGTCGAAAATAAAATGTCCCCCCATTTTATTTCGACTACGATTTTCAGAAAAAAATTACCTCCCTAATCATTTTAACAAATTTATAATCTAAACATTTCAAGTATCTAAGGCAGCCGAAAGAAATTACTTCCCAATGATCGTTTTCGGTTTCCTTCAGATACGATTTATTAAACCTATTAATCAAACTAATAAATTTTAATCTTATGAACTTTATCAAAAAAGGAATCATTAAAGGAATCTTATTCCTTGCTTTAACAATGACTTTTACCAATTGTGCAAAAGATGATGATAACAATATGAACACGGAAATTAAAGGGTCTGCACAATTTGAAATTACAGATGCTCCAATTGATGATACGAGTATCCAAGGAACATTCGTAACCGTAACTGCCGTAAAGGTAGATGGAGAAGTAATTAGTAACTTTAGTGGGAGTCAAACTATTGATTTGATGGCTTACCAAAATGGAGATACTAAACTATTAGGAATGGGTGAGTTGGAAGCTGGAACATACAGCAATGTAAGTTTAGTATTAGACTATGAAAAAGATGTAAATGGAGATGCCCCAGGTTGTTATGTTTTAACTGACGACAATACAAAACACAATTTACAAGCAACATCTAACTCGACAGGCGAAATTATTATTAATAGTGGAACATTTGAAGTAGAAGAAAATAGTACAACCAATATTGTAATGGATTTTGATATTCGTAAAGCAGTTAAAAAAGAGGATGCACCAAGCAATAATGATAAGTTTAATTTTGTAACAGAGGCAGAACTAAAATCATCAGTAAGAATGGTGAACAAAAATAAATCAGGAAAAGTAAAAGGTTCGACAAGTGATATGCTTGGAGTATCTGGCGATCGAATTGTTGTATACGCATATAAAAAAGGAACATACAACCAAAATACAGAAACTACTGGTCAAGGAAGTAGTAATGTTATGTTCAAAAACGCAGTAACAAGTGCAGTTGTGGATGCTAATGGAGAATATAATCTTTCATTTTTATCAGAAGGAGAGTATGAATTACATTACGTTGGTTATGAAGATGAGGACAATGACGGAGAAATGGAAGTGAAAGGAATGCTTGAAGTTACAGCATTAACATCTTTGAATTTATTAGGTTTTGAGGTAAATGCCAATGCTGAGGTATCAGTCGATGTGACAGTAGTAGGCGTTTTACCACTATAATCTTGAATAGGTTTTAGGGAGGAGTAGCAGTATTGTGAAATACTGTTACTCTACTTTAATTTTTAAGTAAATCATACAGCGAGCTTATTTTTAATAGACACCTTTATTCTTAATCATCAAAGTAAATACGGTTACAGCTAAATTGTTGTAATCGTATTTTTTTTTATAAATTGTATATTGTATTTTAGAATAAACTGATTTTAACGAAATATGCTTCTACTAGAAAAGGTGATTAAGTTGATGGATGATTTTCATTTCGATGTATATCGAAATCATGTCAAGAATATAAGTATACGTTCTTATTATCCTTTAGCATTGATAGATGTGATTGATAGAAGTCCTTTTATAACACAATCTATTGAGCGACTATGTAATGATGTATATAGTGAGTATGATGAAGGAACACACAAGAAATTTCTTCAATTAACACATTATACTTTTCGTTTGACTTCTTTTTTAGCAAAAAATTATCCTGATTATCTCCATCATAATATCTCCAAAATTCAGTTTTTTATTAATTCAGGGGAGTTAGAGAAAGGAGTAAAGCTTCTAGAGATTTTAATAGAGGTGAGTGCCAAGGTGGAAGATTTTAATACAGAATTCACCGCTCAACAAATTCTAGCGCAACATTATATTTTATCGGAAAAAAGAGATCTAGCTATAAAATGTTACGACCGAGTAGAGTCACTTCAAGCTCAAAAAAAATCCCTCTGGGCTATTCAGTCTTACATTCATACCAATCATGCTTTAAGAAGTTCTCATACTATTTCGTCTGAAGATTTGGATAAGCATCTTGAGTTTTTTGAAAAGTATAAAGGTTCTAAAAGTTTCTATGTTCAATTTTTACAAAAAGTGGGTACTTATTTCTTTTTGCATTTAGCTAGAGATAAGCGATTTTATGATAAGGCAGTATTTGAAGGAATTGTTAAATGTGAAAAGGAATACGAAAAAAATGATTACGTAATTACTCCATATTTATCTAATTATATTCATGTTTTACAATTTTTAAAATTATATCATTTTATTAAAATCGCAGATCCAAATGAGATTATAGAAAATGTAGAAGGGGTGTTAGAAAACCGACAGGATTTACAATTTTGGAATAGTTATTTTAATATGACTGAGTTCTCTTCAATAGGAATTTTATCAAATTTCTATGCAGATCAATACTTTTTCAGTTATGAGGATAATCATTTGGATAAATTAAGTGAGGAAACCAAAAAGAATTTTGAATTACTAAAAACACGTTGTGAAGAGATACTTGAAAATACACGATTTACTGAAAAATACATTGTTCGGTATGTGAATTTAAGTACTATTTATGCTTTGTTGTTAAGTTGTGGTGATGAGAAGGATATAAAGAAATCCACTCGAATACTAGAGGGGTTATTGATTAATTATCAACAAATTTCTTTTCATTCTTTAACGGATTCTATTTATTCAATTCTAATTTTAGGATATTTTAGTTTAAAAGATTTTGATAATGTGGACAAATGCTATCGTCGATTTAATAAAAATTTAAAGAACAAAACCGTTGATCCTAGAAATTCATTTATTATTCAAAGCATCTTCTACATTTCGAAATGGTTAATTTCGGAGAAACAACAATACCTCAAGAAACTTAATCTGGTTTTTACTTCTTTTGAGGGAGAAAATCTCTCAAAAACAAAAAAAGATATCGCAAAAATTATTAAATATTTTGATATACCTACTTTATCTCAATAAATTCATCAGCTATTTCTTATAGGTAAAAATGTCGTCCCTCTGGACCCAGAGGGACGAAATATTGGTAGAAAAAATCATGTAAAAGCATTGTTAAGTCTCAGAGGGTAGGCACATTTTCCATATAAGAAATAGCTGTAAATTCATTTTGTGTTTTTATGAAAAATTGATAATCAATGATTTATGGCGTATCTTGCTAGCCTAAAAGTTCGGGTTTTTAATTTCCCAACCCTTAATAAATTTATTGAAACCTGTTTGAACAAAACGAGAATTAGTTCGTTATGGAAAAGATTCTATAAAAATCCACTTGAAGCCATAACCTCGTATATGCTATTAACAAGCAAACTTTAATTTTAACTGACTTATGACCAAACAAATTAAAATACTATTACTTCTTTTCTTTCCGATTCTTGGCTTTGGGCAAAACATATTTATCAACGAGGTAAATTATCTTTCGAATAGCCAACCCTTTTTTGAAATATCAGGACCTCCGCAAACCGACTTATCTAACTATGAAGTTGTTTTATATGATGAAAATGGAGCTCCATATGATACCCTAGAATTAAGCGGAACGCTTCCACAAACAACATCTTGTAATGGGATCGTAAATGTAGATGTGGCTGTCCTCCTTAATACACCTGGATCAGGAATGGCATTGATTCAAGAGCCTAATCAGGTGCTTCAATATATAACTTATGGAGGAACTAATACTGCTACATCAGGTCCAGCAGCTGGTATGACCTCTGAAAATATTGGGACTCAATTATTAGAAGATGTCTCCTTACAGTTAGGGGGAACAGGTTTGGAATATACTGATTTTGTATGGCAGGCTCCTCTTCCAGCAACACCTGGCAATATAAATACTAATCAAATTATTGATTGTCCTCTTAATACATTACCAGTAGAGTTGGTTAGTTTCAAGGGAGAATTAAGAAATGAAATTATAAAATTGACTTGGCAAACATTAAGCGAAATCAATCATAGTCACTTTGAAGTAATGCATAGTAGTGATGGTATCTCATTTTCTAATTTGGGTAGAGTTATAGAACCAGCTATTGTCTCTGGAGAATCTAGATCTTATGATTTCCAAATTGTTCAACCATTTCTTGGAGGAAATTATTTTAAATTGATTCAAGTTGATAATGATGGAACAACTACTCATACAGAAATTATTTACGTTAGTTATCAAGGGGAAGGAAATGAGGTTATTGTATATCCTAATCCTGTCAATGATATATTGAATCTTAAATTTGATTCGATATCGGATCTCCAAAATAATATGATAATAAGAGTTGTTGACAGTTTTGGAAAAACAATAATAGTGAAGAATGTAACTAACCAAGATAATCTTTTCTTAAATGTTGAGCGATTAGATAGCGGATTATATTTTATCCATCTTCAGCAGGGTGATTTTTCATGGAAAACATCATTTGTAAAACAAACCACATAAATCCACCTTGAACCACTTTTTAAAATAATCGAATAGCTGTTTTTTGGTTAATGCCTTAAATTGTTCAATGATACTTTTAGGTCCTGCCTCCGCTACAAAGAAAGAAACCCTTGTAAATATATGATTTACAAGGGTTTTCTCTTTACTATTCAGAATAGGACATTACCAAAATCACTTATAATTTAACTTCACCCGAACACCACCATAAATCCACCTACCCGGCATCTCCACTAAGTTCGTTTCGAAAAATTCAGTATCCGTAATATTATTCCCCGCTAAATAGATAGCATAATTTTTATGTCGCCATGTAATTTTTCCATCCAAGACATTATAATCTTCCATCGAAACTCTATCGACATATCGATAACGGAATCCGAAAGTTAATTTATCGGCCAATAAAAAATCAAGTCCAACATTAAACTGATGGTTTAGATTTTCCAAAACATATCTTGAAAGTCCAGTTTCTAAAACAGGAACTTCTGCATCAATAAAGGTGTATCCAAAGTTCAAGTTTTTAATAAAAGAAGCACCCTTTGTTAAATGTGCTAAACTAAAATTCACACTTGCATCAAATCCTTGCATCGTCAAATTTGCAATATTACTAGGCTGCCATTTTAAAGTATCTGCCAATCTTGTCCAGTCAATCAAATCAGTTCCATCTCTCATAAACCAACTCAAATTAGCACGTATTCCATCTCTATCATATTTGATTCCAGCTTCGTATGAAAGTGCAGATTCAGGCTCTAAATTTTCATTTCCTAAATTACCACTATCCTCATAATACAAATCCGTAAAAGTCGGAATACGCCAAGTGTAACCTGCATTTCCAAATACTTTGATCCCTTTTGAAAGGGTATATCCAGCATCTACTCCTGGGAAAAAATGCGTTCCAAAATCAGAATAAAAACTAGTAGAAATACCTGGAGTAATATCTAGTTTTCCATTCAATAAATTAAACCGATGTTCTAAAAATATGGTCGCAACTGTTCGATCATGTTTACCTAAATTATTACTGCGCAAATACATTTGGCTCAACTCAACTCCAATTCCAGTCGTCCCAGCCTTGCTATAAAAATCAGCATGACTTTCCAAATTAATAACATTGCTGATATGCAGATTTCGATAGATGGAAGGATTGTTTCGGATAAAAACATATTCATCTTGATTCCGTCTCCAATTAAGGCGAGTATTGATGGCATAATTATTTTTTACTTTTCGGTAACCAACATTCAAAAGACTAGTTTGCACTTCTTCATATTGATTGGCAAAAGCATCAGAATTATTTCCATAAAAACGATTTGCACCAAAACGTCGCTCCGTAAAACTTCCCAAAATTTCTAGTTTTTGCGAAGCGTCAAATTGATATTCAGATTGATACAAATAATTCGAAATATCATAATCAGTATTGTGTCGATACCCATCTGAAAATTGTCGTCCTACGGAAAAGTATTGTTTTAAATTTCCTTTGGGCAAGGATGCAGAAAGATTAATTCCTCCTAAACTGTTTTGACCACCTTCCGCATTGATGGTAAAAAATGCTTCATCAGGAGTTTTGGTAACAATATTGATTGCACCTGCAAATGCATTTGCTCCAAAAATCCGAGCAGCAGGCCCTTTGAGAATTTCGATACGTTCGATATTTTCCATATTGAGCGGAAGATTCAATGTGTGATGACCAGTTTGAGGATCAGCCATTTTGATTCCATTAATCAAAATCAGCACTTGGTCAAATGTACCTCCTCGAATACTTACATCAGCTTGAACCCCATGCACTCCACGTTGGCGGACATCAATACCTGCTACGTGTTGCAAAACTTGAGCAACACTTTGTACAGGGGCATTTTCGATTTGTTGTCGAGTAATGATATTGATAGTTCGAGAATTTTCGGAGGCAGGAAGTTGAATACGATTGGCTAAAATGACCACTTCATCAATTTGTATTTGAGTAGAATCATTTTCCATTTGTGCAAATGTGGTAAGCGATAATAGCATTACCAATGCGAGTAGTAAAATTTCTCTCATTAGATTGTTTGTTTGTGATTTTAAAAATTGCAAAGCTACTTTAACCATAAGTTCCTACCAAAATTGGACTTTCTTTTTTTGTTTTTAAAATGTCATTTTTGAGGGTTTTGTCTTTACCTTTAGCCATCCCAAAAACGTTACTTGTATTTGCACATAAATTTTAAAATGCTGATTATGAGGCAGTTAGACAAATGGGATAAGAGAGAATCATTAAAACCTACATTCAAACTATGTTAAGTAAAAATTTCCCTTCATCTTTTTTTTACAAAAAGACAATTCTATTAACCCTACTCTCCTTTATATTATTTTTCCTAAAAACAAATGCTCAAACTCAGGGTAAAATTATTTCCATTATCCATACCAATGATTTGCAATCCCGTCTTTTGGGGTTTGCACCCAATACTGATTTCACCCCATTGACAACCAATGATGACGAAACAGTAGGTGGCATTGCACGAGTGGCCAATGTCATTCGAAGCCGTCGTGCCCTTGCGCCCCATCGCACCTTGGTACTTGACGGCGGAGACTGGATGATGGGAACACTTTTTCAAACCATCAGCACATTTGAAGGTGCGGAGTTACGACTCATGCAAGCGATAGGTTATGATGCGGCGGTAATTGGAAATCATGAATTTGATTTTAATTGTGATGGTTTGGCAGACATTATTGAGTCAGCAATGAAGCATGGCGAGATACCTCAATTATTATTATCCAATGGAAATTTTAGTTCAACTTCAACTGAAGATGATCGGCTAGAAAAATTGTATGAGAAAGGTGTCATCCGTAATCACATTGTTATGGAGAAAAATGGATTGACCATAGGCATGTTTGGTTTGTTGGGAAAAGAAGCTGCAAGTGTTGCCAATTATTCCAAGCCAATGACTTTTGATGATCCCATAGAATCGGCAAAAGAAATGACTGCTTTTTTAAAAAATGAAAAAAAAGCAGACATGGTCATTTGCCTAACCCACTCAGGAGTTTGGCATGTTGATGATGAGGGAACATGGGGAGGTGCCGATGTTGATTTAGCAAGAGCGGTTCCAGATATTGATGTGGTGATAAGTGGTCATTCTCATACGCCACTTCCTAAGCCAATTATGGTTGATGGAACACCTGTAGTACAAGCAGGTTCGGAAGGGCAGTTTGTAGGTTTTTTGGAAATGCAATACAAAGATGGTGAGATGCAAATGGTTGATTATCAATTGGTTGAAGTTGATGATTCCTTTGCCACGGATGCTGACATCAATGCGATGGTGGATAGTTTTCAACTCTCTATCAACGAGAAGGTTTTAGAAAAATATAACATTGGTTTTACGGATGTGTTGGCAGAGACAGGATTTGATTTGACTATTACTGAAAAAGATCTTTTGACCAGTAATTTAGGAAGTTTCGCTGCGGATGCTGTTCGTTTTGGAGTACAAAAATATGCGCCTAGCAAAGAACTTCCGATTGTTGGATTGACTACTGCTGGATTGATTCGAGATAATATGTTGGCAGGAGAAAAAGGGTTGCAACAAGCCTCTGATTTGTTTCGATTGATGCCACTTGGAAAAGGAGTGTTAGATGATGATCCTGGTTACCCATTAGCAGTAGGATATATTACACCTGCTGAATTAAAGAGTGTTCTTGAAATTATGTTGATTGCACCCTCTATAAAAGGGAACAGTCATTATCCTTATTTTTCAGGAATGAAATTTAAGTATAATCCTAATCGAGTTCCTCTGGATCAAGTTTATGAAGTAGAAATTGGGGATGCACAAAATGGATATCAAATATTGGATCTTTCAGATGAAAAACAATTGATTGGGATAGGTGCGAACCTTTATGTATTTGAATCGGTAAGCCTGATTAACGAACTCAGTAAAGGTGTTTTAAATGTTGTTCCAAAATTTGCAGATGGTACACCAATTGTAAATCATCAAGATGCCATGCTTGATTTTTCCAAAGCACAAAAAGGTATTCAAGAGGTGAAAGAATGGAGTTCTTTATTTGAATTGACCCAAAGCTATCCTGATAAAAATGGAAATGGAGTTCCTGATTTGCCTGAATTTTATAAAAAAGGAGAACTTCGACAAATCGCAACTGCAAGTTGGAATCCTAAATATATGTATCAAAATGCTACAAAAGTGATGTATGGAACGAGTTGTTTGATCTTTTTAATCTTGGCATTTTTGATTTGGTTGGTGAGGAGAATTTTTAAGAAAAAAAAGATGGCATAAAGAAATCAAAATCAAAATCAAAATGTCAATCAAAATCAAAAATTACAAAACTTGTGATTCACCATTCGTGTTTTTGATTGACATTTTGATTTTTTCAACTCTCAGACAACCTTCATTTCTATTCATGCATCAATCCCATAACAAATCAAAAAACATGTTTGCTCAAAGCATGTATTCCTAATGTAAATTTTTAAAACTAATTTTTTTGAAATGAAACTTGTGATTTCTGATGACCCAGAAATGACCTAATATTTCTTTGCCTTTTAAAGAAATGTATGTATTGCACATTCACATTTTATTTTTTTACCTAAACATTTCCATTGTAACCGAAAATGATAAAAACGAATCAAAAGCACGTTAGGGAGTAGGAAATAAATAACCTACCCATCTGAAGGCTTCTTTTTCAATATGATTTCGCTTCGCTATGAAAAAATGAAGCCGTACCGAAGGGTATGCCTTAATTTTTTCATTTCCTCATATTAAAAAATAATATCTTCATACGCGTAGGTTATTTAATTCCTACTCCCTAAAGAAAGTTGTCAGGATTAAATTTGTGACCCATGACATCTTTTTATGTTGGCAAATGGTGTTGGAGTTTAAAAACTTCGACACCATTTTTTTAAAAAGGAATAAGTATTTTTGCAAAAAAAAAATACGAAATGCTTAAAGATAAAATCAAATCACTTTCCAATAAATATCACAAAGACACAGTTGCCCTTCGTAGGCATCTCCATCAAAATCCAGAATTGAGTTACGAAGAAGTAGAAACTGGAAAATTTATCGCAGAACAACTCAAAGAATTTGGAATTCCTTTCCAACATGGTGTGGCCGAAAATGGAGTAGTTGGTTTAATTAAAGGAAAAAAAAGTGGAACCAAAGGTCGAAAAAAAGTAGTAGCATTAAGAGCCGATATGGATGCCCTTCCTATTTTGGAAGCCAATAAAGTTTCCTACAAATCCAAGAACGAAGGAGTCATGCATGCCTGTGGACATGATGTACACACCTCCTCTTTATTGACGACTGCCCGTATTTTAAATGAAGTCAAAGATCAATTCAATGGAACGATAAAATTAATTTTCCAACCTGCGGAAGAGAAACTTCCAGGTGGAGCTTCGATAATGATTAAAGAAGGAGTACTTGAAAATCCTTCGCCTAAAAGTATTTTTGGACAGCATGTTCATCCTCCTTTGGAAGTTGGGAAAATAGGAATGCGACCGGGGATGTACATGGCATCTGCTGATGAATTATTTTTAACGGTAAAAGGAAAAGGAGGCCATGGCGCACTTCCTCATGATTGTATTGATCCTATTTTGATTGCTTCACATATCATTGTTGCCCTCCAACAAATTGTCAGTAGAAACGGAAACCCGACGACTCCTTCAGTTGTTACTTTTGGAAAAATCAATTCCTCGGGGGGCGCAACGAACATCATTCCCAATGAAGTAAAACTAGCTGGGACTTTCCGAACGATGGATGAGAAATGGCGAAAAGAAGCACATCAACTCATGATGACTATGGTGAAAAATATGGGAAAAGCGATGGGCGGAAATGCAAAATTAAAAATTGCAAAAGGTTATCCATTTTTAATCAATGATGAAGTATTAACCATGCGTGCTCGTAATTGGGCAGAAAATTTTATGGGAAAAGAAAATGTAGTAGATTTACCTATTCGAATGACGGCGGAGGATTTTTCTTATTATTCTCAAAAAATGCCAGCATGTTTTTATCGTTTAGGAACTGGCAATTCTAAAAAAGGAATCACATCACCTGTACATACGAATACTTTTGATGTAGATGAAAATTGTTTAAAATTTAGTTCAGGATTGATGGCGTATTTGGCGGTGGAGGAGTTGAGTCTTTAGATTTTTTTTATGTCAAGAAAGCGAGAACTATGATGAATAGTTAAAATATCAATTCTATCGTCTGAAACAATATGGTAAACAATACGATAATTCGAAACAATAATTTCTCTTACATTTTATATTCTAATTCAGGAACGACTCTTCCTATATTAGGAAAGGTTTGAAGTAAATCTACTTTTGATATAATTTTTTGAACTCGGACTTTAGCAACAGTTTGGGATTGTGAAGCTAGGTAATCAATAATGATTTTTAAATCTTCTCTAGCGTGTTCAGTCCAATTTATTTCAGCCATTTTTTTATTTGGTCTTTGACTTCATCGTGAGATGTGATTTGATTATTCTTCGATTGTTCCAATCCTAGTTCAATTTTGTGTAAAAATAATAACTTATCCATCAGTTCGTCAAAAGAAAATTGATCAGGCATTTCTTTGATATATTTCAAAACTTCGTCTTTTGATAGCATAATTAACTTTTTTTATAGAAAACTAAATTTACCATTACATAATTGTATTTTGGCAGTATTCTAACAAAAATATGAAAAGATAAGTTTTGATGCTTTAAAAATATACACATTGTGGCTCTTTAAATTGAAGAGTTGCAGTTTTAAAGATTCTTTGTTTAACATGAAAATAGCACCGTTCATCGAAACTTTACTTTCGAAAAAAAGTGATTCCGTATTTTCAGCATATTAAAAAATTTTTCATTCTTAAATTCTTCATTATTCATTACAATGATAACATTAGTAAAAATAATCAAAGAGGCGATCGTTCAAGCGTTTCAGCAATTGGTAGGAAATAAGATGAGAAGTTTCTTATCCTTGTTAGGAATTATGATTGGAATATTTTGCATCATCATCGTGTTGTCAGCTGTGGATTCTTTGGAGGATAATGTTCGAGGAAGTTTTGACAAATTAGGCGATGATGTGATTTACATTGACCAACAACCTTGGGATGAAGATCCTGGAGCAAGTTGGTGGAAATACTTTAGACGACCTCGCCCAAGTTTTAAAGAATTTGAATTAATAAAGGAAAAAGTAAAAGGAGCAGATCTGGTTTGTTACTCTGCTAACATTGGTAGCCGTACTGCAAAGTATCGTTCCAATAGTGTTTCAGGCGCATTCGTTGCAGGAGGTACTTATGATTTTGCTGAAATGTATAATGTGGTGATGGAGAAAGGAAGATTTTATACTTATTCGGAATACGAGACAGGGTCAAATAAAGTAGTACTCGGTTATACGGTTGCCAATGAACTATTTGGAAATGTAGAACCCCTTGGAAAAAAGATAAGTATCAATGGAATCAAATTAGAAGTCATTGGAGTAATTGAAAAAGGAGGAGAAGATTTAGTACAAGTGATGCAGTTGGATGAAGTGGTTTTGATTTCTTATAACTTAGCTAGGAAATTTGCAAAAATTAAAAAAAATCATAGAGGTTCGATGTTGGCGGTTAAGGCAAAAGAAGGAGTAAATCTTGATGATCTTGAGGATGAAATAATTGGAGTCCTTCGATCAAGTCGTAGGTTAAAACCAAAAGAAGAAAATAATTTTGCACTCAACAAATTGACGATGTTGAGTAGTTTGTTGGATGGATTTTTTGGAGTGATGAGTTCAGTAGGGTGGGCGATAGGAGGATTTGCTTTGTTGGTAGGAATGTTTAGTGTGGCAAATATTATGTTTGTTTCTGTAAAAGAGCGAACGAATATTATCGGTATCAAAAAAGCCCTTGGCGCAAAACGATATATTATTTTATTAGAATTTTTGATTGAGGCGATTATACTTTGCTTAGTGGGGGGAGCATTTGGTCTGCTTTTGGTGATGCTGACTTTAAAAGGAATTTCATCTATTGAAAGTATGGCATTTGAAATGTATTTATCCTATGAAAATATGTTGTTTGGAGTTTCTGTATCGGTTTTGATAGGTGTTCTGGCAGGAGTGATTCCTGCATTTTTAGCAGCTAAGATGGATCCTGTGATTGCGATTCGAAGTAAATAATATTAATATAGTTCGAATACTTTTGAGATGGGAACGCTGATGCACGGATGCGGCGGATTTACACGGATTTTTCTTTTGACGTGTTTGGATTTTTTTATAACAAAATAAACACGTACTGAGAAAAATCCGTGTAAATCCGCCGCATCCGTGTCATCAGCGTTCCCATCTCAAAAGTATTCGAACTACAAATTTCACCTCTTTTCTATCTTGTCTCTCCCCATTTTCAATTCTAAAAATCATGGAAAAAGTACAGAAAATTAAAGTTTTTTCCTTCGCAAAATTTCAAGCCATTCTATTAACTTTTGTTGGTTTAGTTTGTGGAATTTTATATTCAGTTGGTGGATTTATGATTGATTTATTGGTAACGGTTGGAGTCTTTTCATCAGGTTTTATGTCAACATCAGGATTGGGTTTTGGGACAGTACTTGCATTTGGAGCACTCATAGGTATGCCAATCATATTTGCGATATTCGGATATATTTTAGGAATTATTGAGTCAATTCTTTTTAATTTTTTTGTCAAATATATAGGCGGTGTCAAAATGGATTTTTTTAAATAAGGTTTAATTTTTTAATAATTCCTAAGTTGAAAAATCGGTAAGAGAGCAAACTCTTACCGATTTTTTTTGCAAAAAAAAATAAAATGGGAAATCTACCACTTTTGGTATGATATTTATTATTAATACGATGTCTTACATATATTAAAATTGATAATGTTATTTTTTCGCCTTTTTTTGAAAAGGGTGAAATCTTACATTCTTTCTATTTCACATCTAACCAATACTTACCTCAAGAAGTTGACTACACAATTGCTACAACAGATATTTAATCAGAAGTTCGTTTATCTAAGCTGAATTTCTAATTGATTGAATATCAACGACTTTAACACATTCCTATAGCAAAAATATTTAACAAGATTTAAAATTAAAAGTAAAAATGATGATCGATTTGACTTTTTTTCAAACTTTTATCGCCCTAAAAAAGATAAATTTCAAAAAAATGCGGTGTAGTGCGTTAGTACTTCTCCTAATGTTTTTTGCTCAAAGTTTGTTGGTCGCCGAAGGATCTGTAGATTTTAAAAACTATCCTGGAAAACGACTTTTCTATTGGGCAAATGAGCAACAACAAATTAAAGTGTATGCTAAGGCTAATGAATATCTTAATATTGGTGCAAGCCATATTGGGATGAATGGTGGTTTTGCAAAGTTATACAGACCAGACGGAACACTTGCTGGAACCTTTCAAGATTTAGGTTTATCAGCAGGGCTTGGAATCATCAATAATGATGTAGAAGAATTGAATGGCCCTACAGGTGGAGGACTGACAGCTGGAGGCGGTTACATTCCTATCACTCATGAAGTAATGGCTGGCGAAGAAGGAATATGGACAGTAGTATTTGGTTTTCCTACTACGATTCCCGTTACTTCGACGTACGGTTTTGATAATCTCGAAAACTCAGATGCTTGGGATCGAACAACTTACCAGCCTGATCAATGGGCGGTGGTATCATGGGATGTTACGGTGAGTGAAAATAAGGCGGCTAATTTTGGAGGTAATATGTTGACAGGACGTGTTTATACAAATCAGTATAAAGCGATTATTACTGGAAATAATAACACTACATCTCCAACTTTTTATATGTTATCAAGAGAAGGGATTCAATACCAACTTGACTTTAATGAAATGGATCCTTACGGATTTGATTTTGCGGCGAACTCAACTGGGATTGTAGACCATAACAGAGTACCTACATATGTTTCTAAATATACTTCAGATTATACTTACTCTGATGATCCATCAAGTTGGACTGCTGGGCAATACTATATTTTTGACCCTCAAAGCGAAGACAAAAAAGGAAACGTTACTCATAAAATATTTATGAATACTCCTGATCCTGATATGCCAACATCAGCAATGACTGCAAATGCATTTACAGGTGAAAGCTATATGACTTGGTTATTCAATGCTGCTTCTGCTAACCCTTTGGATATTCAAACTTTTGATTTTAATGGTGTGGATAATATGGGAAACCCTACTTGTTTTACAGGTAATATGCAGCCTGGTGAGGGAGGAGTTATTACTTACACTTCTAATTTAATTGGGGCTGTAACCTTATCATTGGATTTAAATGAAGATGGTGATTATGACGATGCAGTAGATAGAATTATTTTTGGAACTGCTGACCTTGGTTCAAATGATATTGCATGGGATGGGTTGGATGGAACTGGAAACCCTTTGGTTTTGTCAGATGATTTTGAAATTGATTATAAATTAGAAATGAGAGCTGGTGAGGTTCACATTTTATTTAGAGATATTGAAAATAATAATGGAGGAATAACCTTCACTCGATTAAATGGAGCCAATGCTCCAAGTAATGAATTTTATTATGACCATACAGAGTTAGGTGGAGGTACAAGTGGAGCATCGGCTCCATCAGTAACATCTACTACAACTCCATATACTTATGCAAGTAACTGGGGAAATAATAAAATGTTGGATTATTGGACTTATCAAGACGTAGCAGGAAGTGCTACTGGTAAGTTGATTCTAAATATAGTTGCAGACTGTGCTAAACCCGTTATCATAGATTCTGATGGTGATGGTGTGATGGATAATGTGGATTTGGATGATGATAATGATGGAATTCCAGATACAGAAGAATTTTGTAATGTTACTGGAGGCTTTTCTTGTTTTGCAAATAGTATCGATCCTAGTGGCGATGAAGATGGAGATTTGACTCCTAATTATTTGGATGCTGATGATGCAATGGTTGCCAATCCTTGTACAGATGTAGATGGCAATGGCGTATGTGATAATATTGCTGCTATTTATGATAATGATATGGATCAGGTGCCTGATCACTTAGATCTTGATTCAGATAATGATGGAATTCCCGATTTGATTGAAGCAGGTCATGGACAAGATGACTTGAATCAGGATGCAAGAATTGATGGAGTACCTGCTGATTTTGGGGACAATGGTTTATTCAATCTTATCTCAGACGATGCTAATTCTGCTACTGCAGTAATTTTATATACTCCGTTAATATCAGATGGTAATGATGATCCTGATCACGATGATTTGGATTCGGATGATGATGGAATTTTTGATGTTTTGGAAGCACCTCATGCTGATGGAGATTATAATGGTTGGGTAGGTTTAGGAGTTCCTAAAGTAGATGGTAACGGTCTTCCGTTTGAAGATGGAAATGGTAATCCTATTACGATTATTTTTGAGCCTAAAGATTTGGATGAGGATGGTGTTCCTGATTATCGAGATTGGGATAGAGATGGTGATGGAATTGCTGATTACTATGAGTGCCCAGATCAAACTAATTGTGCTGATTCTGATAATGATGGAGAGTACGATGTCGATGAATTAGATAGCGATGGTGATGGTATCACAGATATGGAAGAATGTCCTGATGGAGTTCCTTGTCCTGATACTGATAATAATGGAATTGATCAATTTCAAGAATATTTTGTTTGTCCGACATTTGCAACACCAGTTGTAACTGTCGCAGATGCGGTGCTTTGTGGAGGAGAAATATTAAGTTTATCTACTGCCCCTGTAGGAACAGGTGCAGTCTATGAATGGTTTTATAACAATGGAACTACAAATTATTCATTGGGTGTAACTACTTCCCCTGATTATTTTATCAATTTCACAAATCCTTCTCATACGGGAGCTTATTCTGTACAAGTCAAATCTGGAATTTGTTTTTCAGATATGTCTAATGCAGTAAACGTAATTGTATATTCTACTTCGCCTGCTGTTTCAAATAATGCAACAACTGCCGCAAATCCAGCATGTGAAGGAGAAAGTGTTCAGTTGAGTGTCCCTCTTATGGTGGATGCAACTTATGAATGGTTTGGACCAAATGGATTTACTTCTACACAATTTGATCCTGTAATTAATAATGTAAGTTCAGATAACGCTGGAAGTTACTATGCAGTCGTAACGATGAGTAATGGATGTGCAACTGTGGTTTCCACTAATACCACAGTATTTGTTCAAGCAGCTCCTCCAGCAGCTTCAGTTAGTTCAGTAAATACAGTTTGTGAAGGACAAGATTTGATATTGACTGCGAATCCAATTGGAGTACCTCCAAATGCGAATATAAGTTATGAATGGTTTTTCCAAAATGGAACTTCAGTAGGAACGACTACTTCAACGGAATTTATGATTCCAAATATTCCAGCAGGATCAGCAGGTGATTATTATGTGGTGATGACGGTTGGAAATTGTGTAGCACCTCCGTCAAGTATGGTTAATGTAAATATTACTTCAACTGTAACTCCAAATGCGGGTAGCGACCAAGCTGTTTGTGGATTAGGAAATACTTCATTGAATGCAATGATGCCAGCAGTCGGAACAGGAACATGGACTTCACCAACTGGTGCAGCCATTTTTACTCCTGATAATAATCAAACAGATATTGCTAACCTTTCAATGGGTAACAATGTTTTTGTATGGACTTTATCTAATGGAAATTGTATTGGATATGCAAGTGATACGGTAATCATTAATTATACCAATGCGACTACTGACCTAGCAAATGCAGGTGCTGATTTTGGAGTATGTGATGCCCCTACAACAGCATTAAATGCAACCGCTCCAAGTACTGCTTTTGGTTTATGGACACAATCGAATGCTCAAGCAAACATGGGCGTTACAATTTCTAACAATACTTCTCCAACATCTAGCGTGCAAGGTTTAGTACCTGGCAATACCTATATATTTAATTGGACACTTTCGGAAGGAAGTTGTTTTAGTTATGATTCAGATCAGGTTATGATTACTGTTTCTGAAACACCTAACATCACAGCAAGTATTGCGCAGGATGAGGAGTACACTTGTGGCGATGACCAAGTGACACTTGCTGCTACTGCACCAACAATCGGTCAGGGAACATGGACGACTACTTCCAATGCTTCTATCGTAACTCCTGATAATGCTTCTACCTTGATAGAGGATATATCAGTTGGAGCAAGCATGTTTGTTTGGACATTGACACATGAAGCATGTGTGAATTATGATGCAGATACGATTATAGTTTTTAGTGAAGAGGCAATTCAAGTCAATGATGATGAATATACCATCATGTTGAATGAAAGTTTAGATAATGAAGATTTGATGGTCAATGATATTATCGGATTTGTCAATGATTACGAAGTGAATATTATTCAAGATCCTACTTTAGGAACAGTCGAAATGATGGATGGGATTTTTACTTACGTTCCTAATCATAATGCATTCGGAGTAGATCAATTTGAATATGAAATCTGTAATGTCAATTGTCCTGGTAGTTGTGAAACTGCTGTGGTGACGATTACTTTAAATGGATTAACTGCAAAAGGCGAATGCTGGATTCCTAATATTTTAACTCCAAATGGTAATGGTAAAAATGATGCTTTAATCATTCCATGTACCCAACAATTTCCAAATAACGAATTAAGTGTTTTCAATCGTTGGGGAGATAAAGTGTATGCAACCGAAGGATATCAAAATGATTGGGAGGGAACTTTCAATGGAAATGATTTACCAGCAGGAACTTACTATTATATTTTTAAAACAACTGAAAATGATGCTGATCCTATTCAAGGATTTATCACCATTAATCGATAGGTTTTTATCAAAATTAAAATCAAAAAACCAATCAAAATTAGAATTAAAAAGTTTTAGAAAAATTTAGTTTTTGGATTCAAAATTTTTCTTTCAAAATAAATAAAAATGAGAAGATATTTATTATTAGTAGTTATCATCCTATGTGTGAGTTGGTCAGTAGAAGGACAATCAGATCCGCACTACACACAATTCATGCACAACAAGTTAGCAATCAATCCAGCCTATGCAGGGAACAAAGAGATGCTAACATTTACAGCCTTGTACCGAAACCAATGGTCAGGGGTATCAGGTGCACCAACAACTTATAGTTTTAATGGACATTCTACATTTATGAATAACCGTGGTGGATTAGGATTATCATTGGTAGGCGATCAACATGGCTTTTACAAAACTATAAATGTAGGCTTGGATTATGCATACCGAATGCCGATGGGCAATGGTGCAACTTTAAGTTTAGGAATAAGTGGAAAGTTAGAATATGGTAAAGTGGATTTTTCTTTAATTGATCCTTACGATATGGATGATGAAGATATTTCTATGACTGATAATACTCGACTACGACCAAATTTTGGAGCGGGACTTTTCTACAGTCACCCTCAATATTATATCGGATTATCAGCTCCGAATGTGATGCGAACATCTGTCTACTCTGACAATCCTTCGCAGGCACCTAATATCAATAATATGCGAAGCTATTATTTGATGGGTGGATTTATGACACGTATTAATCATGCGGTACAATTCAAACCAGCCATGTTGATTACCCTTAATCCTAATGCTCCATTCGAAATGGATTTGAATGCAAGTTTCTTGTTTATGGATCGGATTTGGGTTGGAGCATCTTATCGATTAGGAGATTCAGTAGATGCTATGTTTCAATACCAATTTAATTCACAATTACGAGCAGGGGTAGCCGTCGATTTGACTACTTCAGAATTGTCGCAGTACAGTCCTGGAAGTTTCGAAGTGATGTTGGAGTACAGCTTGAATATTGAAGGTAAAGGCTTAAATCACTTACGATATTTTTAATTGCTCACCACGCCTTGGCAAGTAATAAATTGATTATCAGTATTTTATAAATAAGAAATAAAATGAATCGTTTTCTATCTATATTTTTTACTATAATTTTTTCTTTTGTAAGTATAATGTTATTTGCACAAGAAGATAAAACTACAAAAGATCCTACTGGTTGGAAAAAAGCAGATAAGCTATACCAACAAAAAGGTTATATGTCATCAGCTACAAAGTATCAAATGAAGCATGATGAAAAAGAAATGACACCTGAAGTGATGGCTCGACTAGCTAATAGTTATCGCTTAAATGGTGAAGTTGAACTAGCAGAATATTGGTATGCGAAATGTGTTCCTAATACCCAAAATGTAAAAGACTTGTTACACTATGCTGAAGTATTGCAAAGTACAGGCAAGTGTGAAGATGCTATACGATGGTATAAAGAATATAAAAAGAAAGCCAAAAAAAGCAAAAGAGAATTTATCTCTGACTGTAGCGAATTGGCTTCTTTTGTAGCACATGAAAATATGGAAGTAAAAAATCTAGAAGCATTAAATACCAAGTTTTTAGATTATAGTGCCATGAACCATGATGAAGGTGTAATGTTTACTTCGACAAGAAAAGTGAACAAGATGCGTAAGGTGACTGACACTTGGACGAAGAGTAATTTCTCTGATGTTTTTTATGCAAAAAAAGATAAAGAAGGAAATTACACAATGCCAACTGCTGTAAAAGGAGCTATCAATAAAAAATATCATGATGGTGTAACTACGGTAAGTAAGACTGGTACAGTCATGTATTTTTCTAGAAATAATAGTAAAGGAAAAGGCAAAAATAATTTGATTGATTTAAAAATCTACTCTTCTGTTTTTGTTGATGGAGCATGGAAAAAAGCAACTGAATTAGGATTCAATAGCGATGACTTTGCAAGTTGTCATCCTAGTGTTTCAACAGATGGAAAGTGGTTGTATTTTGCTTCTAACCGACCTGGAGGTTTTGGAGGAATGGATATTTACGTTTCTGAAAATGTAGATGGCTTGTGGAAGACGCCTCAAAATTTGGGCCCTACTGTGAATAGTGCAGGGAATGAATTATTTCCATTTATCAATGATGAAGGAGCATTGTTTTTTGCTTCTAATGGTCACAAAGGTTTAGGTGGCTTGGATATTTTTTATGCTGAAAAAACAAGTGCTTTTGATGAGTCTACTTGGAACACTCGTAAAAATATTGGACAACCTTTTAATACTAAAAAAGATGATTTTGGTTTTTATGCTAATGGCAAAATGACTGAAGGATTTTTAACTTCCAATCGACCTGGAGGAAAAGGAAGTGATGATATTTACACTTGGAAAAGTACCGATGGGAAGATGTTAAAGTTAAATGAAGCTATGATGGCTTCGATAAAAGTAGTGGATGCGGTTGCTAATTCTAAAATTGGAAATGCAACAATTATCATTGAAGAAGCTACTGGAAATGGATTCGACTTTGAAGGAACAACTAATGCTCAAGGAAAAATTGAAACAGGAATTGAAGAAGGAAAAACTTATAAAGTTACAGTAGAAAAGGATGGATATATTATGACAAAAAAAGAAATGTCGGCAAATGAATTATCCAACTTGACTATTGATTTGGAAAAGGAAAAATGCAAAGAATTATTTGGGAAAGTTTTAAATGAAAAATATAACAAGACAATTCCAAGTGCATATATTACCCTTATAAATACTTGTACAAAAGAAGAAACGGTAGTTAGAACAGAGGCAGACGGGACATTTAATTTTTGTTTAAATGGAGAATGTGACTATAAAATCTTGGCTTCCAAAAATGATTTTATAGAAACAGAAACGGTAGTTTCTACGATTGGAAATACAAGTGACTGGGAAGGTAAAGAAATGAAAATTGAAATGCTTCCTAAGGAAGTGGTAAAAGCATCGCCTCCTGTAACGACAACCACAGTTGTAGCTGCAACTCCAAAAACGAAAGTGACAAAGCACTTTTTGGGAAGTGAGTCAGGAAGTTTCCGAACAGGCCAAGTTTTGACTTTAAAAAATATTTATTACGATTATAATAAATCAAATATCCGTCCTGATGCTCAAGTAGAATTGGATTATGTGGTTACAATGATGCAAGAATTTCCAAATATGGAGATTTCATTATTATCACATACTGATGCTCGTGGAGATAATAACTACAATAAAAATCTATCGGATCAAAGAGCACATTCTGCACGTCAATATATTATCTCAAGAGGCATTGGAGCACATCGAATTGTAGCTTCAGGTTATGGAGAGACTCAATTGAAAAATGACTGTAAGGATGGAGTTGATTGTTCAGATGGAAAACATCA
>CAKZSH010000136.1 GCA_937918905.1 uncultured Saprospiraceae bacterium
AAGGCTTCTTTTTCAATATGATTTCGCTTCGCTATGAAAAAATGAAGCCGTACCGAAGGGTATGCCTTAATTTTTTCATTTCCTCATATTAAAAAATAATCTCTTCATACGGGTAGGTTATTTAATTCCTACTCCCTTAATTTAAAGTTAGTTGTAAAAAGGAGAACTTCTAGGTATGCATAGTTTTTATAGATGAATAACGACTTGTCTTGGATAAGTCATTTCTGTTGTCCTTCAATGGACAGTTAAATATAAAAATGTCTTTTGTGTAAAACTGGTTATTAGTTTTCGAGTTATTTTGGATGAGTTATATTTTTTTTGATCTAAAATACTTCAACGTATTTTTCTTAACTCCCAAGTTACCAATTACTTATCATAAATAATAAACCATTTTTTAATGGAAATAATCTTTCGGTTCCTAATTTTAATATTTTTATGTGGATCAATTGAGTCTCAATCTCAAACTTGTTGCTCAGGTGGAGTACCTGTTTCAGGTAATTTAGGTATGCCGCTTTCTGATTCTAAAACCCTTCAATTCAATTTAAGCTACGACTACAATAATCTAAATACTTTAAAATCTGAAGGAACTCGACTAGATGATGATTCAAGAAAAAGAACAACACATTCTATTCTATTCGAAACTGGTTATAGTTTTTCCCAAAGACTTTCAGCAGATGTTTTCTTTTCCTATGTGCGGCAAGAGCGATTAATTAATAATAACAATAATGAAGATTTTACATACACACAAGGGCTTGGTGATGTGGTGGTTCTATTAAAATATTTACTCATCAATGGCAATCAAGATGGGAATAATATTGTAGTAGGAGGTGGAATTAAATTGCCCTTTGGAGCATCTGATAAAATAAATTCAAACAATGGATTACCACTCAATGCTGATTTGCAACCAGGAAGTGGTGCCTATGATTTTATCGGTTGGGGGCAATGGAGTAAACCTGCTCGCTTTCGACCAAGTATGTCCTATTCGAGTACATTAATTTATAGTTACAAAGGAAAAAACAATTCTTATTTAGGTGAAAATATTTATCAGTTTGGTCAAGAGTTGAGTTGGGCAGTAGGAATTAGTGACCAGTTATTTATTGCCAATCAAATTATTCAACCTTCCCTTCAATTGAGATATAGAAATGCTCAAGCGGATCTTTTTAATAGAGATGAGTTACCTAGCACAGGGGGAGAGTGGTTATTCATAACCCCTGGAATTTCCTTTTGGCCAAATCCTGATTTTTCGGTAGAAACAAATATTTCATTACCATTAATTGCAAGTGTAGAAGGTACTCAAGTGACGCCTACTTTTAGATGGAATATTGGTTTTTTTTATAAAATTCAACTTTCAAAAAATAAAAATAATATCCTCTCTGAGGAAAAATTATTTTAATAAAAATGGTTCTTTAATAAATTCCATGTTTTGAGTCAGTTAAAAATGGAAAACAACTCTTCCTTTGGTCGTTTTTGTTTTCAACTTTTAACTGACCACAGATTTTGTCAAAGAACGATAAATTTTTTACCATCATTTTAAAATACTAAAAATGAAATCACTCAAAAATCTAATTTTATTAATTTCTATCCCATTGATATTTTCTTATTGTAAAAAAGATGATCCAGTAAGTAATGGTGATTGGTTGATTCCTAGTAATGAGGTATTTGACGGAGGACCGGGTAAAGATGGAATACCCTCAGTTGATAATCCTCAGTTTGCATCTTCGGATGCAATAGATTACATGAATGACGATGATTTGATTCTAGCAATTCAAGTAGGTGATGAAGTACGAGGTTACACACATCCCGTTTTGGATTGGCATGAAATCGTTAATGATGAGGTGAATGGGTTGCCTATTGCAATTACCTACTGCCCATTGACAGGTACTGGAATTGGTTGGGAAAGAACGATCAATGGAAAGGAAACTACCTTTGGCGTAAGTGGATTGTTATATAATTCTAATTTGATTCCATACGATAGAGAATCAGATAGCAACTGGTCTCAGATGGCGAATGAATGTGTCAATGGAGATTTAATCAATACACCAATCAATACCTATTTGTTAGTTGAAATGTCGTGGGCAACTTGGAAAGAAATGTATCCTGATGCAGATGTGATTACAACCAATACTGGAACTAATAGAACGTATGGCAATTATCCTTACGGAAGTTATCGAACGAGTAATAGTCTTAATTTTCCAGTTGATATTGATGATGATAGGTTACATCGAAAAGAACGAGTACTAGGAGTTATCATTAATGGAAAAGCGGTTGCGTATCAATTTGAAAAATTTTCAGGAGACAATCTTCAATTGGTAAATGATAATTTTGAGGGTAAAGATTTAGTGATCGTTGGTAGTGAAGAAAAGAATTTTTTGGTAGCATTTGAAAGAGAGTTGGATGGGACAGTTTTGACTTTTGATGTTTTGCAAAATGAATTGCCAGCCATTCTTGAAGATCAAGATGGAAATAAATATGATATTTTTGGAAAAAGAATAGAAGGTGTTGACATTGGAAAAACGCTAGCTACGCCTACCAATTATATTGGGTATTGGTTTAGTTGGGGAGCATTTTATCCTGATACTAAAATTTATGAATAAGTTTATATGGATTTTTTACGCCTTTTGAAAAAAACAGCAGGGTACCTTAATATGAATTATAAAGGTGATGCACATGCTTGGATTGCAGATGGAAAAATTCCAGATGAAGTTGAAGAGCGATTGATTTTGTTTTGTGAAAAAATAGGGAACGAATCGCAGCTTTAAAGTAAGACGACTTTTCAAGTCGTCAAGGTATTCGATAAATACGACTTTTGGATAAATTATTTTTGCAATTATTTTTTATCTAAAATCGTGACGACTTGAAAAGTCGTCTTACTCTAAAGCTGCGATTCATTCCAATCTCAAAATTATTCCATCCTTGTGATTTATACCGAATTTAATAAGATATGTCGTACATATTGAATTATCTTTCGCCGCTACTCTTCGTTAAAAAGCGTCATGGTAGAGCTATAAAAAATTACTTTTTTTTTAAATATTTTAAACTGAAAATCCATATTTTTTATTCAAAATATCACCGACCATTTCATCTGGAAAACCAAGAACACCTGCAATAATTTTACAAAATTCAATTTCCTCTTCTTTTACCTTTTCGTCAACTACAATTAATTCAATATAGTTGTCAAGATGTTGCATCTTCTTTTCTGGTGTTTCTGGAATTTGAAAATCAGCTTCACTTGGATTTGTCATTAGTTGATTAACTTCAAAATCAGTAAGTCCATATCGCTTTCCCATTTCAAAAATCAACGCTCTTTCGCTCGTTGCAAAATCATTGTCAATACAAGCGATAGCAATTAAGTTTTTGATGTGATTAACGTTTTTCGTTTTTATTTCTAAAGATTTGTTTAAGTCCATTTTTAATTGGGTTAGGTTACTTGAAAATCAAAAAGATTCAAATACTATGCCGCCAAACCCAAATAAAAAAAGGCGACTTGATTATCAACCCAGTCGCCTTTTTTTTTTTGAAAAAACTAATCTTCATCAATAATCGCATCATCAATCATAGGATCGCCATCACCATCTGTGTCTGTATATCCTTTGATGTCACCTTTAAAAGATTCCTTTTCAGCAGCCTCTTCCAATGCCTTATTTCGCTCTGCAGTATTTTTAAAAATATCATTATTATCACCAGGAGTAGTCTCAGGAGTTGAGGGCGTTTCTATTTTTGATTTGCCAGTACCACTATAATCTCCTTCTGCATATTTTTCAGCTTTAGACCAAAAATCATCCTTATCATCTATAAGACTTTTGTCCAAATTATCATATCCAAATTTTGGATCTTTTTGAGTTAAAGGATTGTCACCTTTTACATGATCCTCTAGTTTGTCACTCCATGATTTTGCTTCATCTATTTGACTATCTAATGATTCTTTGGCAGCTTCAGCGTTAGCCTTTTCCATTAACTCATTGGTTTTTTCCATCATAGAACTACCAAAATCTTTAGCTTTATCAATCGCATCGCTACCTTTATTTAAAATTACTCCGCCTACATTTTCAGCAACATCACCTGCTTTTTCAACATAAGGGGAAGAGGCATCAAGAATTTTACCGCCTACATTTTCAGCGACTTCACCAGCTTTTTCAGCAAGGTTACTACCTGTTTCTATGATTTTACCACCCACGTTTTCGGCAACGTTACCTGCTTTTTGAACCACAGGATTTTCTCCCAATTGATCGCTAATTTTACCAGCAGTATCTTTTGCACCTCCAAGGAAATCGCCAGCTTTTTCAGAAAAACTACTCGCCATATCACCTGCAACATCTTTAGCTTTGCCAAATAAATCACCACCTTTTTCCATAACATTTCCTCCCAAGTCTCCAGCCTTATCTTTTGCAGAATCCAAAATATCATCAGCTGATTCTAAGAAATCACCACCTTTTTCCATGCCATAATCTGCTGCTTTATCTGCTGCTGATTTGGTAACCGCTTTTGCTCCGAAGAGTACTTTTTTTATTTCGCTTAAAAAACCCATGTTGTTTTATTTTTAATTAAAAATTAGATTTAAGGGAGTAGGAATTAAAAAACCTACCCGTATGAAGAGATTATTTTTTAATATGAGGAAATGAAAAAATTAAGGCATACCCTTCGGTACGGCTTCATTTATTTCCTACTCCCTTATCTCATTACTGTCAGATTATAGCTTCAAAGTTGCCTTTGCGAACGCTAAAACGGCAATAACTCCCATTCGGTCGGCATATTGAGGCGACTGTCCATCCTTCAATTAAGGATCAGGAAATCATGGCAAATAGTTTAATTAGATTTATTGAAAAAAATATTAAATGGTAATTACGTCCACGTAATTAGAAAA
>CAKZSH010000137.1 GCA_937918905.1 uncultured Saprospiraceae bacterium
GGCAAATATTCCTATCATAAATTTTCAAAAAAGAGTCTTTATTGCACTTTGCGTAATTATATTGTTAGTAACATTTTTGGCGATGTTCTTAGCAGGACGATTTGTTCAACCTATTGACCAATTAACTGAAGGTGTTCGCAGGCTAAGTAATGGTGATTTTAGTAAAGAGATTGAGGTCACTAGTAAAGATGAATTTGGTGAGTTGGCAACTTCTTTCAATGTTATGATTCATGATATAGAAAAACAACAAAACATGATTACTAAACAAAATCATGAAAATGAAAAACTATTATTGAATTTCATTCCCGAGTCTGTTGCTAGAAGATTACAAAAAGGAGAAACCAATATTGCAGATACTTACCCCAATGTATCTTTGGTTACAATTGATGTAGTTGGTTTTTCAAAATTGACCAATACACTAGGCGCAGCCAAATCAATAAATCTTCTCAATCAATTGGTAGAAGCTTATGATAATGCTACTCATAAATATGCAGTAGAAAAAATTCGAACAATTGGTGATACCTTCTTTGCCTCTTCCGGCATGTTCTCTCCTCGCCTCGACCATGCTAAAAAAATTTTTGATTTCGCTTTGGAAGTTCGTCAATTAACTGCTCAGTTTAATTTGAATTTCAAATTGGATTTAGCTTTACACATCGGTATCCATAGCGGAGAAGTCATGGCTGGAATAGTAGGTACCGAACATTTTAGTTATGACTTGTGGGGAGAAACTGTTAATGATGTTTTTGGATTAAAAAATATTGGAGATGATGATGTGATTTTTGTTTCTGATACTGTTTATCAAAAACTAAAAGATAGTTATGTATTTGAAAAAGTCATTCCTTCTAATCAAAATAAATTGAATGTAGAAGTATGGAAGTATATGGAGCAAAAACTACAAATAAAGTAGTCGGCCATAAGTAATCGTGTATTTCGACAGAGGTTACTTCTTTTTTAATTCTTAAAAATCAGTTCTAATGAATTTTTTAGAAAACGATATTTTTCAAAATAATTGGTTTGTATATGGTATGCTATTAATCATCTGCATACCACTACTAATTGTAGCAGTCAATGAACTGATTTATTCGTTTGGAAGAAAAAATCCTCGCTTATCTCCTCCGCTCAACACCTTTAAAAATATCATTCTCCCTTTAATAGCGATAAGCTTAGTCATCACTCAAGTTTTAGAATTCCCTAGAGGTTCTACATTGATAAAACTATTAGAAACCTTTATTTGGATTGTCATCATCAATGTCTTTTTAGCGATTGTAAATGTATTGTTTTTATCAGGCGATGGTAGTAAAAATTTCAAACCCAAAGTCCCTCAATTATTTTTAGATATTTTCCGAGTAGCCATGGTTTTATTCGGAGCGGCGATTGTACTTTCAGTAGTTTGGGGCGCAGATTTGGGTGGGCTAGTGACGGCGTTGGGTTTGGGTTCATTTGTAATTGGTTT
Organism: uncultured Saprospiraceae bacterium; assembly: GCA_937918905.1. Classification (GTDB taxonomy): domain Bacteria; phylum Bacteroidota; class Bacteroidia; order Chitinophagales; family Saprospiraceae; genus CAJQQY01. Next base: position 1,454 of record CAKZSH010000137.1, read on the forward strand.
GGCATTGCAAGATACTTTGGGAAATTTATTTTCGGGTATCGCATTGGTTTATGAAAAACCATTTACCGAAGGTGATTATATTGAAGTAGAAGATCAACGAGGAAAAGTCATTGAAATGAATTGGAGAGCGATTCGATTGCTCACTCGTGAAAATGAATTAATTGTCATTCCACATTTAGTTATCGGTCAAGGAACCATTAAAAATTTTAGCCAACCAACCTCCATTCATATCATGAAAGCTAATCTTGGTTTTTCCCATCAGAATCCTCCTAACAAAGTTAAGGAAGCGATAATGGGTGCATGTCTTTCTACGCCAGGGATATTGCATGACCCTGAACCTGAAGTAAAAACCAACGAATACACCGAGTCAAAAATAATTTATGAAATTGAATTTGCGATTGGTCATTTTAAAGAGCATGAAGATGTGATGGATGATTTTATGTCAAGGGTTTGGTACACCGCTAGACGACAAGGTTTGGTTTTCCCTAAATCACAGATACTAATTCACCAAGCCAATGAATTGCAAAATCAAATGGAAAGAGATTTAAACCATCTCGAAACTTCATTGCAAAAACTTCCTCAGATGTTGCCCATCGAAAAAACTAAAGTCAAGGAATTGATGGATGGTTCAGAAATTCAATATTTTGGTATAGGTGAAAAAGTATTGGAGCAAGGTGAAACAACTGGTTCTCTTTATGTGATTTTGGAAGGAAGTGCTATTTTGGAAACTCAACTTGAGGATGGGAAAACTATTCCAATAGGAAAATTGGAAAAAGGAGATTTCTTCGGAGAAATTACTTTGTTTACGAGTAAGTTTAGTTCGTTTACGGTGAAGGCACAGGAGGACTTAAAGTTAATTGCTATTTTCCCTGATGAGGTTTTGGAAATGGTAGAATTGAATCCTCGCCTTGCTGAACATCTGGATGAAATGATGGATGCCCGAAGGTTAAAATTAAAGAAGTTGAAGAATGCTCATTGATGTTTTTGAATCGGAAACATTGAGCGCATCATTTAGAACAGTTTAGTTTGATGTAATTTTGTTTAAAAAAATATGTATTTTTAAACTTATGGAAAATAAAAAATATCGTCTTGACCGTACTCAATTTAAAATGCAATCTTTTCAAGAAGCAGATATGCAGCAAGAGTATTGGAAAAAACAAAGTTCAGTCGAAAGATTACAAGCAGCATATTATTTGATAAGTGTTGCTTTTAACTTTAATCTAAATAATCCCCCAAGATTAGATAGGACTGCCTTTTCTATGAAAAAACATTCGTTCTAATGTCTAATATTTTCAATCCTGATTTCAAGATTTTGGGATTCTGTTGATAGTTTACTTTTCAGGTATGATTTTTTATGCCTTTAACATTGAATTCTTCTATCATAAATAAAAGTAATATGGGTACTTCAAATAAACATAAGTTCTATTAGAATTAAATTTGTTTCCTATATTTATGATAATTTTATTTATACCTTGCATTTTATAGCAAAAAAATGGATTTAGACAAACTTTATTTATATGCCTCTAATAATGCTTTATCTGAAGCAACATTAGCTTTGTTTATAGAGCAACCTTTAGTGAAATTAGAAGAATTTGAATTATTATTACAAGAAGAACTCAAAGAATTATTCCAAGAATTCAAACTTCAATCTTCTAAAACTGTTTCAGTTTCGAAAAACGATATTTCTGTAAAGGATAACATATCTGGATTCCAAATGAACGGGTATGAAAATGGTAAAAAACGATGGTTAATACAAGCAAAACCTACTCATCCTTATTACAGTTTATCTATTCATTGTTTGCTTTATAAAGGTTGGAGTGATTATAAGGAAACCTTATTGAATATTTTGAAAAAAATAAGCACACTTAGAAAAGGAATTTTTACTCGCGCTTTGAGTCTAACATATGTTGACCAATTTAATTGGCTCGAAGAAGAATTTCCCAATACAGATATTATATTTAAGGAAAGCGATTTTATACCTAAATCTATTTTAAACTCTAAAAAACCTTGGCAATTTGGACTTGAAATAAATAATAATCGAACTTATAAGTATAAAGATTCGTTGGAATATTTAGATAAGATTGATGCATTCATAAGAAAAATCGATAATGCCAACTATAATATCGTCTTAATTCATAATACAGTATGCGAAATAAAAGAAATAGAAACAATTGAGAATCTATTAAGCCAACAAAATTTTACAGAACACCTAGATTTTGCACATAACAACAATAAAAAAATTATCAAATCCATTTTAAAAAATGAGGTTCTTGAAAAAATGGGGATAAAAATTAATACCGATGCCTAACAGTACACCTCCTCCTAAACCTGTTTCCATTGAAATGGTTTCAGAGAAAATTAATTATGAAAATCAAGAAAACTTATATACTATGTCTATGTTTTCAAATTATCAAATACAAGCTTTTTCTACTATTCAGACTCCCACAAATTATATTTTAAAACAACATTTAGAGGAACTAAAGGATATGAAAGAGAACTGGGATGGGTTTGGTGGCTTACCTATTGATGAACAGGTATTGAAGATCGCTCATAACTTAATAAATAAACTTCCTAATGTTTTCCTTTCTTATTTAGATGATGATGATATTACACCTACTTCTAGTGGTACAATAACTTTTGAATGGATCATAGATAATGAAAATAAACTTTTCCTAGAAATAGGTAAAAACCACTCATCTTATTTTCTCAAAAAATCTTCTACAGATCCAAAACCAGTTAACAATTTAACTCTTACAGAAACTCTTATCCCTAGTTCACTAATTGATGATCTGAAACAATTGATAAAATAAAATGTCCTCTCTAATTCCTGACACTATACAAAACGATGAAACTTTGGTGAGGATTATATTCTCACCCTATCATGTTCGTGTCAATAAAAAAACAGGAAAAATAAGAGGAATAAAAAATAGTGCCTTTCATTCAATTCCTGATATGGATGAAGTTTCAGTTACACGAATTAATTATTCATCTTTTGATGTTTGTAAAGCACAGGCGAAAAAGATGGAAAATGATAGTAAAGAATATCAAGGATTTGCAGTTATAAAATATATAGATGTTATTGAAAGTGGAGCTTTTGTTAAGGTTACAAAAACTATAGACAATCCAGCTCATGCTGATATATATTATAACATAATAAAAAAAAGAGGGGAAGCTTACCCTGCAGAAATTCTTTTAGTTATTGAGTCCATTGTGAGCAAATCCACCTTCATTGAAGATCCATCACCAAGTGAAGATAAATGGCAAGGAAAAGGCATTAATGACTTAACTAATTTTTAATTTCAATTAGACCTACATAAACTAGATCCCGAATTTTCAATTTAAAAGTTCGGGATTTCTATTTCCCCCAGCTCAATTCTTCTTCCACTCGTTTTTTCTTATCTTGTTTTTTGTAAAATAAAAAAACATGACGACTCCAATTTACGACATCATTATCGTAGGTGCTGGTTTATCAGGAATATGTGCTGGTTATCATATTCAAGATAAATGTCCCAATAAAAAATTTCTAATTTTAGAAGGCAGAAGTGCTATGGGTGGGACTTGGGATTTATTTAAATACCCAGGCATTCGCTCCGATTCTGATATGTACACTTTGGGGTATTCTTTTTTTCCTTGGAAAAATCCAAAAGCCATTGCTGATGGGCCGTCCATTTTACAATACATCAAAGACACCGCTAAGGAATTTAATCTTGATCCCAAAATCAAATATAATCATCGGGTTGCCGCAGCAGATTGGAGCGATAAGGAACAAGTTTGGACAATTGCTATTCAAGATCATGCTGATGTAGAAAGCACTCAAATCAAAACTCGTTTCCTATTTTCTTGTAGCGGTTATTATAATTACAAAGAAGGTTATACTCCAAAATTTCAAGGGAGTGAAAACTTCAAGGGAACAATCATTCATCCTCAACATTGGGATGCTGCTTTAGATTATAATGATAAAAAAGTAGTCGTCATTGGAAGTGGTGCGACAGCTGTTACATTAGTTCCTGAATTGGCAAAAAAAGCAAGTAACGTCACCATGTTGCAAAGATCTCCAACTTATATTTTTAATGCACCAAGTGAAGATGTCATTGCCAATTTTTTCAAAAAAATTCTCCCCGCAAAAATGGCGCATAGCATCGTCAAATGGAAAAACATTTTGATAGGCATTTTGATTTTTAATGTTTGTCGGAAGTGGCCAGATGCCATGCGTAACCTTTTCAAAAAAGGAGTAAAAAAAGAATTAGGAAGCAAATACAAAGAGGAAGATTTTAATCCAAAATATAATCCGTGGGACGAGCGACTTTGTTTAGTTCCTGATAGCGATCTTTTTAAAGCCATCAAAAAAGGAGATGCTGAAATCGTAACAGATCATATTCAAGAATTTACAGAAAATGGAATTCTTTTAAAATCAGGAAAGGAATTAGAAGCTGATATTATCATCACCGCTACTGGCTTAAAAATACAAATGCTCGGCGGTATGAAACCTATGATTAATGGGAAGGTGGTCGATACTGGAAACTTAACTGCATACAAAGGTGTCATGTTTAGCGATGTTCCTAATTTGGCTGTTGCAGTTGGTTATACGAATGCTTCTTGGACTTTAAAATGTGATTTGAATTGTCAATTTGTAGCACGACTTATCAATCACATGGATAAAAATAATTTTAAAGTTATCCGACCACGATTTGATAAAAATGAATTTGATGTAAAACCATTGTTAGATTTTGAATCGGGATATGTCAAAAGAGCTTTGGATGTGCTTCCAAAACAAGGTTCGAAAGCACCTTGGAAAGTTTATCAAAATTATATTAAGGATGTGCGGTCGTTGAAGTATGGGAATGTGAGTGATAAATATTTGGAGTATAAGTAAAATTATTTATCAATTTTATCCAACCTTTTCCTAAACAATAAATCAAGTCGTGTTTCACTTTTAGTAAGTCTGACTAGCCACTCATTTTTTTCTTTATTAGATAGTTGCTCAATAAGGTTTTCATAATTATTATTTTTTGAGGCACTTTTACTTTCTTTAGCTGCCAATTTTATTATCTCATTTTCAATATGAAAAAAATCAGCAAATGACTTTAATGCGCTTGTAAGTTTCTTTAAATTATGAGGAACTGGAGGTGCTTTGGGTTTTTCATCCTCATCAAATTCATCTTCTTCATATTCCTTAAAAACACGAATCTGCTCATTAATTTTTAACCAAAACAAATATAAACAGCGATAATCCTCATTGATAATATCTTCCCGAAGTTCAAGCATACGATCTAACCAATTAGGGTTCTCATCTATCCATTCCTCCCATCCTTCTTCTACACCAAACTCAAATTTCAACAACGCAAATTTACCTTTGATTCTAAAAACTATACTGGAGTAATCCATATCATCCGCAATAAATTTTTGCAATGCTTTGACATCTATAACTGTCTTAGGAAAACGAAACATTAGTTTCCTTGATCCCCAATTCGCTTCATATAAAAAAGCATCAAAGTATTTTTCTAATACCTTCTCTTCGTCATGTCGAAAATCACTATAAGCATAATTTAAAGAATAGAAAGTAGCAGATGTAGAAAATCTACTAGACAATTGATTAACTTCTCCTTGTTCTTTGTTATTCAAAGGTTGGTCAATTGCTCGAAAGTGATAGGTTTGAAATTCGCTCATTTTTTGATGTAAATATAATTGTTGTCTTTGATTTCAAAAAGAAAAATTATATTTTACAAATAATTAATTCTGAAATTAAACATACATCTATCATGGCATTATTTGGTCTAAGCAAAGAAGAAAAAGCATATCGGGATTTTTTCAAAAAAACTGGAATTCAAATTACTGATGAACCAATTAGGGAAAAAAATGAAGCCCTCGCAGAAGAAATAGAAGACTTATTTTATAAAAGTCGAAGTAACCCTCGAAAAGCAATTCCAAGACTTGAAAAAATCATCAAAAAACATCCTCACATTCCATCTCTTAAAAATTACCTTTTCGCTTCATTAACATTATCAGGACAAACGTTAAAAGCTAAAAAAGTACTAGAAGATACCTTAAAAAAACATCCTAAATACATTTTTGGAATTACAAATACAATCCTTAATCTCAAAACCAAAAAGGAATTAAAAGCACAAGAACACTTATTAGGAACTCCTAAAGATATTCGAGAAATAGAAGGTTATGACAAACCCATCCATATTTCTCCTTTTAAACAATACCAAGCCGCAGTAGCTCATTTTGAAGCCTATATGGACAATGAACCTGAAGCTATTAAACGATTAGAAACTTTAATTGATCTTAAAGTAGAGAAAGAATTTCTTGATGAAGTTGCGCAAAGAATTGCATTATACAGAATTACAAAAATGGGTGAGAATCTCGAAAAAATGCAGGCAGGGAGAATCACTTCAAATAGTAAACAAACTGTCTTTTTAGAAGAATCAGATACTCCTCCAAAATTAAACCACCCCCAACTTGAATTCTTTTATCAAAAATCCCTTTCTAGTTTTTCAGAAGAGAATTTTGAATTATTAGAATCTTTACCCAAGGAAACCTTCGTCATTGATTTAGAAAACATTTTAGAAGATAGTATTCGAAGATGGAAAGAATTTCGAATGGAAGACTATGACGAATCTCGACATGAATTTATGATTCATGCACTCTTTTGGATTGGTGATTTAAAACCAAAAGAGAGTTTAAAGAAAGTATTGAATCTGCTTCGGATGGGTGAAGAGTTTATTGATTATTGGATGGCAGATTGGTATGAAGATTTCTTTTATCCTACACTTTATTATTTAGGTGAAAGCCAACTAGACCAATTAAAAGATTTTATATTAGAAGATAATATCTATCCTTATTATAGATTACGTGCATCTGACGTTGTTGCTCAAATTGCAATGCACCAACCGCATCGAAGAGATGAAGTAATTAAATGGTTTCAATCTGTTTTTGATTTTTTACTAAAAAATCCTAAAAATAAATCATTGATTGATACCAATTTTATTGGTTTTTTAATTGGAGATGTTATTGATTTTAGAGGAATAGAATTATTAAATACTATTGAGCAATTAAATGAGAAAGGATGGATTCATAAAAGTATTCAAGGAGATTTTGAAGAAATAAAAAAACTCCTACAAAAACCTTTTCATGAAAGTGAAATAAAACCACTCCCTTTAAATATTCGAGAATTTTATAATAAAGAATATAACAAAAGAAAAATAGCTAGTCCACCTCTTTCCGAAAAAGATCAACAATTCTTTGATCAATTAAAAAATCCAAGTAAGGGAGAAGAACTTGTTTTAAAAAAATATTCAGAAATCTTTTCTTCTGCTTTTTCAGATCCATCTTTCAAAGATGATATTGAAGATATTCCTTTTTTAGATTATGAAGACGATTATGATACTCCTGAAACTTTTGTTCGAACGAAAAAGAAAGTGGGTCGAAATGATCCTTGTCCTTGTGGGAGTGGGAAGAAGTATAAGAAGTGTTGTTTGAATAAGTAAAATTATTCAAATAGGATTCGATGACAATGAATTTGATGTAGAACCATTGTTAGATTTTGAATCGGGGTATGTCAAAAGAGCTTTGGATGTGCTGCCAAAACAAGGTTCGAAAGCACCTTGGAAAGTTTATCAAAATTATATTAAGGATGTGCGGTCGTTGAAGTATGGGAATGTGAGTGATAAATATTTGGAGTATAAATAGATTCTACTTAAGCAATATTATCATTTTTTCAACCACAAATAAATCGAAAATAAAATTGCTACGACCAACATAATAATTAAAGGTTTATCCAAAAAAATTATTACTCTCATTTGTCAAAATGATAAAACACCCTTTTTTAATTTTTGATAAATGGATTCAAAATAAATTTTAGCCTTATCTATCCATCCAACGCCTCGGTTCACGTTTATGATGTACTACACCCAAAATCAAAATAACATCAGGCTCATGAATTTCAAAAATAACAGAATAGGGAAAATCAGGCAGAGTTGCCCTTCGCATATCATTAAGGATAATTGGAAATATAGCAGGAGTTTCTATAAGGTATTCGAAGAGATTGTCAAGAGATAAAACAAACTCTGCTCCCAGATTTGTTTTTTGCGTATTGTACCAAACCAAGTTACTGCATCATCAATTTCATCTTCAGCTATATCTAAAAATTCAAGTCGATAACTCATGAGTACTTACGAATTAATCGATCTTTAACTTCAGCCCATGACCGAGTCTTAGCTTCTCCCTTTTTATAGGCTTCACTTCTTGCATCTAACTTGCTAACGTAATTTACAAAAAAGTAGTTGTATATGAAATAATTCTTTTGACTCATTTCATCTTTAATTCCTCACCGCTTTATCCAAACATAAAACGGAAATCATCGGATCGGGTATAATTTCTCTTTAGTTCTTTCCCAATTAAAAGAATCCTACTAGCTTTGTATTTCATTTGAAAAAAATAAATATGGACAACGGATACATTAAAATAGAAACCCTAAAAAAAGGATTAGCACAAATCACTTTTTACCACCCAAAGCATAATTCGCTTCCAAGCAACTTGCTTAAAGAACTGGAACAAACCATTATTGCAGCAGGAGAAAATCCTGAAATTCAAGTCATCATTTTAAAAAGTGGTGGCGACAGAACTTTCTGCGCAGGTGCAAGTTTTGACGAACTCATTTCTATTAATGATTTCCCTACGGGTAAAAAATTCTTTATGGGATTTGCGAATGTAATTAATGCCTGTCGAAAATGTCCAAAGTTAATCATTGGAAGAGTTCAAGGAAAAGCTGTGGGTGGAGGAGTTGGAGTTGCTTCGGCAGTTGATTATTGTTTGGCTACAAAATATGCAGCGATTAAGTTAAGTGAATTGAATGTTGGAATTGGCCCATTTGTAGTAGGCCCTGCGGTGGAACGAAAAATCGGAATCTCAGCAATGAGCCAAATTACAATTGATGCCAACTCTTTTCAGTCAGCGGAATGGGCAAAAGCAAAAGGTTTGTACGCTGATGTTTTTGAAGATGCAGCAGCACTCGATGAAGGAGTTATGAAAATGGCGGATTATCTTTTATCTACAAATCCTGAAGCGCAAAGTATGTTGAAAAAAGTCTTTTGGGAAAATTGTGAACATTGGGATGAGTTGTTGGAAACTAGAGCGGAGGCAAGTGGACGATTGGTTTTGTCAGAGTATACGAAAGAAGCTTTAAAGGC
>CAKZSH010000138.1 GCA_937918905.1 uncultured Saprospiraceae bacterium
ATGGCTTTAGTTATAAATGAAGAACAAGTAATGCTGAAAAATTCAGCTAAAGAATTTTTAAATAATCGTGCACCAATTTCGCAATTACGTCGGTTAAGAGATGATAATGATAAAACAGGTTTTGACCCAACGGTATGGAAAGAAATGGCAGAGATGGGTTGGGCTAGTTTGACCATTCCTGAAGAGTATGGAGGATTGAATTTTGGCTATGTAGGGCTTGGGCAAATTTTGGAAGAGACAGGTAGAACTTTATCCGCTTCTCCCCTAGTCTCTACGGTATTATTGGGCACAACTGCAATTATGCATGCAGGAGACGAAACTCAAAAAGAAACCATGCTTCCAGCAATTGCTGCAGGTGAAATGATTGTGACCATGGCAATAGATGAAAACAATCATCATCAACCTTTTAATATTTCTACGACGGCAACTAAAACAGAAAATGGATATATTTTAAATGGAAAAAAAGTGTTTGTTATAGATGGAAATGTAGCCAATCAAATTATTGTTCTGGCGCGTACCTCTGGAGAACAATATGATAAAAATGGTTTAAGTCTATTTATCGTAGATTCCAATTCAACAGGATTGACTTGCAATCGTACGATCATGATGGATACTCGAAATGCCTGTACCATAGCATTAAAAGATGTTCAAGTTCCTGCAAATGCATTGTTAGGAAATGCAAATGAAGCAGGTTCGACAGTTGAAAATATTTTAGATATTGCTCGTATTGGACTTTCTGCTGAAATGTTGGGTTCCATGTTAGAAGCATTTGAAAGAACAATGAATTACATCAAAGAGCGTCAACAATTTGGAGTAACTATTGGAAGTTTTCAAGCATTGCAACATCGTGCGGCGGTCATGTATGGAGATATTGAATTATGTAAATCTCTTGTTTTAAAATCGCTCCAAGCAATAGACAAAGGCTCAAAAAGTCTTCCTGTACTCGCTAGTATGACCAAAGCTAAAGTAAGTGAAACTATTCAATTAGTTAGCAATGAAGGCATACAAATGTTTGGAGGAATCGGAATGACAGATGATGAAGAGATTGGTTTTTTCCTAAAAAGAGCACGAGTTACTCAAAAGACTTTTGGAGATGCTAATTATCATTTTGATCGGTATGCAACTTTGAATGGGTACTAATGAATGATAGTTTTTTTAGCCGCAGATTTGCGCTGATTTTTTTATGATTTTCGAAAAACGTGTTTTGGTTGAATCATAAAAAATCAGCGTAAATCTGCGGCTAAAAAAACTATCCCAAATAACTTCCATTTCCCCCTCCACTTCCTTATCTTTCTACCTCAAATAAACGAAAATACCATTATGAAAAAAATTCTCTTTTTCTCCCTGCTCTTAATTTTCCTTTTTTCATGTAAGGAAAAACCAAAAATGACTATTCCCAAATGGGTTCCATTTGATGAGTCAGCAGAACTTGCCAAGAATGCTAAACATGAAAGTCCTCGAATGCAATACAAATTAATCCAATCTAAATTTTTGGATAAAAATGAGATTTGGAAAAATGTCGAAAATCAAATTCCATATTTTACAGAAGAAGATTATCAAAATCTTAAACCACTTATTTTTGAACAAGACATTCCAACAATACAATCACATATTCAGTCAGGTCAATTGACTTATGAAAAAATAACACAATGGTATTTGTATCGTATTGTAAAATTTGAAAATGATAAAGATAAAAGTCTGCATTCAATCATTGCCATCAATCCCAATGCTGTTGCAGAGGCCAAGGAAAAAGATAAAAATAAATCAGAGGGAGATCATCCGATTTTTGGATTACCTGTTTTACTCAAAGACAATATCAATACCGCTGGGATGAAAACCACCGCAGGTGCTCATGCATTGATGGACAACCAAGTGGAAGATGCATTTATTGTCCAACAAATTAAGTCCAAAGGAGGGATCATTTTAGGAAAAGTAAATTTAAGTGAATGGGCATATTATTTTTGTAATGGTTGCCCACTTGGTTACAGCGCAGTCGGCGGACAAACTCTAAATCCGTATGGAAGAGGTGTTTTTGAAACAGGTGGTTCAAGTGCAGGAAGTGGAACAACCATGGCTGCCAATTATGCCGTAGTCGCAGTCGGTACCGAGACTTCAGGTTCCATCCTTTCTCCTTCTAGTCAAAACTCAATCGTGGGACTCAAACCCACTATCGGTCTTTTAAGTCGATCAGGTATCGTTCCGATTTCAAGTACTTTGGATACGCCTGGGCCAATGACTCGAAGTGTGATTGACAATGCAATTTTCCTTTCTGCCATGACTGGTGAAGATGCTTCAGATACGAGTACAAAAGATAATCCTAAAAAAGTAAAATATTGGGAAGACCTAAAAACGGTCTCTCTAAAAGATTTGCGTCTAGGAGCAAACAAAAACTTTTTGGAGGATTCTATTTATAATTTAACAATAGAAAAATTAAAATCTCTCGGAGCTACAATTGTAGAGTTTGAACCAGAGGAAATGAATTTCGAAGGATTTAGAACGGTGCTCAATGCTGATATGAAAATTGACCTACCTCATTATTTAAAAAATTATGATGGAGCAAATGTAGAGGTAAAATCTGTAAAAGATATTTTTGAACATAACCTAAAAGATACGCTTCAACGTGCGCCTTACGGTCAAGGCATTTTTGAAGGAATCATAGAAGAAGACATTTCATCTGAAGATTTTGAAAAATTAAAAATGCGATTTGAAAAGGATGGTAGAAATTATTTTGACAAACCCATGGATGATAATAATTTAGATGCCGTTTTATCCATCAACAATTACAATGCTGGCCATGCGGCTATGGCAAAATATCCATGCCTCACAGTTCCCATGGGATACAAAGCATCAGGTGAACCAATCAGTTTGACCTTCACCGCAAAAACTTTTCAAGAAGATAAATTATTAAAAATTGGATATGCTTTCGAACAAGCTACTAAGGTTAGGAAAGTGCCAAGTTCGTTTGAATAACAAATTCCATATTTTGAGTCAGTTAAAAGCTGAGATTCTGCCTTTGCTGGCTGGTAGGATTTCAGCTTTTAACCGACAACGGAATTTGTCAAAGAACGAAATTTATTTTCAAATAAAAACTTCTTGGAAAGATTTTTGCCCATATCTTTTTTTAAATCCCTCCTTTTATTTTTTTTACCTATTTTTATAACTAAAACTTCATTAATGAAAATTCTAAAATTTTTATTTCTAGCCACTTTTATTTCCTTCTTTTTCTCATGTAGTGACGATAATAATGTTGATCCTTCTAATGCTTTAGTTGGTGCATGGACAGTATCAGAGATTTCATATACTGGAAACACAAGTACTGTAGTCCCTGGGAATCCGCCTGTGGCAGGAACATTTACTGGAGAAGGATTTGATATGGATTTAAAAATTGATTTTGAAAACGATCCAAACAATTACACCACATCAGGAAATTACAGTATCAATTTAGAGACTACTGTAAATGGTCAAACTTATCCTTCTGTATGGAACAACCAAGAATTTCAGGGTTCTGGTACTTGGTCAAGAAGCGGAGATGTGATGACTTTTACTTCGGCTGATAGCCAAACTTCTGAGGCTCAAATTATCGAAGAAACGGATAGTAAGTTGAAATTCACTCAAACTTATAACAATAGTCAAACGCAAAATGGAGCAACTGTAACTCATCAGGTAGATGCGACTTTTACTTTTGTAAAATAATTTTTTTTGAAAATATATTAAAGAAGCCAGCTCGATGATTCGAGTTGGCTTCTTGGGTTTAAGAGGTCAGTTAGTAATTTTTGATTTTGATTGACATTTTGATTTTGATTTTGATTTATTCAGTTTTAAAAATTATCCAACCAATTTTGCATTTCAGTTTTCCATTCCTCTTCAAATCGTCTCATAAAATTTTCATGATAAGCACCTTTAATAAAATGTAATTGTTTTGTTTTTGCTCCACAATTATCAAATAATTTTTGTGTCTCTTCTTGCCTTACTTTCTTTTCAGAATCTCCTGCCATTATAAATGTAGGAGCCTTACAGAGGTGCATATATTTTTCAGGACTTAATTCATTTTGTGTTGCTTCAACTCTTAATTCTGTAAACTTTTCCAACGCATAATAAGTAAATGATGGAAGAGGAATTCTTTCTACTCGATTATTTAATGCATTGGTAATATTATCATAACAAGACTCCAAAACGATAAAATCATAATCAGGATTTTCTTGCAAACTATAAACAATCGTAGCGGCTCCCAATGACAATCCATGAACGGCAATCGTATCCATTCCTTTTTCTTTTAAAAAATCAACCCCTGCCAAAAGATCAAATCTTTCTTTCCATCCAAAAGTAATTACATCGCCTCCACTCTCTCCAGTTCCTCGAAGATCAGGTAATAAAACATTGAAATTATTTTGATGATAAAATTTTGCACGAGCGTCTAAATTTAAACGATTTCCACCGATTCCATTAAGGATGATAACTGCTTTTTGGCTTCCTATTTTTGGAATAAACCAAGAAGAAATATTGACTCGATCAAATGACTTAAAGATTTGATTTTCAACAGGTTGTGAATATATCTCTTTGGCATCTGGCATTTTTTGAGGATGAGGTCGTGTGGCAATTTTACTACCTAGAAGGCTGCCCGTTATCCATAAAATAAAACCAAAAATGGAAAATCGAATTAGATTTTTTTTATTTAAAACTTTCATTTCAATAGCTCTTTTATTTTTTTCCAATATCCTTCAAACATTCCTAAATTATTATGATTGCCATTTTCTAACGTTGTAAAACTAGATGTATTGGGTAATAGCTTCGCTAAATTTTCGGCGTGTTGATAAGGTATCAATTCATCATGAGTTCCATGAAAAATATGAATTGGATATTTAATATTTTTCACCTTTTTATCACTTTTAAAATGATATTGTAACAATAATTTTACAGGAAAAATTTTAAACTTTCTTTGTGCTAAATCTGCAAAATTCATAAAAGGAGTTTCTAAAATTAATTGTTGCGCAACATTTTTACTTGCCAAATCCGTTGCCACTCCTGTCCCTAAGGAACGTCCATAAATAATGATTTTATCACTTTGATATTTTGTTAATAAAAAGTCATATAACATTTGAGCATCGTCATAAAAACCTTGCTCACTTATTTCGCCTGTACTTTTTCCATAACCTCTAAAATCAGAAATCAAAACATCATATCCTAGCTTTACAAAATCAGGAGCAACATGGCCCCAATCTTTTAGAGAACCTGCATTTCCATGAAAATATAAAATTACACCTTTGGGATTCTCTGAATAAAAATGTAGGGCGTGAATTGTGGTTGCATCATCAACTTGAAAATATCGTTCTTCAAAGTCTCCTTCAAAATGTAGAGCTTGATCCTGCGGTAATTTTTCAGGAAAAAAAATAAGTCGAGTTTGAAAAAAATAAAGTAGGATACAAATCAAAAAATAAAGACCAATGAAGAAGTAAAATATTTTTAGCATTTTTGCTTTTGTTAGTATTTGAATATTCAGTCAAAATTACCAATTAATTTCTAATGAAAAAGATTGACGTTAATGCCTTTTACCATGAAACTAATGAATGGGTTAGAAAAGATGAAACAGGCTACACTATTGGAATTACTGATTTTGCGCAAACTGTTTTTGGAAATGTAGTTTCAGTTGATTTACCAAAGGTGGGAGAAATCATTAAAAAAAATGAATTGTTGGTCACAATTGATTCTGATAAAGTTACAACTGAAATATTTTCACCTATAAGTGGGAAAATTATTTCAATAAATAATGAATTAGAAAAAAGTCCTGAATGGCTAAATTCTTCACCTTATGAAAAGGGTTGGTTGGTAAAAGTGGAACTAATAGCCGTAAATGAAATGAATGATTTGATGTCGGCTTCAGCCTATCATGATTACATGAAGGTGTTTTATAATAAAATGTAGCTGTCGGGTTTTAACATGCAGTAAAATAACGATATTCGATTTTTTACTGCGGGTTAAAACCCGACAGCTACGTAAATCGGTTCGTAAAATTACCGATTCCTTTCAGCCTCTACTTCGGCTATCGTCTTAGGAATCGCAGGCCCCAAAATCCGATAACCATCCTCCGTAATCAAAATATTATCTTCAATTCTAATTCCTCCAAAATCACGGTAAGTATTAATCTTATCATAATTCAAAAATTCAGAAAACTTATTTTCACTTTGCCATAAGTCAATCAACTCAGGAATAAAATACAAACCAGGTTCCACCGTAATTACATAACCTGCTTCTAATTCTTTTCCTAATCGCAAGGACCGTAAACCAAATTGGCTACTCCGCTCCAAACCTTCTCGATACCCCACCAAGTCTTCTCCTAAGTCCTCCATATCATGAACATCCAATCCAATCATATGTCCCAATCCATGAGGAAAAAACAAGGCATGTGCCCCTACAGCAACTGCTTCATCCATATCACCGTGCATCAGACCCAAAGATTTTAAGCCCTCAGCCATATTTTTCCCAGCTTGTAAATGTGTTGTTTTGTACTGTACACCAGGCTTCAGAGATTCAATTGCATTCACTTCCGCATCCAAAACGATTTGGTAAATCTCTTTTTGTTTTTGAGTAAAAGTTTTGTCAACTGGAAATGTTCGAGTGATGTCTCCAGCATAGTGCATTCCATTTTCAGCACCAAAATCTCCTAATACAATTTGACCACTTTCTAAAGTATTGCCATGATAGTGATTATGAAGTGTTTGACCATTCACCGTCATGATGATGCCATAGGCTAAATCTCCACCACATCCTTTTGCAATTCCTTTTGCGATTCCTGCAAGGTTAAATTCCTTTCGTCCTGCCTTGGTAGCACGCATTACTGAAACATGCATTTCTTTTGTTATGGCAACAGCATGTTCCATTTCTTTTATCTCTTCATCCGATTTGATAGAACGTTGAGCAATTACAGCATGGATTAATTCTTTGGAAGTTTTGTTTTTTAAATCTTTTACGGGGATGCCTAACCATTCCTCCAATTTCAACATATTCTCCGTTCGGTATGGTGGAAGAAAATGAATAGGTTGATTTTTAGATTGTGCATTTTTAAGGTATGTAGCGATATTGTTATATGGTTGGGTTTCTTCTGCACCAGTTTTATCTGCAAGCTCTCTCATCGTAGGTTGTGCGCCCATCCAAACGATATATTCTACGGAAAGATCATTTCCAAAAAGTATGGTTTTATTGGCATCTACATCTATAATTGCAGCAAGGTGATGGAGATCAATTCCAAGGTAATATAGGAAGGAACTGTCTTGTCGATAACGGAAAGTATTATCGGTGTAGTTCATAGGAGTTTCGTCATTTCCCATTAGGAGGATTAATCCTGAGACTACATTTTCTTTTAAAGTATTTCGTCGGTTGATATAAGTTTCTTTTGAAAACATATGGTTTTATTTTATAATTTTAGATACATTCAATTTATACGGTATTTACGTCAAACTTAGCTGCGGGTTTTACCCCGCAGTAAAATATTCCAAATTATTCGCCCCTAAAAACGTCCCAATAATTCGATAAAAGTAAAACTAATTTTTTGAATTAAATAAACAAAAAGAAAGGGGTAAGAAAATAGTTTAATGGGTTTTGTTTGGGGTCGAATAATTTGTTTTTTTTTACTGCGGGTTAAAACCTGCAGCTACGTTTGACGTAAAATAACGTGTGTGGTAAACGAAAAAGCCCCAATGGAATAATCTCCCATTGAGGCCTCGAAAGCTAACAAATAATCTAGTGCATTGATTATTTTTCTTTTGTTCTTTCGAACTTATCTTATCGTATAAGAAAGACTTGCTGAGAAAGTTCTTCCTACATTGTAATCTGAATAAATATAATCGTTATCTAAGAATGAAGACTGCAATCTGTAACTTGGGTCTAACAAATTCTTAGCAGATAATCTTACTGATAAATTCTCTTTGAATTTTTTAGAAATCGTAAAATCCAATTGTGGTCTTGACTGCTCAAAAATATCTGGAGTTCCTTCCTGTCCTACGATTACCAATCTTTCTCCAAATACATTATAAGATAATGCAGCATCAATATTTTGCTCAGGAATAGAGTAAGTCAAGTTGGTATTTACAATAAATGGAGACTGGTTAAAGAAAGTTCTTTGAGTACTCGCATTTGGATTTACTGATAAAATATCTGCTAACTCATCTTCATCAATATCAACTTCTGAATGAATATAAGAAAGATTTGCACTCCATTTTAAGTTATTTAATTTAGGAGAAATAAATCCTAAGTTCTTACGGTATTCTAATTCTACTCCGTAAACTAAAGCTTCATCTACATTTTGATATTGAAATTCAGGATTTGATTTTCCTAAATTTACCAAAACGATTGGGTCTTTAAATGACTTGTAATAAGTACCTACCGCTAAGATTTCACCTGGATTCATTAACCATTCCCATCTCAAATCAACATTAGTAATCGAAGTGATGTTCAACTCTGGATTACCTACGATGAATGCACCTGTTTTAAAATCAAAGTTAGAAAATGGTGCTAACTCTCTTAAGTTAGGTCGAGCAACTGTTTGACTGAAAGCAGCTCTTAAGTTCATTTTATCTTGTAATTCGTAAACTAAGTTTACAGAAGGAAGTATGCTAAATTTTGATGCTTCGTAAGTTGAATCCAAACTAGTTACTGGCAATCTTGAATCTTCGATTCTTGCCCCAGCAATAATTTTAAATTTCTCAACTGGCTTTACAGTAACCATCGCATAACCTGCAGCTACTTGCTCAGAACCTGTGTAAGAATTAGAAGCTCTTGTGTCATCTACAATATAATTTCCAATTACATTTCTATCCAAAGCATCTTTTTCAATCACACCACCATTAGCATCACTAAAGTAGAATTCAGCATCGCCTGCATAGTTTTCTGCATTTTTCTTTTGAACAGAGTATCTTTTCTCTCCGAAGTCTCTATCTTTTTTAGAGAACAATCCTCCAAATTTCACTTTATTACCTCTTCCTAAATTCTTTAAAATTGGAAGTGTAATATCTACTTTTCCTTCATACTGATTATCAGTCAAATCTCTAAAAAAGTGATTTGGGTAATCATACTCTGATGGTGCTCTAATTGCCCATCGATCATCGGTTGGGTCTGCTTCATCTCTGATGTCATACTCATTTCCAAAGTATCTTAACTCAGGTTCAGTTTGTGTAGCAGTAGAAGCACTTGCTACCCATTCGATTTTCATTCCGTCAGTTCCGATAGCATGCTCTCCGATCAACATATTGTTAATCAATGATCGCTCTAACCAGTACAATTCTCTAAACTCGAAAACCTCAGGTAAAGTAACTTGGTAAGCTTGGTATGCTCCTGCAAATGATCTTGTACTTTTATCCGCAGAGTGATTATATAAAGTATTAAAAGAGATCATGTTATTTGGATTGATTTTATAAGACAATCCTAACATTCCTCCTACGGTTGGACTTTCAACACTTGTCGTACCTCCTAATTCAAAATTTGGATTTAACGTCTGTGAAGTTTGTGACTCCAAAGAGTAGTTATTTAATGCACCATTATAATGTGTAAAACTTCTGTTGTAATTTGCAGCCAAAATAACTCCCAAAGGACGACCACCTACAGTATATTGATTTCCAAAAGAAAATCCAATTCCATGATTCATTGGCGTTTGCTTAGTTGTAGGAGTCATGTTATGTAAAGTTGCATCATACAATTCTTCTACTTGCCCAGCTAGTACATCATTATTTCTTGCTTTCGTTCCTGCACTTTTTAACAATGCATCTGCATAATTTTCATCATCAAATAAAGATGATCGAGAACGGTATCCATCATCGTATCCTAACCAATCTGTGCTACCGCCGTCATGCGTTAAGAAATTATTTTGAAAAGAAGACTGTGTATTAAATCCTGAAGAAAGTGAAACAGTAAAGCTTTTTGTTTCAGGGAAATTTTTAGTTTCGATATTTACATTACCACCTGTAAAAGTTCCAGGTTGGTCAGGTGTAAATGTTTTTGAAGTTGTAATATTTGATAATAATCCTGAAGGGATTAAATCTAGGTTAACTGAATTTTTATATGGGTTAGCACTTGGAATAGTTGCACCATTTAATTGTGCCGTTGAGTATCGATCACCTAATCCACGAACTACAACACTTCCATCTGCAACCGTGACACCTACTACTTTTGCAACTGCTTGGTCAGCGCTACTGATATTCAATTTTTGCATTTCACGTACTCCAATTCCGTCAGTAACTGCGTCTGCTTTTAATGTAGTTAAAAGCATCACATTTTCACTTGTCTTGATTGCTGCTCCTGTTACCACAATTTCATCAATTTTAACTCCTGCATCATCCTCTTTAAATGAAGCATCTACAAAAGTTACCTCACCATCTTTTACCACTACATTTTCGATTTTCATATTAGAAAATCCGATGTAAGAAATCAGCAAGTTATAAGTTCCTGCTTCGATTGGAATTTGATATTTACCATCAAAGTCA
This sequence comes from uncultured Saprospiraceae bacterium, assembly GCA_937918905.1. GTDB lineage: Bacteria > Bacteroidota > Bacteroidia > Chitinophagales > Saprospiraceae > CAJQQY01. The sequence goes on from CAKZSH010000138.1 coordinate 10,470, forward strand.
GTTGATGTTCCCACATCCTCTTGGCCTTCGATAACCACATTGGCACCAATCACCGTAAGTCCATTTGACTCCTCAATGATTGTTCCTGAAATAGTACCTTGAGCTAAAAGATTTGCCATAGGAAGCATGGCGAATAAGAAAAGAATTAAGATTGGTTTTAAATTTAAATTTTTCATAATTGCACTAGATTAAAAATTTAAAAGAAAAAATTTTGTTTTATAAATTGTTAGCTAAAAAAATTAAATTCTGAATGTCATCATTTAATACTACAAATTTGACGCTTAATTTTGTAAAATGGGTCAGTTTCGGTATTAAGAGTGTGTAAACTTTAGGTTAAATATCAAGGTAAAAATGGCTTCTAACGTTTACAAAAAATTAAGGACGGAGCTGAAAGCCCCAATTTTATTGAATATCGAATACTAGAACAAGGATGTAAGATTTGAGAAGTTTTGACGAACCTTCGTGTATTCCTTCAATATATATTCGTCAACACTTCTCAAATCTTACATCCTTGTTCTAGTATTCGATATTCATTTGGCTCTGTCCTTATTAGGTTATTTCAATACAGTCATTTTCTGCGTTAAAACAACGGTGTTTGATTTTAAAGTGACAAAGTAGGTTCCGTTAGCATAATTGCTAACATCCATATTTAGGTTATGTGTCCCTGTCAAAAATGTATTATTGATTAAAGTGTTTATCAACCTTCCATTCAAATCATACACTTCGATTGACACCTCTGAAGTAGTAGGAATTACAAATTCGAAAGAAGTCATATTACTAGCTGGATTTGGAGTATTTTGATTTAAAATAAAACCATTATTTCCAGCAATATTATTAGTGTTACTTACGAAATCACATTGGTTCCCCAAGTGTCCATATTGCCATAATGCAGACCAGTAATGTGCCCAAGTACTTCCTCCGCTAAATGCTCCATGATAAGTTGCTGCATCAAAGAAACTATCTGAAGAAGGGGTTGCTCCAGAAAGAGCAGGACTTGTCCCTGATAATCTTGGATTTAAACCACCATCAGGAATTCTACTAATTTGACAAACTTCAGGATTGGTTAAAACATTTCCATTATTTCCAAGGTGAGCAATTACATCAGAAGCATCAGGATCATCACCTCCTGAGTAAGTATCTACGATATCTGCTAAATCAGATCCCGCACCGAAATCAAACCAGAAGTTATTTAATAAATTTAAATCTCCGTTCAATAAATTTTGGTGAGCATCAACTTCACCTGCCGTTAAGTCTTCAATACTAATTGCTCTATCTGCAAAATCCATGAAGATACTATTCGCATAAGTTCCTCCTGAGTTATCTCTAAATAACAATGCAAATTCATTATCCACTTGACCACTATTCACACCTGAACCAATGTAAGTTGCATTGTAAATAGTTGGTTTTGAAAATGGAGCTTCGCCATCAGGTTTTGCACCGTCATGCTCTCCACCATTTCCTCCAGCATCTTCTCTTTGGATTACAAACCAGTACTGTCCTTTTCCTCTCCATCCAAAATCATAGTCCATTCCATCATCTCCACAAAATGCAGCAATCGCATGCTTCACTCCTACTGTTCCTCCAAACCATTCAATACCATCATCAGAGTTAGCATATACTTCGATATAATCTACCAAAGTTCCAGAACCTACAGCTCCTAAAGTCAATCCATTAATTTCAGAACCAGGAGCCAATTCCGCTCCGCCATGTCGAATAGAAACATAAGTCAATTGACCTGAACTTTCCGTATCATTTGGAGTTGCACCTCCACCAAATTCTGTTCGAGGTTCATTTGGAATTCCTTCAATAAAATCAGTTCCACCTGGTCGAGCAACTGTCCCGTTTCCAAGGACAACCAATCCTCCCCATAAACCATTTACTGTTTCGTCAGGAATAATCGAACCATCTACTACCCCTTCTGCAGTAAAAATAATAGGATCGTTAGCGGTACCATTTGCAAAAATTTGAGCACCTCTAGCAATAATCAATGCAGATGCTGCATCATTAGTTGTAGGTGACTCCATTCCATAAATAGTAGTTCCTGCTTCAATATTTAAAACACCTCCAGCTTCTAAATAAACATAACCATCAAGGCAATATGTATTTTCTTTTGTCCAAAAATAAGTTGCACCTCCTTCTAAATCACCATCTTGAACACAGATCGTTTCTCCTTGAATTGGAGTTACTAAATTGCCAAAGAATCCTTTTTCATCCAAAGCAGTCCAACCCAATGCCCAGTTGTTCTCATTGTCAAATGCACCATGATAAAAAACAGGATCGAAAAAAGGATCGGTAGGTGTATCGCCAACAGAAAGTGCTGGACTTCCAGCATTTAATCTTGGGTCAAGTTGACCATCTGGAATTCTTGAAATCCCTGCAATAGAAGGATCTGCAATTGCATTTGCGTTAGTAGTCAAATGTGAAATTACATCTGCAGCAGTTGGATCATCGCCACCTGCATAAGTATCAATTATAGATGATAAATCAGAACCTGCTCCAAAGCCAAACCATAAATTATTTTTAAAAACTAAATCTCCGTTTAATAAATTTTGGTGAGCATCAGCCTCTCCTGCTGCTAAATCTTCAATACTTAACGCCTTGTCTGCAAAATCCGTAAATATACTGTTAGCATATGTCCCACCTGCATTGTCTCTCATTAAGATTGCAAATTCATTATCAACTTGACCACTATTCGCACCTGAACCAATATAAGTTGCATTGTAAATAGTTGGCTTTGAAAATGGAGCTTCCCCATCAGGTTTTGCACCATCATGCTCTCCACCATTTCCACCTGCATCTTCTCTTTGGATCACAAACCAGTACTGTCCTTTTCCTCTCCATCCAAAATCATAATCCATTCCATCATCTCCACAAAATGCAGCAATCAAATGTTTTACTGCAACTGTTCCACCAAACCATTCAATCCCATCATCAGAATTTGCAAAGATTTCGATATATTCAATTTCAGTTCCTGAACCTACAGCTCCTAAAGTCAATCCATTAATTTCAGAACCTGGTGCCAATTCCGCTCCTCCATGTCGAATAGAAATATATTTTAATTTTCCAGAACTTTCCAAATCATTTGGATTAGTCCCACCTCCAAATTCTGTTCGAGGCTCATTAGGAATTCCTTCAATAAAATCAGTTCCGCCTGGTCGAGCAACTGTTCCATTTCCTAAAATCATTAAACCTCCCCAGAATCCAGTAGCTGTCTCGTCTAAATCTCCTTCGTCGGCAGAAGAAGTAAAGATGATAGGATTATCCTTTGTTCCTTGCGCAAATATTTGAGCATCACGAGTGATGATCAAAGCAGATGCTGCATCATTTGTAGTAGGTACCTCTAATCCTTTTATTACTGTTCCAGCTTCTATATTTAATATACCTCCAGCTTCTAAATATACATATCCATCTAGGATATATTCATTATCGCTAGTCCAAGTGTAAGTTTCACCTGCTACTAGATCTCCATCCGTGATTGTTATTTGAGAAAATAAATTTCCAATAACCAAAAATGTAAAAGCTAAAATAGTAGAGATTTTTTTGTTCATGATTCGTTGGTTTGAGATTCGTGATTTAATCATTAAATAATGTTTTTGATTTCGATGCAAATGTAGTCCTACAAGATTAATCACTAATGAAGGGCATACTAAATAATGGTTAAATAACAGGTGAAATTTTATGCCCATTGTTAATTCCATATTTAGAAATTCAGAGGTTTTTTACATTAATTTAATATGAAATTAGAAACAATTTTGGAAGTAAATTATTTGTAAAAAAATTGCCCTAAACCTTTTCATTGTGTTAATTTAAGGTTAACTCCTAGTTAAGTTTATTGACCTTCTTTTACCAAAAATTTAAATCTTATACCTTTGAAATGATCTTAGGGACTAGGAATTAAATAATCTACCCAGATGACGAGGTTGTTTTTTTCTTTGTTGTTTTTTTCTTTGAGGAAATGGAAAAATTAAGGCATACCCTGCGGTACGGCTTCATTTTTTCATGAAGTCAAAGAGAAAAAGAAGCCGTCAGGTGG
>CAKZSH010000139.1 GCA_937918905.1 uncultured Saprospiraceae bacterium
GTAAATTTCGTTACATTTCCAACAAAACGAGAGTACTGCCATTGAGGAGCAGTTGTATCTCGCCAGTAAATTTTATACCCAACAACATCCCTATCTTCCACAGCATCCCATTGTAAAGTGGTCGAAGGTTTTACTGCTCCACCAATCATTACTTGTGTAGGAGCAGGCGGTGCCCAAGCAATTCCAGCCAATGCAATTGCATTGACAGCAGTTAATTTTGAAGCGTATTCAAAGTTAACATGTTCGATCACATCGCCATATTCTATTCCATCTTCCGTTCTGATATCTTGATGTTGTTGTGTGTAATTTTCATGAGTTTCCATGATTCGAATACCTGCAAAACCTTCATCATTAAATGGTCGATGATGTCCGCCTCTTCCAAATCTATCCAATCGATAAATCATTGTTGGTTTCATCATCGGCATATAAGTTGAAGTCATTCGATGCACATACCGAGCGAGTTGTCGAGAAGGGCCATCTACTTCACCACCATAGAAACGATGCCAAATTCGTTGACGTTCATCTGCATTCACAGGGGTAGGTTCTGAAAAAATTCGGAACGAACGATTATCAATCACGCCATCAATTCCTTTGATATTTCCAATCATATCATTATTCAAAATACCGATAATATTCCATCCTTTTTCTTTTGCAACTTTTGCCATATGCTTTCCTCCAAACAGTCCTTGTTCCTCTCCTGACAACCCCGTGTACACAATACTATTTTTGAATTTATATTTTGTCAAAATTCGAGCAGCTTCAATTGTACCTGCCATTCCTGAGGCATTATCATTTGCTCCAGGGGAATCATCTTTTCCATTGAGTGGATCAGAAATTCGAGAATCAATATCGCCTGACATAAGGATGTAATTATTGGGATGATCTACACCTCGTTGAATGGCAACAACATTGACCACCCAAGTGTCTTTATCAAACCGTCGATTCCCTTCCGCAGGAACTAAAGATTTTTGATAAAAAACTTCCAAACATCCCCCACAGTCCTTTGAGATTTTTTCAAATTCCGCTTTGATCCAACGACGTGCTGCACCTATTCCTCGTGTTTGAGAAACGGTATCAGACAAAGTATGTCGAGTTCCAAAATTGGCTAAAGTTCGAATATCCTTTTCGAGCCGTTCTGCTGAAGAGGCTTCAATGATATCGTAAATTCGAGAATCCGTTTGCGATTGGAGTAAAAAAGGAAAAGTGAGTATTAATAAAAATACAATTCCGCTGGTGATATATGGTTTTCTCATTTATTAAACTTTTATAAAAAATCGAATGAAATTAAGGAAAATACTCATAAGAGTGGAATAAATCTCTGCTTATTTTTGTAGATTACTTTTATCGATTCAAAATTAAGGATTCAAGATTCAGGATGTTCGAAAAACGTGTTTCTTCCAAATTCAATTCAAGTTAAAGGGACATACATAATTTTTAATCCATCATCTTTAATCTTTTTTTTTGAAAAAAAATCTCTCTACCGTACACTTTTTTTTAGTCTGAGCCACGAATTACACGAATTTTCTCAAAATATTTCTTGGATAGGATTTGAGAAAATTTAAAAAAGTCATTGATGACTTTTAATTCGAGGAAATAAAATTTAATGCCCTCGAATTCTAAAATATGCTTCGCATTTTTAGTGCTAATTTGAGCTAATTCGTGGCTAAAATTTCAGATTAAAAAAGTGTACGGTAAAGAAAAAAAAACAACATAATGAGTCTTTTAGATAGCTTTAAAAATAAAATTTCCAAGATAAAAAAAGGTGCAGGTAAAGTTGGGCATTGGGTAAATTTCGCACAGCGAGTTCGCCCTTCAAAAGATTTTAATGAAAATGAATTGTCCTTTCCTCCAAATTATTCTAGTATGCAAAGTTGGGCGGCGCATCCTAATTTTGAAAATAAATCCAGTCTAGTTCCTGAAGGAATCAAACCTGCAAAAACAAAAGACTTACAAGCTGATGTTTTTTTTATTCACCCCACTACTTTTTTTGGAAATAAAACTTGGAATGCCTCATTGAATCATCCTGTGGCTTCCCGAATTGTAGATGAAGTCATCATGGCAGGACAGGCTTCCGTTTTTAATTCTTGCTGCCGAATATTTGCACCTCGTTATCGCCAAGCTACTTTTTATTCTTTTTTGGAAGGTGGGAAAAATGGTCGAAAAGCTTTGGAAGTTGCTTACTCTGATGTGGCTCGTGCTTTTGATTATTTTATTGAAAATCTAAATGATGGGCGACCATTTTTTATAGCCAGTCATAGTCAAGGTACGGTTCATGCAATTAGATTGTTAGAAGAAAAAATTGATACAACAGAATTGGTTGACCGAATGGTAGCAGCATACACGATTGGGTTTCAATTTCCGATAAAAAAATTTAGAGCGGATTTAAAAAACATCAAGCCAAGCCAAAGCGCAACTGATACGCAATGTGTCATCGCTTACGATACTTACATCGAAGATGGAGGTCCAATACATGTACTTGACCGAGCAGAATATTTTTTCTCGAAAGATGATGGAACATGGGAATTTAAAAAACGAACAAAGTTCAAGCCTTTTGTAACCAATCCTATCTCATGGAAATCAAATACAGAGGTGGCAGAAGATACTCAACATTTAGGTGCGGTCAATAATCAATATTCGAAAAGTAATTTTCAATTGGATACTCTGTTAAATGATGAGATTGCAGAAATTGAAGTGAGTGGATTATCCACACCGTTTAAAAATGAAACTTCAGCTAGGTGTGGAGAAGATGGGTTTTTATATATTTCAAAACCAAAACATCGAATATTTCGACTGATGTTATTGCCAGGTGGGAATTATCATAATTATGATTACTCTTTGTTTTATATGAATTTAAGAGAAAATGTGAAGGTGCGGTTGGATGCGTTTTTGAAAAAATAATTTTGGAATAGAAAATATTTTTCCCAAAATTTAGGTTCTTAGTATTCTTTAAGTACCGATGAAAAAATAAGTTGGACATCTGGACGAGATTATTTTGTTCTCAGTTTTTTTTGAAAGAGGGAGTATTGTTGATACTATGACCGATTTCAAAGGAAAAATGAGAAAAAAAGAAGCCGTCCTAGATGTTCAAGTTATTCTTTCATCGGTACTTAATCTGTAAACTAAAAACCTGAAAAATATGTCTTCAACACAAAAATTAATTTTCCCTCTAACACTTTGCATGTTATTCTTTTCTAATTGCAAAAAAGAAGAAACACCAATTGATCCCAACGAAATCTTAGGGTTCTCACTATTATCAGATATCTCAGGACATTGGGTAGGCAATAACGAAACTGTATTTGGAGATTTCGATTGGTTTGCTTTTGATTTCCGTCCTATTTCCGCTTCGCATGTACATTCCATTTATGAAGGTGCTTCTGACCAAAATATTATCACCTCATTTTTTGTAGCAGACTTTGAAGGTCGAAAACAAGTCATGGCTAGGAACGGCGGCTGGTTAGGTAATCAATATCGAGCAACTTATTTTGTTTTGGACAAAGCTGAAATTTCAAGCAACTCTAGTTACTATCGTTTGGTGGATGCAATTGGTAAAGAGAAGCGAGCTTATATGGAATTGCGTTTTGAAAATGGAACGATGAGTTTTGATGCTTACAAAGATGATAGTGGGCAGCTCGATGATCCTGTTCATCATATGGGATTTACAGGAACTAATTATAATCCTTCTTTTGCAGATGCTACTACGCAAAAATTTAATTTTCCTCAAGAAGTTTCAGAAGTAGACTTGGATGGTAAATTTGTCAATTTGATTGATGATGATTCTGCTTTGTTTTTAGAAGAAAGTCAAGATCCTTTTCCAAAAAGTATGCATGGACATTTAAGTGATTTGACCATTCAAATAAATCGAAGTACTAGCATTCAAGATGAAGGTTTATTATTTTATCTTTCTACGGAACCGATTATTGATAGCAATGGAAATATTAATTTTGAAAATTTAGATAAAAAAGTGGTACGTACAATTAATGTCAAACCAGCAGAAAATAGTTATACAACAACATATTTACATCCTGACAATTATTACATTACATTGTTCTCCGATCAAGATGGAAACTTCTTTCCTTCGAGTGGAGATGTAGGAAGTATGAGTAAATTTTTCGAAGTAACACCTGAAAGTGATTTGTCCACTTCCTTAGAAGTTGATGTGATGATTCCTTAAAAAATAAGGTTCTTTGACAAAAGAATCTAAAAAAACTCATTTCCCCTAAGTAGATTACCATAAATTGATGCTTTCCAATGAGCAACTTTTCAAACATATAACCAACTCATTTATAGCTAATTATAAAAATTTGATAAAGTTTTTTATTTTTAAGCAATCAAACTAAATTGTTTTGCCTATTTGATAGGCATTTATTTTCTAACAAAAAACTTACAAACATGGGATTTTTTGATTTTATTAAAGGATTATTCGGTTCTGTAAAAGATACAGTTGGTGACGTTGCAGAAGGTGCTGCAAGTGCAGCAGGTAATGTTGTTGACAAGGCAGGTGATGTCGTAGGCGACGTTGCTGATGGAGCTTCCAGTATTGGCGGTTCTGTTTTAGACAAAGCTGGCGATCTTGCTGGTGGTGTCGTGGATGGTGCTAAAGGTGCCATAGGAACTGTTGGTGATGTTGCAGGTAGCGTTGTTGACAAAGCTGGTGATGTCGTAGGTGATGTGGTTGATGGTGCATCCAGTATTGGTGGCTCTGTTTTAGACAAAGCTGGCGATCTTACTGGTGGTGTCGTAGATGGTGCTAAAAATATTGGTGGCGGTATTATTGATGGTGCTAAAGATGCAGCAGGTGCTGTAGGTGATGCCGCTGGCGGTCTTGTCGATGGTGCTAAAGACATCGGAGGCGACCTTGTAGATGGCGCAAAAGATGTAATTGACGATGCAACTGATGCTTAATTTTTTAAGCTAAAAAAGATGTAAAAGCCTTACTGGAATTCCAGTAAGGCTTTTTTATTATGAAGTAAATTAAACTTTAAGATTTTATAGATGTAATTGATTATCAAGGATTTGTGAAAGATGTCAAAAAGGTTGCCACGAGTAACATTCAGAAAAAAAGCGGTCATTGTGATTGCTGTGAGAGTATTAACTAAACGGTGTCTGTATTAAATTAAATGTTTAGTAAATCGTTCTTTATAAGTAT
>CAKZSH010000140.1 GCA_937918905.1 uncultured Saprospiraceae bacterium
CATTACCCTCGTAGCTTTTGCTGCGAGGGTTTTTTTGTCTAATTTGAAAAAGGGAAAATGAATTAGGGAAAAAGGGAAGATTACTTAGCTGTGATTAGAGAATATGCAGAAGAAGGATGGAGATTTATCCAAGTATTTAATTCCTAGTCCCTAAAATTAATCAAAATTGTTTGACCCCGTCAAGCGAAGCGACCGTTACCGTCTTTCTATCACCATTTTTTTAGAAGCACCATTACTATTAGTTTCAAAATAAATAAAATAGACGCCGTTGCTAAATCTAGAAACATCAAACGTACGAAGGTCTTTTGCAAAAATCCTTGAAGAATAAACTGGTTGACCGATGCTATTAAAAATCTCCATTCTCATATCTGTATCAGCATCCAAATCCAAATCAATGTGAATACAATCAGCTGCAGGATTGGGATAAATCAAAATTTTATCAGGGTTCAAGGACAAACTTTTATCCCGCATCTTATCACAACCATTTGAATTTCTTAGACTACCTCTTGGCCCTGCTGGAGCAAGGGTGGCTAGCATTCGCATTTTTTGACCATGAGTAAACATGGATAAACATGCATCATCTGTATAGTCCATATAATTCATAAACATATTATTAGAACCACATGATTCTTGTGGGTGAGTGGGACACCCTTTAGAGCTGATATCTTGTCGAGGTGTGTCACTTACAAAATCATCACTATCACAATTTCCACTTCCACTATTTGTACCCCAAATATGTCTAAGATTTAAAAAATGTCCCATCTCGTGGGTAAGCGTACGACCATGAGAAGAACCATTTGAAGTTGAACAAAAGAATCCAAAAAAATCAGGGTCAATAACAATTCCGTCCTCTTCTGGTACTGGAGCAGTTCCAGGGAAAGTGGCTAAACCTTCGAAGTTTTCCATTTGTCCTACCCAGATATTGATATAATCATTTGTATTCCAAGCATCACTTCCACCATGTTGGTCGTAGTGTATTCTTTTGATACCATTAGATGATGTGCCGATATTTAATTGGTCAGTATATTTATAAATAATACCATTGGTTTCTTGCCCGTTTTCTGTAACCGTAGCCAGACAAAATTCAATTTCTACATCAGCAGCAAGAGGTTGAAATTCTTCGGGTATGGTAAAACGATTTTCATTCATTTTTCGGAAATCAGCAGTAAGTCCATCTATCTGAGCTTGGATTTCTAACTCTGAAAATTTTTCAGATTCATCATACCAAATCACATGAACAACAACAGGAATGGTGATTATCTCTCTAGTTGTTGCACTATTTTGTTGTTCCAAAATCCATTCTTGAGTATGTTCTTCTATGGCTTGAACGCTTTCGATAACTGCAGGGTCTGTTGGATGCACCACTCCACAAACATGATCTTGTGCAGATGCAAAAGTTGAGATGAAAAGTAAAAAGATGATATGTGGGGTAAATTTAGTAATCATAACTAAAATGAACGTATCCAATCGTTAATGTGTTCCAAGATAACTCTTTAAATTAAAAAAATTTGTTGGGAAATTTACTTTTCGATAACGTCTTAACTTTTCAAAAAGTAAATTGAGTGGAATTTTAGGTAGGTATTTGTATTGAAAAGCTAAAAATAAAACTATGTTTCTATTGTTTTTATTGTCATGACAACTGTTTATTTTTTACAATTTATGAAATAGAAATTGTACTGAGTAGTGTTGTATTTGTGCACCTAGTAGTGCTTCCAGAACTTTGAGTTCTGGAAGCACTTTAAAATTGTAGCAATACAGTTTATCTTAATAAGGTTACTGAACCCATTGTTTTATAACCGCCATTTTTCTTAGGTACTCCTTGCCAGATTGTTCCATCATCAAATAGTGCGTATGCCTTCCAAACATAAACATCTTGCGCTACTAATTTTCCATTGATTGTTCCATCCCAAGCCTCAGCAGGTTGTCCGTCTTCCAACTCTTTCGATTCCCACATCAATTGTCCATATGGAGAAAAAATTTGAATATGGTATTCTTTAATTCCTACACCAGCAGGTTTGAAAAGTCGAACATCACCTAAACCTTGTTCTGGAGAAAAGGCATTTGGAAGATGCAAACCTTTTATAGTTTTTGGAATAAAATTAATCAATGTATCATCCACACAACCATGTTCCGTACTCGCTTCTAAGTAGATTTGTTTATTTCCATTATTAAAAAAACGATGGGAAGGATGAATCGCTTCTGTTGTGTGACCATCAGAAAATTCCCAATAATAGTTATCTGCATTTTCAGAGAGGTTGACCATTTGGAATGCTCCATCATCCACATTTTGATTAGTTTGTTCCACTTCAAAATTTGCAAATGGAGTGATATGAACATTTATGGCTTCTTGTAAAATCAATGTGTCAAAACAAGCATCATCAATGGAAACAATTAAACTGACATCATACAAACCATTATTTTCATAAAGTGCAGTAGGATTGGTTTCCGTAGAAGTATTTCCATTTCCAAAATCCCAAAAGAAATTATTGCTCTCTGTGGATGAATTATTAAAAGTAACTTCCATTGGTTCACAACCTTCACTACCTTCTATTTCAAAACTAGCTTCAGGTTCAGGATGGATCGTCAGATTTTGTAAAACCGTATCTGCACAAGCAAATTGGTTTGTCGCAATTAACTCAACGGAGTAATCGCCTGCTTCAGCATATGAAAATGTAGGAGCATTGTTATTAGTAGTTGCACCATTTCCAAAATTCCATGTAAAACCTGTTGCCCCAACTGAATTATTTTCAAAATGAATAACAGCAGGAAGTCCACACAAAGCATTCCTTTCAAATTCAAAAATAGCTTCCGCTCGTGGATGAACAATAATATTTGAAATGGTAGTGTCATTAAAACAACCATTAATATCTGTTGCTACCAAAGTCACGTCATAAGTTCCTATTGCTTCAAAAACATGATTTGGGTTTTCATCAATAGAAGTATTTCCATCTCCAAAATTCCATTCATAAAAAATAGGTGTTTCAGAAGTATTGGTTAATTCTATTTCAAAAGGTACACAACCATTCAACGCAGATGGATCAAAGGAAACTGCTGGAATATCCACGACAGTTACAATAGTAGAATAACTTGCAGGGCATTGATTATAAATTGAGATTCCAGTTAATGTCACCGTATATTCTCCAGCCTCTGTAAAAATATGTTCAGGTGCATTTAATTGAGAAGTATTGCCATCTCCAAAATCCCAGAAATGACCTGAAGTATTGATAGAGTAATTTTGGAAAACCATAGGTTGATTTTTACAAACATAAGTAGGGTGGTTAAAAGAAACCTCAGGAGAAGGGTAAACTGTAATTTCTAAAGTGGTCGTATCGTATCCACAATCACTATTCGCATATTGTATCACAGTATAAGTGCCCACTTCATCAAAAGTATGTGTAGGTGTTGTTTGAGAAGAACTATTTCCATCTCCGAATTCCCAATCAATTAAAGCTCCTGGTGTAGAATAATTATAAAAATCAACAGTCAATGGCAAGCATCCATTCAATGTTGAAGCACCTGCTAATGCTTCAACATTTGGCGGTTCTACCATGATTTCCGTAGTGGCAGTATCTGATCCACAAATATTTGAAGACACAAGCGTTACAGTATAAGTTTCAATATTTCCATGTGCTAAAAAAGTTTGAGTAGGAGGTATTAATTCTTCAGAAGTACTTCCATTTCCAAAATCCCATTGGAAATCAGTTGCAGCTCCAGTTGTGATATTTGCAAAGTCAACAAGAAGAGGGGAGCAATCTGTTTGAGGTGAAATTCCGATATTTGCAGTAGGTAATGGATGAACTGTAACGATATCTTGGAAGGTACTTGTACCACATAAATTAGTTGTCGTCAAGGTAATAATATAAGTGGTATCGTTGATTCCATTTTCAAGATAGACCACTTCAGGATGTTCATTTGTACTGAATTGATTGTCTCCAAAATTCCAATGATAAGTTAATTCTTCGCCTACACTTAAATTATTTAAATTTAATTCTAACCCTACACACGCTTCTGAAGTGTCAGGCTGAAAATAGGCTACAGGAACATCAGTAATGGAAATACTATCAATAACAAAACTCACGCAACCATGCTCATTTTGTACTGTTAAAGAAACTTCGTAAGTGCCTACAACATCATATGAATGTTGTGGAGAAAAATCTGTGGAAACATCGCCATCTCCAAAGTTCCAAGTAACTGCATAATTACTAGGAGAAAGATTTTCAAAAGAAATCACTTCATTTCGACAGGCCAATTCAGGCATATTAAAAGCTGGAATTTCCATCGGGAAAACTGTTATTGTTTTTTCATCAGAAAAAACACAACCCGATAAAGAATCGGTAAAAGTATAAGTCAAAATATGATTTCCAACTTGAGCGATTTCTGGATTGAAAATTCCAACGTTTGGATTTGTAATTCCAACACCACTCCAAATTCCACCTGCTGGTGAAAATCCAGATAATTCCATTTCATCGTAAATCAAACAAGTCGTTTCATCAGGGCCTGCATCTACATCACTTAAGTCTACCACTAAAATAGTTTTAGAATTATCTACATAACAATTGCCAGTTCCAAATGAGTAAATCAAAGTATGTAGACCTACACCTGCAACAACTGGATCAAAAATTCCATTCGTAGCATCTGTGATACCGTTGCCACTCCAAGTTCCATTGGTAGGTAAAAATCCAGCAAGTTGATGTACTCCTTGATCGATGCATAAAGTATCGTTTGCACCAGCATCAATTGTTTGAGGTTCAAATACAGTAACGATAATGGTATCAAAATTTACACAACCTGTAATGGGTTCAGTAAAAATATACACCAATTCATAATTACCAGTTCCATTTGGATTTACATTGGCAACTTGTGGATCAAATAAATTATTGGTTACTCCTTGACCACTCCAAATCCCATTGGCGGGAGTTGCATAGGGTAGGGAAACTAAACCTGGTGTATTGCAATATGAGGTGTCATTTGAATTAACTATTGGTAATGGATTTACGGTGATGATTAAATCGTCAGAATTGATACAACCATTTACATCAGAGTAACTATAAGTAAAAGAAAAATTACCAGCACCTGAAGCTATTGCATTAAAAATATTGGCTCCGATTACTCCTCCATTATTGCTTGTCCAAGTTCCACCTGTTGGTGTGGCAGTTAAAATGATTGAATTTTCGCTGGCGCAAACTTCAAAATCAGGCATAGTTTCAACGGAAGGTAATTCATGAATCGTGATTTGTAGGTCATCACTTACTTGACAATTTCCAGTACCGATGGTATATGTTAAAGTATGAATTCCTTCCCCTGCTGTCATCGGATTAAAATCATTTCCAACCAAACCTGCACTTCCATTTGAGTTCCAAGTCCCTCCACTCGGAGAAGCCATTTGACTTAAATCAATAATTTCAGCATCAATGCAAATCTCAAAATCATTTCCTGCATTTACATTGTTAGGTGAAATGACTGAGGCGACAATTGTCGTTGTATTTGAGCAATTATTATTATCATCAAAAGTATAAGTCAATGAATAGTTTCCAACTCCACCTGCACTAACTGGATCAAATTGATTACCCGAAACTCCCACACCAGCCCAAGTTCCTCCCGCAGGATTGGCTTGAGGTAAATCTACCAAACCTGGTGTGTTACAATACGAAGTATCATTTGCCGTAGGCGTAGGTAAATCAAAAACTTCGATTTGAATACTTTTAGAATTGGAGCATAACGTATTCAGGTCTGTATAATTATAAGTCAAAGTATGTACCCCAATTCCAGCAACTTCTGGGTCAAATTGATTATTTGAAATGGCATTGCCAGACCAAGTTCCTCCTGATGGAGATGCTCCACTTAAATCTAAAAGCCCACTATTCAGACATACCTCATTGAAATTAGGAAGTGTGATTTCAGGTAAATCTACAACTGTAATTATTTTCGTATCTGAAGTCTCACAGATGCCTGCACCAAAAGTATAGGTAACTACATGTGTACCTACTCCCGCAGCTTCTGGATCAAAAATATTGGTACCATTGGTAATTCCATTTCCACTCCAAATACCACCTACGGGCGTTCCAGTTTGAATGGAAAATGAATTTTCATTGATGCATATTTCCTCATCCATTCCTGCGTCAGCAACATCGTTTGGGACAACCGAAATGATAATGGAATCGGAATTTGTACAATTAGTAGTTGGATTTGTAAAAGTATATAACAAGGTGTAGTCACCTAGTCCAGGAGTATTGTCAGCATTAAAAATTCCATTGGGAGAAACTCCTGTTCCAGTCCAAATACCACCTGCTGGCGAATATCCAGTCAAGGTGATATCGAACGGATTATCACAAATAGCTTGATCTAAACCTGCTTCAACTGCAGGCAGATCATGCACGATTATAGTTTTTGTATCTGTATTGTTACAATTATTACTATCTGTGATGGTATAAGTTAATGTATAAACACCAGTCCCTGAAGCAACTGGATCAAAAGTATTATTTCCAATTATGACACCACCATTATTTACACTCCAAGTTCCATTGGTAGGAGTGCCTCCTGTGATTAAAAATACGGAACCATCCACACATGTTTCTTGATCTGGACCAGCATCAATTGATTCCAATTCCAAAACAGAAACGACCATTGTCCCTTGCATCAGGCAGTTGTTGTCTTGATAGGTATAGGTTAAAATATTATCTCCAATGTTATTACTATTTGGAGTAAAAAGTCCCCATGAATTTACTCCATTTCCACTCCATATTCCACCACTTGGAATAGCAGTTAAATTAAATGGATTTCCATTTTCACAGACGGTTTGGTCATTCATCATTTCTACTTCACCTAATTCTTGGATGGTAAAATTTTGCGAAGCGGAGACTTGTCCACATTGGTTAGTAGCCGTAACATTTATCACATAAGTACCAGGAGAATCATATTGAATATTGGTAGGGTAGGCTCCTGAGTAAGAAGAAGGTATTCCACCGGGGAAACTCCATTCTACCGAAGAAAATGTTCCATTGTTGGCATTTAAATTAACATTTGAAGGATCAAAATTTAGGGTGGCAGTTTCACAAAATGCACCCATTGGGCTGAAACTGATTTCAGGTACAGCAGCAATATTTAATACTGTATCCCAAACTTCAGAGGCGCAAAAATTACTGGCTGAAAGACTTACTGTGTAATCTCCAGGTTCTGTAAAATTGACTAAAATATCTTCAGTAGTAAATGTAGAAGTATCCTCAAAATTCCATCCTCCAGATGGACTTATTGACCAAACAAAAGACAAACTATCACCTGTTGATTCATTTTCAAAAGAAGCTAAAGTCGAAACACATTCATCTGCTCCAGGAGAAGCTGCTGTTGATAAAGTTACAGAGGCTTCTGAAATTGGATTTCCGTAAACTTCTATGGTTTGGCTATAAACTCCTTCACCACATGAAGGGCTATTTAAGTTCATTGTAATGGTATAATTACCAGGTGTGTAAAAGATGATACTTATTTCATCTGAACCAAAAAAGTTACCTGAAGTTATTTCCCAATCTACCCCTGGAATACCTGGGGTGATACTCCAACTTGGAGGAAGACTTGTACAAGTTGATGGATTTCCACTTTGCACTTCACCACCTTGATTGTTTTCATTTGAAAAAGTGTACTCTTCTCCTTCGCAATGATAATTAGGTTGGTCGATTGAAAAAATCACGTCAGGCGGAGTGCTTACTTCTATCGGTTCGATGGTGGCTTGAGAAGACCCACAAGGGTTGGTCGCTTCGATTTGTACATCATAAGCATTTTGATAATTACCTGTTGAAGTCGTTAATCCACAAGAGGCTTCCAAAAAAGTATAAGTAAAAACAGCAGGCACATTTTCCTGTGTGTATGTTGTTATTAATTCTCCACTTACGTAAACATTATAAATTGTTCCAGTAGGATTATTCGTAATATTTGTAATTGGAAAGTCAACAGTAGCTGGGGCGCATAGTCCAGTTGTATTTCCAGGAGTAGCTAATCCTACGGATGGGTTTCCTCCATTGTAAAAAATATATTCACCTGTATTGGTACAACCATTTGAACCTTCGATTTCGATAGAAATATTATAATATCCAAATCCTGAATAATTATGAGAAATAAAATTGGTACTTGGAAATGAATTGTTATCAAAATTTTCAATCGTACCATCTCCCCAGTCAATCGTATAATTGACATTAGATGAAAAGGTAGAAGATGCATTATAAATATCCAATGTTACATTGGGCAAACTACTACAAACTCTGATCAAACTATCTTCCAACACTCCACTTCCAGGTAATACTCCGATTACCGGATCTGGAGTGGTTTCAACAATAATCTGTTCAGTTTGACAATAATTATTATTTCTAAAAAGTAGGGTATTGTAAAGTATAGTATTATTAGATGCAGGAAAAGCATAAGTGACATTTGGGCCTGTTGCATCAATATTTCCATCGCCATCAAAATCCCAAGTGTAGTTTCCAGAAGGGTTAATGACATTAAAATTTATGGATTCAAACCCACAAACATTATTGTCGGAAATGGTAAAATTGCATTGTGCAAAAAAGTTATTTTGAAAAAAAAGTATAAATATAAAAGTGAATGTATAAGCAAATTTCATATGATTGTAGGAATATGTTGGATTTAGGAATATGTTTATTATCAAGGGGTAGAGGGCATAGTTTTGCTATTAGAAAAATTTATAACAGTTAATTGGTTTCTTTTTTCGAGGTCTTCTTTTTTTACCTCCTTTTGGTTGTAATAAACTAATCCCTGACCAGCGAAATGCCACTTCATAAACTCCACCTGCTCTTGTTCCCAATCCTGAAGTATTGGCATCATAACTAAATCCTATAAAATATTGATTGACTTTATTGACCTTGATTTGAGTGCCCATTGCAAAAATTAATGCATTCGTATTTTTAAAACCAAGTATTGGAATTTTATTTTGATACATAGTTCCAAAATAAATTCCATCAAAAATTAAATAAGCACCATAGGTGATAACTTGAAAATTTTGTTTTAAGTCAAACAACTTGTCTCCTTGAATATCGTATTTGAAATTAGGAGAAATTGCGATTGTTTTTTTCTTATTGGAATAATAAACTAATGGTATAACTGAACCTGCATGAAAGGTAATACGAGGTGGAACTTTGGTATCTAAATTTTGTAAAGATTCACCACCACCATTTTCATTAAATAATGACATGAGGTGATGAACACTAAAACCGATATTCGTTCTGATATTTTTTACTTTTCTTTTTCCCAACCTTAAAGTTGAATTGGAAACCCAAATAGCTCCCATATCAAAATCAGTATGCCTAACGTATTCTTGACCAGGTATTGCAGTTGTGGAATAAATATTTCCATGAATAGGATCTAATTGGTCAGAGAAAATGAGCTTACTCCAATCCACAGATTTTTGTATCCATCTTCCTTGAAAACCTAATTTTATTTCATTATGATTTCTTAAGGGAATGGTATAAGAGTAGGCTAATCCAACAGAAGTATTTTTTAAATTGCCAATTCCTTCCTCATCTTGAAACAGTTGAATTCCAAAACCACTATTGATAAATGGTCTTCTAAATTCTAAGGTCATTCCATAAGTTCTAAAACCTTTATCAGCTGACAACCATTGTAAACGTGATACTGCTGATAGACCAATACCATTATCTAACCCAGTAAATGCAGGATTCAAATAAATACGACTTGCATAAAATTGTGAAAAAGATGGATCTTGTGAATGTAATGTTATAGAAGTGCACATAAGGATTAATCCCAAGTAGATAAATCTCATAGGTTATAGGACTTTAATTTAGTTAAGAAGTTAGATGTATTGGTGTTAGATTAAGGACCTGTTTAAACTTTTTTAATCGGGCTGCAAAAACTATATTTTTCGCCTCAAAGAAAAAAATCTAAATAGGTTCTAAGAGTATGAATCCTATATTACTGGAGATTTGAAAAAATGTCATTCAAAAGGTGGGTGTTTCTGTGACAACGGTTTGAAATACATTGTTTTTATTTTAATGTATTAAGGTAGGTAGGAATTGAGTTTTTTTGTATTTCATAATGTAGATAAAGTATTATTTCGAGCAACAAAAAAATTAAAAAAGCAAGAAATAGTATCAGTTTAAATAGAACTTCTATGATAATTTTTTGAGTTGGAACGATATAAAAACAGCTACGCAAGTAAGGTTCCAACCCATCCTACAAATAGGCCAAACAAAACCATCCCAATAACAAAGGTAGGTTCGAGTTCTGCATTTTTCTTGAGTTCTTCTGTAAATTCTGCTTCCAACTCTCCAAGGTTAGGATTAAATTTATTGCATAATTTCCAACCCAAGGTAGCATCAACTAGACTGATTAAACCTGAAATTGAAATCCCTGCTGTAGCATTGATTGTCTTTGTTGCCCAGATTGAAATTCCTAGAAATATTAGAAGGGAAATAATGGCTAGTTTGGTATAATTGAATTGAAATTTTCGAGAGGCAATCGCACCTAAAACGTCAAGAGTTAAGACCAGTACAATACCTGTACTTAGAATAATCCAAAATAAAATGGGCATGTTTTAATTTAGTTAAGTGTTGTTTTTTTAAGCTGTTGGACTTTTTACTATCCCTTTTTCTACCGCATACAATACCAATTCAGAAGCTGATTTTAGCTCCAACTTATTCATGATATTTTTGCGATGTGTATAAATGGTGTGTGTGCTCAAGTTCAGTTGATTTGCAATTTCTTTTGCAATTTTTCCATCCGCAATCATTCGTACGATTTGAATTTCACGAGGGGTTAATGGGGTAGGAGTACAGTCCTCAGGTTTTGCAAAAGATTTTTCCAAGATGAAATTTAAAATCTTATTGCAAAAGAATTTTTCTTCTTTAGCAGTCGCTTTTATCGCGCTAATGATTTCTTCTTCATCGCAAGTTTTTGTCAAAAAACTATTGATTCCACTTTCAACGACCTTAAAAATAGTTTCTCGATTATTGTCTCCGCTGATAATAAGAATATTGGAGGATGGTGATGATGCTTTAATTTTAGAAATAGAATCAGTATTAAATTTGGCAGCTGTCTGTTGATGATCTAAGATAACAACTTTAGGATTTTTTTCTTTTACTAATTCTAACAATACACTTTCAGAATCCGCTTCACCTACTATTTCAAATTGTTCAAACTCCTCGATCAATGATCGTAGTCCAACTCGTATTAAATACTGTGCATCCGCTAAAGCTATCGTTATCTTTGACATAAGTCTGTTTTCCAATTTGTCACGAAGATACTAGCCAAATTTCGTTTCTCAAAATTATTTAGATTAATTTTAAATAGGAAGACGACAGACCTTGCACTAAACGGTTCTAAATAATTTTGAATCAATGAAACGTTTTGAACTTTATAAAAAAAACTCGTCCTGAGATTTTATTCAGAACGAGTTTTTTATAAAATGAATTAAAACTATTTGAGAATGTTAAGTTCAAGGTATGAACTTTACTCCATTTCTTCGTTAAAGTAAATTTTATAAAAATACAATCCTTTGTCTTCATCAAACCCACGTTCTACAAGGTCTTTTGATTCTTCAGGATTAGTGAAATTCATTTTTATAGAAACACCAGTATCCAATTTGATATTGTTTTTGATTTTCTTTTTAGCATTATTGATAGCTGCAGGCGCAATGGAAAAAGCTTCCACATCTTGTAGTGCGAAGTCATTTTTATAATCCCTTAATTCTGCAACAACCTCTGGTTGAGGAGCAATTTCAGTTGCAAATTCATCAAAGTTAAAAGTCTCATGTTTTGCAAAATAATCCACAGAATCATTCATGAATTGAATTTGTTCTGCTTTGTCCATTTTTGGAGCAAGGACTTCTTTGGTAAAATTATCTACCATTTCGAGATAGCTAGTAGTATGGTAAAAATCATCTTTAACATGCACTACATCTAAAAAGTCAAGTAGCCAATATGAAGTATCGTAATAGTTATTATCAACACTCAAAACTCGGAATCCGTCTTCTTGCTCTACGTTTAAAAGGAGTACTCCTTTATCCATTTTTTCTACAGAAAAACCTTGCTGAAAATTTAATAGTAATTCACTATCGACGACATTGATTTGCATGAATTCATTTTTACGCTCACACTTAAAAACACCAATAGCTTCCACCATCTCATCGCCATACAACAGTTCAGAAAAATGAACAACAAAGACTTCACCAGGCTTGATGTTTTGATGTTTGGATTGATCGTAAAGATGTCTTGAGATGCGTTGTGATAATTCTAAAAAATTCTCTTTGGTTGCAATGAATGATTTAAAGAGATTATACATGGGGTTGGTATCATTCTGAGGAGCATTGAATTGATACGTTTCATCTACTTTTTTAAATGGATTTAAAAAGTATTTTAATAATTTATCTTCAATACTTGCACTTGGACGGTAGAGGACTTCTGAGAAAAAATTCTTTTCTGCTTTTGATTTATTCCCTACTTTATGAATGGCCATTTTTTCTAAAATGATATTCGAAAAATTTATCATGGTTGGTAGTTTTTTTTAGGAACGATAAAGCAATAACATATAACATTTTGAAAATTCTTATAAGTTATTGCTTTATCGTTTCTTAGCTTTTGAAATTGTGTTTTTAATCGTTTTCAAATAGTCTGCAATTTTAAGGAAAAAACTTGGGATGGTTAAATTGTAGGGAAGTTGAATTTTTAGTTTTTGAAAAAAAAATCAAAACCAATATTTTGCAATACACCAAAATCAATTTCATGGGCATCTTTATAGATTAAGGACTAATATTGTGTCGATTGAGTGATAAGTCAAAACCTGCCGAATCCATATTTTTTAAAAGTATTTGGAACGAATCACCAGTTACCGATCACTTATCACCAACTAAAACCTAAGTCATTTGCGTTTTTAATTACAATACCGAATAATTCATAACTTAATCTACTAAATCCCATGCTATGAAAGTTAGCTGTGGTATTTTCATATTTTCGATATTGATCTTTTGGGCTTGCGAACAAAAGCCTAAAAGGCTCCTCGTTCGTCCTTTAGATACTGCTCAGGCGGAATCCATTTATTCTACAGTTTTAGCTTTTGATCGGCATCCATCCTTTGGATTTGGGAAATTAAAATATACTGAACCTAACCAGATAAAAGATACTTTATTTATACATCGAATTCGAACTCCCAAAGTGAATCTTCCTTTTGATGCCAAGTCTAATTTTCCAGCATTTCCGATGGATGTGATTACTCCTGATTCAGTTCGATTAGGTGATGCATTTTATTATTTAGTAGTGCTTCGAGCGAGAAAAAATGCAGTTTTTTCAACTATGCATTTAGAAAAGAAATCAGATTATTTATTTCAAGTTAGAGCTTACCAACAAACACACGAGGAAGTGCCAAGTCCTCAAAGTCAATATGAAGAAATTCTTCGTTCCTTTTACCCTCAAATCAAAGGCGAATTTCGGTTTCAGTATTATTTCTATGATACTTACCAGCTGGAAAGGAAGGTTGTTGTTTATTAAAGTAAAATTCATCTTGTGATTTTTTTAGCCGCAGACATACGCCGACGAATCATGACTCCTTCTATAATGCGTTATTCGGTAGTCATGATTAGTCAGCGTAATTCTGCGGCTAAACCTCTAAATCATCATTCAAAATTAACTTGCCTATTTGTCATTTTTCTTCCAAATTCCTTGTTTCTATCTCTATTTTTCAACGCATAGACAGCATTCATAAGGGGGTATAGTATCTTTATTTTATTGAA
Source organism: uncultured Saprospiraceae bacterium (assembly GCA_937918905.1). Taxonomy (GTDB): domain Bacteria; phylum Bacteroidota; class Bacteroidia; order Chitinophagales; family Saprospiraceae; genus CAJQQY01. The sequence goes on from CAKZSH010000140.1 coordinate 13,745, forward strand.
AAAACCATTGTATTAGACCTCCTTTTCCCATATTCTATTGATTTTTAAGATATTAATGAAAATTATAATTTGTATGTGTTCAATCCTATAAAATTGAATTAAGTCAAAGTGAAAGCAATATTTTATTAAAAATTAATAAAAAATAGGAGTTCAAAAATGTAATTTTATGAGTCTGATATTATCCATGCAGACTATATTTTGAGAATAATTTCAAAACCAATTTTGACAAGCACAATGTGTTCCTAAATTTCTAGTATGAAAAAATCAAGATTTACACTTCAATTGTTTTTTAAAATAAGTATGCTTTTTCCTTTTCTTTTATGGAGTTGGTCTACTCAAGCTCAACTTGAAGTCTCAGGAGGAGATCAAGATCCTTGGACACCAATTAATCTCATTCAAAATGCATTACTAGGTGATGGTGTAGAAGTATTGGATTCAGATATAGTTTATACTGGAGGTGCCTCATCGGTAGGTTATTTCTCAGATGCCTTAAACGATATCGGGATTGAGAGAGGAATTGTAATGTCAACAGGTACGGCAGTAGCAGCAGCAGATGCAGCGACGGGCTTTGCAAGTAATCAGACTTCGGGATCAGCAAGTGATGCAGACTTGGAAGCAATTGGGGCAACGATTTCGCCAGGATCAGGAATTAATGATGCAGCAATTTATGAAATAACATTTACGCCTACTTCTGATACCTTGAGATTTAAATATGTTTTTGCATCAGAAGAATATCCAGTATATCCATGTACTCAGTTTAATGATGTTTTTGGTTTTTTTATATCAGGACCTAATCCCACAGGAGGAACTTATGATGCGGTAAATATTGCATTAGTACCTGACCCTGCTGATCCATCTGGTTTTACATTTACCAATACCCCAGTTGCGATTAGTTCTGTTCATGCAGATAATGGTGCAGGCTGTCCAGCACAATTTGAAGAATATTATAATGATAATACAGGATCTACAAATTTAGTTTATGGAGCTTACTTGGATGTTTTTACAGCCCAAGCAATTGTGATTCCTTGTGAAACTTATACCATCAAATTAGCTATTGCAGATTTGGGAGATCAAATTTTTGATTCTGCGGTATTTTTGGAGGCTAAAAGTTTTGGAACAGGTAAATTAGAAGTGACTGCACAAACGATAAGTCTAGATGGAACCTTAGTGGAAGGATGTGCAACGGGGGAATTATGTTTTGAAATACCTGGGCCTGCTGAAGAAGATATTGTTTTAGATTATCAATTTATTGGAGCAGCCGAATATGGAATTGATTATGAAGCAATTCCTATGGATTTAACTATCCTTGCTGGTGATAGTTCAGTTTGTCATCCGATTATTCCTATTGTAGATGGGATAATGGAACCTGGAGATTCTCTAGGTATTGATGTACAAATTGACCCTTGTACTAGGGATACTTTTTGGGTCATAATTCGAGACCCTGCGTTATCTGAAGCATCATTACCTCCTGATACCACATTTTGTAGAGGGGATTCTATTTTTATAGATGCTACCTTGCCCGATCCTTTGCCCGATCCTCCTACTTTTTCTAATACGATGAGTTTCCCGATCGAACCTACCAATACACCTGTATATTCAGATATATTTGTTTCAGGGGTTTTTCCTCTTCAGTTAGATGAAGGGGTTATCAAATCTGTTTGTATTGATAGTTTGACCCATAGGTGGGCAGCTGATATGGATATATATTTGTTTGCTCCTGATGGTCAATTTATTGAATTATGTACAGATTTAGGACAGGATTGTGATGACTTTATTAGTACCTGTTTTACACCAGGGGCAACGGTTGAGTTGACTGATATTATTCCTATTGGACTAGATTGCGACCCAGGTCAACCAACGCTTTTTACAGGTGATTTTAACATTGAAGGAGTTTGGTCAGACTTGTGGTTTGGAGAAAGTGCTACCAATGGGACTTGGCGGTTATTTGTATTGGATGACCAAAATGGATTTGAAGGAGATTTACATGGTTGGACCATTTGCTTTGAACCTGATTATAAAATTACTTATAGTTGGTCTCCATCAGCAGGTTTAAGTTGCGATGATTGTCCTGACCCAATTGTCAAACCTGATACGACTACAACTTATGTTTTGACAGTATCAGATACTTACGGGTGTATTTCTCAAGATTCTATCACGATTACAATTGAAGAAACTTTGCCAGCTCCTGTAGTGGATTGTGGTATGATTACTAATGGTAGTATTACATTTACGTGGAACGATATTTTTCCACCTAACGGCTATGAAGTTAATGTTGATGGTCAAGGATGGATTCCTGCCAATGGAACTTTGGAACATCTCGTATCTGGGTTGGTACTTAATCAAAGTGTTACCATACAAGTACGAGGTCTAGGTGATTGTGATGGAGAAATAGGAACAATAACATGTATGACACCTGATTGTCCTGCGCCTACGGCAAATGTTACAAATCTGGTCAATAATAATTGTTTTGGTGAAAGCATCGGTTCAGCTACTGTTGTTGGAATGGGGGCAAATCCTCCATTTATATATTCAATGAATGGAACGGTGGATGCAGATGGTGTTTTTCCAAACCTTCCTGCTGGAGATTATGAAGTTTTAGTTATTGATAATTTGAATTGTTCCGTAGCGGCATTATTTACCATAACGGAACCAGATACTTTAGCAAGTTTAGATGTAGTGGTGGATGATGTTCAATGTTTTGGTGCATCAGATGGGCAAGGAACGATTACGATTACAGGAGGTACTTTACCTTATAATTATATGTGGAGTTCAGGTTCAATGGATTCAGTTGCGACTGATTTAGTGGTTGGAGAAAATTATGTAACAGTAACTGATGCAAGTGGCTGTCAGGTAATTGATACCATTACCATGACAGAACCTGATGAACTTGAAGTGACTTTAAGTGCCGATTCTATTGCATGTTTTATGGGGTTAGATGGTACAGCAGTAGCACAACCAACTGGAGGAACACCGCCATATAATTATGCTTGGAGTAATGGAGATACTGGTCTTGAAGCAACTGGTCTTAATGCTCAAACATTTACCGTTACTGTAACGGATATAAATAATTGTATGGTCGAGGGGTCGATCACGCTTGAAGAACATGATGCTATAAATTTATCCGTAACTTCTTCTACACCCGCAACTTGTAATGGAGTACAAGATGGAACTGCAACTGTAGTGCCTACAGGTGGTTCAGGTGGATACACTTATGCTTGGCAAGTTCTTGGAAATCAAACTACCCAAACTGCACTTGGTTTGACTGTAGGAACTTATACCGTAGTCGTAACTGACCAAGGTGGATGTATGGCTACTACTACTGTAAGTGTAGCAGCACCTAATGCGATTGTTGCAGGATTTTCAAGTACACCTACGGCGTGCTTTGATTCAGCTGATGGACAAGTAGTAGTGACAGCTTCGGGTGGAACACCTGATCCTAATTTACCCGCAGGTTATACCTTTACTTGGAGTGAACCAGGAGGTATTGATAACCAACATAATTTGTTACCTGCTGGAAATCATTCTGTAACTATAACGGATGCAAATAATTGTTTTGAAGTTTTACCTTTTGAAGTTTTTGCACCTGTAGAAATGGTACTTGGAATTTCAGGTAATAATGTTAACTGTGCCAATGGAGTAGATGGTGATGCTACGATTCAAGTAGTGAGTGGAGGAACAGCAGGATTTACTTATCAATGGAGTGCTGGAACCAATCCAACTGATCCAACGGTCAATGGACTTTCTGCAGGATTAGTTTACGTTACAGTAGAAGATGCCTTTGGATGTACCCAAATAGATAGTATAGAAATTACAGAACCTACTGCAATTGATTTAAGTATTTCTGCTTTGGCTGTAGATTGTAATGGAAATGATTCTGGAATAGCTTCTGTTGTAGCTACGAATGGTGCTGGAAATTTCACTTATGTTTGGAGTGACCCTGAATCTCAAATAGTATCTGATGCAACTGATCTTGTGGCTGGAACTTATACGGTTACAGTTACCGATATGAATCTATGTACATCTACCGCTTCAGTTGAGGTAACTGAACCTACTGCGATGTCATCTACGATTTCTGGAAATGATGCTTTATGTTTTGGCGAAGCCACAGGTGATATTACTGTTATAACAAGTGGAGGAACAGTAGCGGCTGATTACATTTATCAATGGAGTGATGGGAACAATCAAAACACGGCAACAGCATCTAGCCTTATTGCTCAAACCACACCTTATTATGTAACTATAACTGATGACAACGGATGTCAAATAGTTGACTCTTTTATAGTGTCATCTCCAACTGCCATGATGTTGAATTTGGATAGTATTGATGTGTTATGTTTTGGGGAAAATGGCGGTAGTGCAACTGCTTTTGTAAATGGTGGAGCTGGAAATTATACTTACGCATGGAATGATGCTAACAATCAAATTACGCAAACTGCAAGTGGATTAACTGCCAATACTTATACCGTGATAGTTACCGATGGAAATAATTGTAATATTGAACAATCCATCGTCATCAACGAACCTACTCAATTAGAAATTTTAAGTGAAACCATTACGGATGTAGATTGTAATGGAAGCAACTCGGGTGCTATTGATCTTGAAGTACAAGGTGGGACAGGAGCGTACCAATATAATTGGAGTAACTCCATGATAACTCAAGATATTTCTTCCCTAGGAATAGGTACTTATACCTTAACCGTTACGGATGCAAATAACTGTCAAGTGATTCAATCTTATACTCTTAATGAACCTTCGCTTCTTGAACTTTCATTTACCAATGAGAATATTGATTGCTTTATGGGAAGTGATGGTTCAATTGATCTGACAGTTACTGGTGGCGCATCGGGTACTTATGATTTGGAATGGATGGGACCAAATGGTTTTACCTCAACTCAGGAGGACTTGACCAATTTAGTAGCAGGACAATATACCATTGTGGCTACTGATGTAAATGGTTGTGAAGTCAACGAAGTCATTGATATATTGCAACCTGCTACAGGAGTGACTACTTCAATCTCTGATCCAATGACAGTATGTTTTAATTCAGAAGATGGAATTGCTACTGTAACTGCCATTGGCGGAACACCTCCTTACGATTATCTTTGGAATGATCCTAACAATCAAAATACGCCTGTTGCAACTAATCTTCCTTCTGGAACTTACACCGTAACAGTAACCGATCAAAGTGGTTGTACATTTACAGAAGAAACTTCTATTCTCGAACAAGAAGAAATTACAATTGTACTTTCTCAAACGGGTGCTCAATGTTTCAATGCAACAGATGGATCAGCTACCGTTGATAATATTTTAATAGGAAATAATCCTGCTAACTTAAATGATTTTGATATTCAATGGAGTACTATTCCTCCTCAAAATACAGCAACTGCGAACAACCTTTCAGGAGGTCAAACAGTTAATGTTTTTGTATTGGATGCGATGGGTTGTACGGCTCAAGCTTCTATTGAAATTGACAATCCTGAATCTGTACAAGCATCTATTGCCACAGCTACTGATGTAGTTTGTTTTGGTGGAAATGATGGAACTGCAACTGTACAGGGAACTGGAGGTGTAACTCCTTACTCTTACTTTTGGAGTCCAAATGCCAACTCGCAACAAACGGAAACGGCGAATGATTTATCCATTGGTAATTATATTGTTACAATTACTGATGCGAATGGATGTATGTCTACAACTACGGTTCAAATTGAACAACCAGATGCGATGTCTATTTCTAATTTTAATGTAAGAAATGTGGATTGCTTTGGAGAAAATACGGGATCATTAATTTCAACTGTCGCAGGAGGAAGTTCACCTTATTCTTATAGTTGGTCCAATGGCGAAACCACAAATGAAATCTCATCTTTAGTTGCTGGTGAATATGAATTGACAGTAACCGATTTAAATGGATGTACCATCGTGAGTTCAGAGTTAGTTCGTCAACCCGCTGCGGCACTAAGTGCTACTGCAGATTCCGATGACGTGGAGTGTGCTGGTGGATTTGATGGGCAAATATTCTTATTCCCTTCTGGCGGAACTCAACCTTATACTTATAGTACAAATGGTATTGATTTTAATGGTTCTCCTACCCAAATTGGATTAACAGCAGGTGATTATAACAATGTAATTGTAAGAGATGCCAATGGCTGTGAAGTACAGTTATCCCCATTAAGTATTTTTGAACCAGCAGCAGTTGAAGTTGATTTGGGCCCTGATACGACTATTCTTTATGGTGCAGGTATTTATCTTAATCCTCAAGTTAGTAATGCCTTTGGAAATGTAACTTATCAATGGTTGCCTTCCGATGATCGGCATTTAAATTGTTTTGATTGTGAAATTGTACTTGTGGATAGTTTGAGTGAACAAATGGCTTACGAAGTAGTTGTGACGGATGAAAACGGATGTACAGCTTCTGATATCATTACCATTTTTGTAAAAAAATTCAGAGAGGTAGAAGTACCAACTGGATTCTCTCCAAATGAGGATGGTGCAAATGATTTGTTATTAGTTCATGGTCGCCCTGGAACTACGGTTACTGTGTTCCGAGTTTTTGATAGATGGGGAGAAATGGTTTATGAAAATGGCGGATATAACGTAAATGATGCATCCGTCGGTTGGGATGGAATGTTGGATGGTGAAAAGATGAACCCTGGAGTCTTTGTTTGGTATTTAGAAGTGGTTTATGAAGATGGGGAAAAGGCTTCTTTTAAAGGACAAACCACTCTGCTACGTTAATAAGTTTATTGGTTGATTAGTGAATTGGTTTATTTGGAGTATGACCTAATTCACTAATCAACCGATTCACCAATAACTATTACTCGCTCAATTCTAAAAGTTTCAAAACTGTTTTCCAGTTTCTAGTCGTGGCAGTAACCTTTAATTTTTTTTCAAAAAAATTATTCGTCAATTTCGATTGATGATATTTTCCATTGCAAAAAACAAAAACATCTTTTTCTTTAATGACAAATTGGTCAGGTTCGTAATTATACGATTCTGTATTTTGTCGATTTTCCTCAGTTGGTTTTTCTTTTAAAAAAGTGAGATGCAAAGTAGTGATGTCTGCATCTTTTTTTTTGTAAAAAGGATTAGCCTTGACCGA
>CAKZSH010000141.1 GCA_937918905.1 uncultured Saprospiraceae bacterium
CCTACCCGTATGAAGAGATTATTTTTTAATATGAGTAAATGAAAAAATTAAGGCATACCCTTCGGTACGGCTTCATTTTTTTATGAAATCATATTGAAAAAGAAGCCTTTAGATGGGTAGGTTATTTATTTCCTACTCCCTAAAATGAATACATCGAAATTTGCCACACCAAAAAAATAAGTTATTTTTGGTCATTAAAATTGGTTGACCAATTTTGTAAAGCTAAATTATTGCTTATTTTTTAATTTAAAGAAATTTCCTTGGTTTATTATCAAAATCACCAAATCAAATTATGAATCGAATTTTTGCATTCAACGAATTTTTTATTTCAAAGAACGTACTTAAAATAGCAGGTATAGTTTTCTTTTGTGTTTTGCTTTTTTCAACTAACATGAAATCGGCAACTTTTTATGTTAATTCTCAACAGGAATTTGATAACGCACAGGATGCTTCATCAATGACTGATTCGATAGTTTGGATGGCAGGCACTTATTCAGATATTTATATGAATATAGATAAAGATAATCTTACCATCATGGCAGAAAACTTTGGGGCTACTATTTTTACAGGAGCATCAAGAGTGAATATTACAGGTGATGACATTACCTTTCAAGGTTTCCAGTTTTTGAACGGTAACATTGGAACACAGGACGTCATCAATATCAGAGGAAGTCATATTAATTTTACTCAAATAAATATCAGAGCTTACACGTGTTATAAATATTTAAGAGTAAGAGAAGAGAGTCAGTATGTTGAAATCACTTATTGTAATTTTGAAAACAGACTTAATTTGGATGACCAAAACATTCTTTCCATTCTAGTAGATGATACAAATCCAGGCTATCATAAAATACGATATTGTTCTTTTAAAAATTTTGAGGGCATAGGAAATGACCAAGGTATTGAACCAATAAGAATTGGACTCAGCACACAAGCAGATCACATTAGTCGATCCATAGTAGAGTATTGTTATTTTACAAAATGTGATGGCGATGGTGAAATCATTTCTAGCAAAGCAACACAAAATGTGTATAGATATAATACTTTTGAAAATAACCCAAAAGCTGAATTGGTGCTTCGGCATGGATCTCAAGCCATTGTATATGGTAACTTTTTTCTAAATGGAAAAGGAGGTGTTCGGGTGAGAGAGGGACAAAACCATTTTATTTACAATAACTATTTCTATGAGTTGGATGATAGAGCTATTTATCTTCAAAACAATGATTCTGATCCTTTGGATAATATCAATATTGCTTTTAATACCATAGTGGATTGTGCCGAAGTAATCCTTGGAGGTGATGGTAATGATAAACCTACCAATGTTACAATTTCTAACAATATATTCACAAACCCTGATGATGACCTATTTGAAGAACCAACTGGAACAGAAAATTGGATGGGCAATATTTCATTTGGGAGTCTAGGGATTTCGCTTCCAACAAATGGGGTGACAATGATAAATCCACAGTTGGAGGAAAATAGTGAAGGTTTCTTTGGCTTGAGCTCTAATAGTCCTGCAATAAATGCAGCACAACCTGGTTATAAATTACTTCCAGAATTTGTAGGAATAAATGATATCGATACTGAAATATTATTTGACTTGATGGGACAAGATCGTCCTTCAATTATAGCTGAAAAAGATTTGGGTTGCCACGAGCATCCACATAATGTTTTGATCCAGCCTATTGTTACGGAGGAAAATACAGGTCCCAGTTATAATACTTCGATGATTTCAAATTTGAAAAACCTACCACAAGTAGTGAATGATCTTATTAAGATTCATCCAAATCCAGTTTCAGAAGAACTTCGAATTGAGATTAAAAACGAAAGCAAATCAAACCTTAGAATAGATATTTTTAATGCAGAAGGAAAAGTTGTGGATACAATTTCTATGGAAAATATTTTTCCAGAAAAAATTACGTTGTTGAGAAATGTGGTAGACTATCCTGTAGGTTTATATACTATTCGTGCAACTGTTCAAGAATTTCAAAAAGGAGTCGAAAAAATACAAACTGTCAAATTCATTAAGTCAGGGAGTAGGAAATAAATAACCTACCCATCTGAAGGCTTCTTTTTCAATATGATTTTAAAACGACTTCATCTTGGGCAAATTCATGGATTGGATTTGGATGAGGTTGAATTTTATAAAGTAATCATTTTTGGATCAGACCTTAGTGATTTGATTTTTGTAATATTATTGTTATTTATATCCTTATAAATTACATTATGTTAAGTTGCAAAAAAATTCTCTCCCTCTCCATAGATTATTTTCATTTCCGTTACCACTATATTTTGTTGATTGACAGCATCTTGTCCTTGTGGGTTGCCTCCTTGAGGATTCGGATTCGCTCCTGCTCCTCTTTGCACATTGGCAACAGGAGGGGTTGGTAAATTAACAAAATACGATTCAGGGAAATTATCAGGATTACTAATATCACTATAATCTATGGTCGCATTTTTTATTTCAAAAAGAACATCCACTCCTACTTACTATAAATTTGCTGATGACCAACATGGAACAAGTCTATTGACATTTTTTATGAAAAATGCCATTAGGGACTAGGATATTTATTTCCTAGGTTTTAAAATTCTCCAAACAAAACCATTTAGAATAAACACTAATCAATTTAGATCGTATCATGTGATGTTATTTTCTATTAAACGTAAAGTTTAGAATACGGACATAAATTCACATTTTTCAAAAATAATTTGACTACGGTCATCAACCATCGAATTTTTATTTATATTTAAATTTAAAAAGAATCACTATGACTGATTATCCATATAAAAGATATTTGACTCGTTTTGAAAACATTCCAACGAAGATTTATAATAGTTCCTTTGATGCTTCGAAAGCCGTTGCACAAGAGATCGCCAAATTGATTAAAGAAAAAACGGAACGCAATGAACTTTGTGTTTTAGGGCTTGCTACTGGTTCAACCCCAACAACAGTTTATAGCGAGTTAATAAGAATGCATCAACAAGAAGGGCTGAGTTTTAAAAATGTGGTAACTTTTAATTTGGATGAGTACTACCCTATTCCTCCAAATGCCTTACAAAGCTATGTTCGATTTATGAATGAACATCTTTTTGATCATATCGACATTCTGCCTGAAAATGTAAATATTCCTGATGGCACTTTGGAAAAAGAAAACGTTCGAGATTACTGTCTTAATTATGAGAAAAAAATAAAAGAACTCGGAGGTCTAGATATTCAAATATTAGGAATTGGTCGTACTGGTCATATTGGATTTAATGAACCAGGATCAGGTAAAGACTCCATTACTCGATTAATTACGCTCGATCATATTACTAAAATAGATGCTGCTTCTGATTTTTTTGGAGAAGAGAATGTTCCTTTAAAAGCAATCACGATGGGAGTAGGCACCATCATGCAAGCTGAACGAATTATATTAATGGCTTGGGGAGAAGGAAAATCACATATTGTAAAGGCTGCGGTCGAAAATGAAAAAAGTGATAAAGTTCCTGCAACCTATTTGCAAGAACATCCCAATACCATTGTGATTTTAGATCAAGCATCAAGTGCTGAATTAAAAAGAGTAAAAACACCTTGGCTAATTGGAGCCATAGATTGGGATAATCAACTCATCAGAAAAGCCGTCATTTGGTTAAGTCAAAAATTAGAGAAGCCTATTTTAAAATTAACCAATCGAGATTATAATGATAATGGAATGGGTGATATTGTTACAGAATTTGATTCGGCTTACAATATTAATTTAAAGATTTTTGATAGTTTGAAAAAAACTATAACAGGATGGCCAGGTGGAAAACCTGACTCAGATCCAAAAGTATATCCTGAACGCCCTTTACCTATAAAAAAAAGAGCAATCCTTTTTAGTCCTCATCCCGATGATGATGTAATTTCTATGGGTGGAACATTTATTAGATTGCACGATCACGGTCATGAAGTACATGTAGCGTATCAAACTTCAGGAAACATTGCTGTTTTTGATGATGACGTAATTCGCTTTGCAGATTTTGTCAATGACTTCCATAATGAATTTGATATGAAACAGGAAGTCACAGAAATGTTATATGATTCCATCAAAAATAAAATTGCAAAAAAAGCTCCTGGCGAAGTCGACTCACCTGAAATTCAAAAAATAAAAGGACTCATCAGAAGAGGTGAAGCAAAAGCAGGGGCACGATATGTAGGCCTTCCTGACAAACAAATGCACTTTTTAGACATGCCGTTTTACGAAACTGGTTTGGTCAAAAAGAAACCTTTAGGAAATGAGGATATTAGAATTATAGTAGAACTTTTACAAAAAATAAAACCGCATCAAATTTTTGCTGCAGGAGATTTATCTGACCCACATGGTACGCACCGAGTTTGTCTAGATGCTATTTTTCAAGCAGTAAAATTATTGGAAAATGAAGAATGGATGGACCATTGCTATGTTTGGCTATATCGTGGTGCTTGGCAAGAATGGGCGATAGAAGATATTGATATGGCTGTTCCGCTTAGTCCTGAAGAGTTATTAAAAAAACGTAGAGCAATTTTTAAACATCAATCGCAAAAAGATAGACCCCTTTTCCCTGGACATGATTCAAGAGAATTTTGGCAAAGAGCAGAAGACAGAAATCGGCATACTGCAAAAGTCTATGACCAACTAGGATTGCCAGAGTATGAAGCGATGGAGGCTTTTAAACGTTATAAATAATGAATATTTTTGGAATAAGTTCTTGTCCATAATTAGTTATTAAGTTATTGATCAAAAACCATAGAAAAATAATGTTATTCGAAATAACTCAATAACCAGTAACTTAATAACTATTTTAATAAACCACCTGAAATTATTTAAACTCATTCATTGAATTATGATTTCAAAAAAAACAAACATATCTACTCCTCTAGTTCTAGTCAGCATTATTGTAATTACATTGTTATTACTTTTTCCAAGTAGTTGCAAAACAGATCAAGTCATCTCCTCTTCTTCCATTGCCAAAGCAATCCCAGATAAAATAGATTTCAATTTTCATGTCAAGCCCATTTTGTCCGACCGTTGTTTTACTTGCCATGGTCCAGATGAAAATGCTCGAAAAGAAAATTTACGATTTGATACCAAAGAAGGTGCATTTGCTGCTTTAGGAAAAAATAAAGATCACTATGCTATCATTCCTAATGATGCTGAAAATAGCACTTTGATACAAAGGATTTTTTCGGAAGATCCTGCTGAAATCATGCCTACACCTGAATCTAATTTGACTTTAACAAATTATGAAAAAGGGATTTTAAAAAAATGGATAGAACAAGGTGCAGAGTGGAAAGAGCATTGGTCATTTTTACCTATAAAAAATTCCGAAATCCCAGAAGTTTCCAAAGGGAAAATAAATAACCCGATTGATAATTTTGTTTTAGCAAAACTCAACGCTCAAAACTTAACCTCAATGGGAATGGCTACAAAAGCACAACTCATTCGAAGAGTAACTTTTGATTTAACAGGACTCCCTCCTACCCTCGAAGAAATTGATAATTTTAAAAAAGACAAAAGCCCTGACGCTTATGAAAAAGTTGTAGATAGATTGTTACAAACTGATGCCTACGCTGAAACCATGACAACCAATTGGCTAGACTTAGCCCGTTACGCAGATTCTCATGGCTATCAAGATGACTTGGAACGAATCATGTTTCCTTGGAGAGATTGGGTCATTCATGCCTTTAAAAAAAATATGCCTTACGATCAATTTGTCACTTGGCAATTGGCAGGTGATCTTTTACCTAATCCTACACGAGAGCAAATTATAGCAACTGCATTTAACCGAAATCATAAAATCACTCAAGAAGGTGGCGTCATTCCTGAAGAGTATCGAGTTGAATATGTTTCTGATCGAACTCAAACTTTTGGAACGGCATTCCTTGGTTTGACATTTGAATGTGCGAAATGCCACGACCATAAATATGATGCGATTCAACAAAAAGATTATTTTAGTCTTTTTAGTTTTTTCAATAATGTTCCCGAAGAAGGATTGATTGAACCTTACGGCGCAATTCCAAAACCATATATTAAGTTAACCAAAAAAGAAATTGAAGAGACTTTAACTTTCATCAATAACTTGGATACCATCGAGGAAATTCCATTGATGGTGATGGAGGAAATGCCTCAAAAAAGACAGGCTCATATTCTTAATCGAGGTGCTTACGATCAACCCACTACTCCTGTTAATCCCGAAATGCCCAAATCAATTTTAGCATTTGATGAAAAATTTTCGAAGGACAGATTGGGACTTTCTAATTGGCTTTTTTCCAAAGAAAATCCGCTGACCGCACGAGTAACCGTAAATCGACTTTGGCAACAATGTTTTGGAAAAGGAATTGTGGCAACTCCTGATGATTTTGGTAATCAAGGTTCCTTACCTACACATCCTGAATTACTGGATTGGTTGGCAACTGAGTTGATGAATAATAATTGGGATTTAAAAGCTTCGCTAAAAACAATGGTGATGTCAGCGACCTACCAACAGTCTTCAAAAGTGACCGAAGAATTATTGGAAATTGATCCTGAAAATGATTTATTAGCAAGAGCTTCCCGACAAAGACTTTCAGCTGAAATGATTCGAGACCATGCACTTGCTACAAGTGGATTATTGGATAGAACCGTTGGCGGCCCAAGTGTAAAACCATATCAACCTGATGGACTTTGGGCTGAAACAATTGGCGGCGGTGGTGGAAGTTTAGCCAAATATATTCAAGATAAAGGTTCGAAAATTTATCGTCGAAGTATTTATACTTTCTGGAAAAGAACAGTTCCCCCACCAAGTATGATGACGTTTGATGCCACGACAAGAGATGTTTGTACTGTAAAAAGATCAACGACAAGTACACCACTTCAAGCATTGGTTATGCTTAATGATCCTCAAATTGTAGAAGCCTCAAGGGTACTTGCTTATCATAGTATTGAAAAGGAAAATGATTTAGAAAAAAGAATTGGTTTGATGTTTCGGCTAGCAACTTCAAGAGAAATCACTTCCGATGAACTCAATAATTTATCGTCATTTTTTAATGAAGAAAAAAGCAGGTTTGAAAAATCCCCAACAGCTGCAAAAGAATTGTTACAAATTGGAGAATATCCACAAAGAGAATTATTAAAAGAACCCGAAATGGCTGCGTACACGATTATTGCAAATGTAATTTTTAATTTAGATGAAACGATAACAAAAGGATGATGAAAAGTGAATTTGTTGATTGGTTAATTAGGCTAACGTGAATCAAAATTCATCACCTGTCTGCCGGCAAAGGCAGGTTCAAAATTAAACTCAAAAATGAGTAAAATAATAAAAGAAAGAGAAAATCAAATGAACCGTCGAGCGTTCTTCTCCAAATCCGCAACAGGAATTGGGGTCGCTGCACTTTCTAGTTTACTCGGTGGATGCAATTTATTTGACCAATCAGAAAACGGAATTTTAACTCAAAAAAATAACCTACAAGGAATTTTAGACGCTCCCCATTTTGCTCCAAAAGCTAAAAGAGTCATTTATCTTTTTCAAAGCGGCGGCCCATCTCAATTGGAACTTTTTGATTACAAACCTTTGCTCAATCAAAGACGTGGAGAAGAACTTCCCGATTCCATTCGAAATGGACAACGACTAACTGGGATGACTTCAGGACAAGATTCATTTCCGATTGTCGGTTCACAATTTGGTTTTTCCCAACATGGCGAAAACGGCACCTACATGTCGGACCTAATGCCATACACCTCAAAAATCGTTGATGAATTATGCATCATCAAGTCCATGCATACCGAAGCCATCAACCACGACCCTGCAATTACTTTTTTCCAAACAGGATCACAACAACCGGGCCGACCATGTATGGGTTCATGGTTAAGTTACGGCATGGGAAGTATGAATGAAAACTTACCCACTTTTACAGTTTTGTTATCAAGAGGAACAGGTAGGAAATTTGGACAACCCCTTTATTCTCGATTATGGGGAAATGGATTTTTACATTCGTTACATCAAGGAGTTCAGTTTCGTTCTGGAAAAGATCCCGTTTTATATCTTAAAGATCCCGACGGAATTGATCGAGCAAGTCGTAGAAAAATGCTCGACCATATCGCTGAATTAAATGCAAAACAACTTGAAGAATTTGGCGACCCTGAAATCAGTAGTCGAATTGCTCAATATGAAATGGCTTATCGAATGCAAACTTCCGTTCCAGATGTAGTCGATATTTCCAATGAGCCTGACCATATTTATCAAATGTACGGGCCTGATTCAATGCAACCCGGAACCTTCGCTGCTAATTGTTTATTGGCAAGAAGATTAGCTGAGCAAGATGTTCGTTTTATTCAACTCTATCATATGGGTTGGGATCAACATGAAAATTTACCTACTCAAATTGCAGGTCAAGCCAAGGACGTCGATCAAGCAACTGCAGCTTTGATTATGGATTTAAAACAGAGAGGAATGTTGGAAGATACTTTGGTGATTTGGGGAGGCGAATTTGGACGCACCAATTACTCTCAAGGAACTTTGACTGATACCAATTATGGAAGAGATCATCATCCAAGATGCTTTACTATTTTTATGGCTGGCGGTGGTGTAAAGCCTGGAATGGTTTACGGTGAAACGGATGAGTTTGGATATAATATTGTCAAAGACCCTGTTCATGTTCATGATTTTCAGGCGACCATGCTACATCAATTAGGAATCGATCATGAGAAGATGACCTATAAATATCAAGGTCGAAGATTCCGATTGACGGATGTACATGGTAAGGTAGTAAAGGATTTGTTGGCGTAGATGTTTTTTTGAAAATTAAGTAGTAATTATTGATAAATAATGCAAACTCGAAGAAAATTTATTGGTACTTCTTTGGCTGCTTTAGGTGGCAATTTTTTCTTCCAAAATCCTTTACCCAAAAACGAAAGTTTCAAAGACCTTATCATTGGTCACAATTCTCATCAATATAAAATTGACATGAACTGGGGTGCTTTAAATGCCAAACTTTACCCCGTCAATGATTGCCACGAAATGGTTCAAGACTCGAAAGGAAGAATTATCCTTTTGACCAATCATACCAAAAACAATGTTATCATTTATGATAAATCAGGAAAGTTAATTGAAGTATGGGGAACAAATTTTCCTGGTGCCCATGGATTAACTTTAAATGTAGAAAATGGCGAAGACTTCCTTTACATTTCAGATAACAATAGACACGAAGTTATCAAAACCACCATCGACGGAAAAGTAGTGTTGGTGCTACCCTATCCTAAAGAAACAGAACAATATCAAAAACCAGAACAATACATTCCTACTGAAACTGCCGTCACTCCCAACGGAGATATTTATGTAGCAGATGGTTATGGCAGCCAGTATATTTTACATTATAATTCAAAAGGAGAATTAAAAAACATCTTTGGAGGACGTGGCGAAGGAGATGAATTTTTCGATAATGCTCATGGAATCTGTTATGATGATCGAGACAAAAATAATCCATGTCTACTCATCACCGCTCGACAACGCAATCAGTTAAAACGGTTTACTTTAGATGGGAAATTACTCGAAGTGATTCCTTTGCCAGGGGCATTTATTTGTCGTCCTGTCATTCATGGCGAACATGTTTATCTCGCTACCATTTGGTCAGGTTCAGGAAGTGCGAATACGGGTTTTGTTTCTATTTTAAATAAAAAAAATAAACTCATCTCCGCTCCAGGTGGAAGCAATCCAATTTATAACAATGGAACACTACAACCTATGCATCAAACCATCCAAATATTCCAACACCCACATGATGTATGCGTTGATGATGATGAAAATTTATATGTTGCCCAATGGAATTCAGGAAAGACTTACCCTATAAAAATGGTAAGAGTCTAGAATTAATCTTGAATTTTGAATCAATTGAAATTCTGCAAAACTTTGGACTTTATCATTAATGGTTTTTTTCCCAAATGAAAACCTAAAACATTTGACCAATAAATAATTCAATAAATGAGAGCAACCATCCTCTTTATTTTCATATTTACTCTAACCCAAACAAGCATCGGTCAAACTCGCCAGTACTTTAGCGAATTCCCAATTTTTACCAACGGAAAAAATGGCTACGCTTGCTACCGCATTCCAGCCATCCTAAAAGCACCCAACGGAGAACTATTAGCATTTGCCGAAGGAAGAGTAAATGGTTGTAATGATTTTGGAGATGTAGATATATTGTTACGAAAATCTGATCCAGATGGAACTACATGGAAAGAAATTTCAGTCGTAGCCGACAATGGCAAACTCCAAGCAGGCAATCCCGCCCCTGTTGTTGACATGTTCGATCCCCAATATCCAGAAGGAAGAATTTTCCTTTTTTACAATACTGGCAATAACCACGAAGGCGAAGTGCGCAAAGGAAATGGATTACGTGAAGTATGGTTTATCACCAGTACCGACAATGGAGATACCTGGTCATCACCCACCAATATTACGACATCAGTCCATCGCCCCAACGCTTCACATATCAATCCTAAATACAACTTCAAAGAAGATTGGCGTTCCTATGCAAACACACCTGGACATGCCATCCAATTAAAACATAATACTTACAAAGGAAGAATTTTTGTGCCCGCCAATCACTCCGAAGGTTCACCAGACGATTCTTTTAATGAATATAAAGCACATGCATTTTATAGTGACGATCATGGAAAAACATGGCATCTAAGTGAATCCGTAGATGTTCCAAGTAGTAATGAATCACATGCTGTAGAATTATCAGATGGTCGAGTAATGCAAAACATTCGCCATCAAAGTGGCAGTCAAAAAAAACGATTAATTGCCATCAGTAGTGATGGAGGAGCGACTTGGAACACCACCTATTTTGATGCACAGCTCCCCTCCCCTATTTGCCAAGCAAGCATTATCGAATACCTCACTCCCCATGAAGATCGAGTCCTTTTATTTTCAAATCCCAACAGCAAAGAGCGTAGAGAAAACATGACTGTTCGAATAAGTTATGATGATGGGCAAACATGGTTATTGAGTAGAACTGTTAGAGAAGGGGAAAGTGCCTATTCGGATTTAGTCATTCAAGATAACAATGCAATTGGATTGTTATACGAACATGGAAATGATGGAGGAATTCATTTTGCCCACTTTAATTACGAATGGTTAATCAATGGAAAAAATCAAACTGACAATCAATATGTCAAAAAGATAATCAACCAAAACGATCCCTATGCAAAGCATTTTGATTTTAGTTTAGCACCTCCAATAATTGAAAATGAATCTATTTTTTTTGAAGAAAAAAATAAGGTAAAATTATCCTTGGGTTTAAAAAACACTCGAATCCATTACACTTTAGACGGAACAACTCCTACGGAACGATCTCCGCTTTTTTCCAAAGAAATCATTTTAGATCATTCCGCTATTTTAAAAGCAAAAGCTTTTCATCCTCAATGTTTACCGAGTAAAACCGTTTCTGCTCAATTTATCAAATTAGGAAAATCACTCCCAATAAAAAATATTACCCTCAACCAAACTCCTAATAAAAATTATCCCGGCTCAGGTGCTAAAGGTTTAATAGATAGAAAAAAAGGCACAACAAATTTTAGAACTACTCAATGGATGGGTTTTGCAGGAGGTGACTTGGAAACCACGATTGAGTTTGAGAAAAAAACAAATTTTCAAAACGTAATCATAAGTTTATTATCTGACCAAGGCTCATGGATTTTTATGCCTGATACGATGGAAATCCATTGCTCAAATGATGGAAAAAAATTCAAATTTTTAAAATCAAAAAAAATAAAACCTACAAAAGAAGGAGAATCGATAGGTTTACATTTTGAGGAAATTAGTTTTCCAAAAAATAAAACGAAATTTATAAAAGTAGTGATAAAACCTCTTCCAAGTATTCCTGAATGGCATGCAGGGAAAGGAAATGCACCTTGGTTGTTTATTGATGAAATTTTAATTGATTAGTAGATTTCATGTAATTATTCAGTACACGAGTCAAGGTTTGACTTCCCAAGTCAAGCCTTGACTTATAAGAACATCAATAAAAATCAAAGCCTGATTTTTGAAGTGTCATGGGTCACAAAGTTATGACTTTCATTACTCTACCCGATGGTTTTTATATGCCGTTCCTCTGGAACTCTAAAACTAAAAATTAGCTTATTTTCTTTCTACCGATATTTCATGCCTCTGGCACTTATAAGATTTAGATAAGTACCAGAGGTACGAAATATTGGTAGAGAAAGCATGAAAAAAAGCTCCCAAAAGTTCCAGAGGAACGGCATATAAAAACCATCGGATAGAGTAGACTTTCATTCAAGATTACTTCTTAATTATTCTAAACGGTCACAACTTTTTGACTAATTATTCGGTCATAACTTTGTGACCCATGACAACTACGTCCCTCATCTACTTTTTATTCTAAATAA
>CAKZSH010000142.1 GCA_937918905.1 uncultured Saprospiraceae bacterium
CGATTTAGACGAGAATATTTTGTTCTCAGTTTTTATTTTAATGAAGGATAATTGTTAATACTTTGACTGAATTAAAATGAAAAATGAGGACAAAAGATTCCGTCCAAATCAGGAACTTATTATTTGACCGTTACTAAGTCAGTTCTTGGTCATAATTATTTACAAGTTCTATCGAAACCTGATGCAATTGAAAATTTTTATAAAAAAGGATTGCGGTTATTTGAAGAGTTAAAAGATGGAAATTAATAAACAAAGTATTTTTTTTTGAACCCAACCCAATCATTAGTATTTGAGGTCTAGCTATAAAAATGATGTTTATGAAAAAAATAATACTCCTACTTTTCAGTATTCTAGTTCTTGCTCTACCTGCTTCAATTGCTTGTAATTGTGGAGGAGGAGGAACCTTCTGTGAAGGTGTTACAAATTCAGATGGCGAGATTTACGAAAGTATAATAATAGTGAGAGGAAAAATCAAAAGTAAAAATGAAGAAGGTATGAATGTAGTAGTTCAACATACCCTCTTTGGTGATTTAAACCAAGATGAAGTTTATGTTCGTCAGGGTTATGGGATTGATTGTGCTATGCAGATTAATGATTTTGAAGAAAGTAAAGAATATATTTTTGCCTTATGGGATGAATTAAGTGGTGAATATTCTTTAAGTATTTGTTTTGAAAGTTTTTTAAAAATTGAAGATGAAGTCATTTCTGGTAAAATTGCTCCGGGGATAACATCACTTGAATATATTGATTTGGGAAATGTAGAAGGATGCGGAGAGCAGATGAATATTTTTTCTATAAAGGATGATATATCAGTTTTTCCAAACCCAACTTTTAATGTTTTAAAATTTAAAAATTTGAATGCGAACAAGTCGACTGAGAATATTCAATTGACTTGTTTTGATATGTTAGGAAGAGAACTCCGTACTTTTAAAAAGGGAGATGGTATTATGGCAGGGGAAATTTGGACAATCGATTTTCAAGAATTTCCTGTGGGAGTTTATATGCTTAAACTTTATGCTAATTATCAGGAAACTGTTTTTAGAATTGTAAAACAATAGAAAATGCCCGCCGATATATGAGCATATAGGATTTGAAGGTTAAAGTTTTGTTTTGAATTTTAAAAGATAACAGGTCTAATATACAAGAAGTTATTTAAAAACATTAGATTCACTTACCTTGCAAGTACGTTGAATTTTTAAAAAAAATGTAATTATTCCGCATTGGCGTATAAGAACATCAATATAAGACAAAGCCTGACTTAAAAAGTCAGACCTTGACTCGTGTACACTCAATGCTGAATAGGCACAAAAAATAATCAATTTCTTACTATGAAAAAAATAATCTTATTTTTGGGAATGTTATGTTATAATTTTTCGACTTATGCACAAGAGATTATTTCTCTTCCATTTGATAAAATAGAAGATGTGAAATATAAAAACAAAGAGAAACAATATTTTTCTAATCAATGGGGAGTGCAAGTAGTTACGAATGTGTCCAAACCTAATTTAATAGTTTACCAACCATCTGAAGATAAAAGAAATGGTACTGCTGTAATCATTGCACCCGGTGGAGGATTATATGGTTTGAGTATTAATAGTGAAGGCATTGATGTTGCCAATTGGTTGGTATCGAAAGGAATTACTGCTTTTGTTTTAAAATATAGATTGGTACCTACGGGTGAAGATGGAGCAGCAGAAATCAACGAATTATTTGTGAGCAATCCTGAACTCATGTTAAAAAGAGTAGCGAAGGTGATGCCTTATTCTATTCAAGATGGATTGAATGCAGTTGATTATGTAAGAAAGAATGCAAAGAAGTATGGAGTACAATCGGATAAAATTGGCTTTATGGGATTTTCAGCAGGAGGTGCAGTTACGATGGGTGTTGCCTATAATTGTGTAGCAAGTAATCAACCTAATTTTTTAGTGCCAGTTTATCCATGGACGACTGCCATGCCTGTCAAAGCTCCCGCAGATAATGCTTCACCTATGTTGATTATTTGTGCTACGGATGATCCTTTAGATTTGGCAGGAGGTTCTATTGAATTGTATAATGCTTGGCATCAAAAAAAGATAAGCGTTGCACTTCAGATGTTTTCGCAAGGTGGTCATGGATTCGGAATGGTAGCAAAAGGACTTCCGTCGGATAAATGGATAGAACGATTTTATGATTGGGCGGTTGCGGAGAAATTTGTAATAGAAAAGTGATTAGAAAATCAAAATCAAAATGTCAATTAAAATCAAAACAATAATTGTGAGTCAACAGTTTTGTGAATTTTGATTTTTTCCCTCAAGATGTCAAAACTGGAGATTGGTTTTTGGAATTTACTGACTTTCATCTTTTGTTGGAAAAAATAAACACTCCCAAAATGAACTCGTATCATACACACCAAGCTGGAACCTTGGCGCGAGTATTAAATAGGAAAACGCTTACTGATAAAAATCAGCAAGCGTTTTTTTTTGTAAAAATATTGTTATCGTTCTTTATTTCATTGCTTCTTTAAACATTTGCTCACCTCCCACAACTGGCAATGTTAATATCGTTCCATCCAAATCAACTGTCAACTCCGTACCAGGCTTTGGCCACAATGTATATTCACGGTCACTCGAAAAAATCATCAAACCAATTTGTTGACCTGCTTTAATGATTTGGTCATCAGGTTGCAAATCAAAAGTAACGTTATAGAATTGACCTGGCGACAGAGGTTTACTTTCAGTCAAAGAGCTATGATTTTGAGGATCAGCCCATCCACGAGTAATGATATTGTCTGTGATTTTTGAACGTCTTCCACTATTCCAAGGAAGAGCAACCAGCCATACGGAAAGATTTGCAGCCGGTTTGTTACTCGCTACTTTTATGGTCACTTTTGCCAAACCAGAAATATGAACATCTTTCGTTAGCGTAGGAGTGAGGTATAAAAGACGATGATTGGTAAATTCTGCTTGAGCTAAAGCACTTCCTCCAAATGAGTAATTATCGACCAAAGTTTCTTTCCCTTGTCTTTGAGAAGGAGTAGTTGTCAATTGACCTGCCCCAGGAGCACCACCATGTAAGTGTAATGTTACAGGTTTAGCATCAGGGTTAGGATAATCTTTGTAAGAAGTCGGATTACTTTTATTATCATTTTCTCTAACAATCCATGCACGGGCATCTTTTTCTACATCATTTTTAATACCATGTAAATATCGAGTAAACCATCTATTCATCATCGTCATAGGTGGAGGACCACCATGTCCACCTTGATGATAAAAAATTTGAGTAGGTAATCCTTTTTCTTTTGCCGCCTTATAAATTCTATAACTATGCTCAGGCATCACATTCCAATCATTGAAACCATGCGACATGAGCAGCGCCGCTTTCATTGGCCCCATTTGATTGAGATAATCACGACCAGCCCAAAAATCATTATAATCACCAGTCTTTCTATCCATTCCATTTTTCATTTCAATATCTCTTACATTAGCATTGTTATAAGGTCGTTTATCTTCCGCACCACTATGAATATAATCGTACAACACATCAATATCTTCTCCCAAGTAACCACCTGGTGATCGTACCAAACCATTAGAACGATAGTAATGATAATAAGAAGTATTGGGCGCAATAGGAATGATGGCTTCCAAGCCTTCCACACCAGTAGTTGCAGCAGCCAATGGAATTGTTCCGTTGTAAGAAGTCCCAGTCATCCCTACTTTTCCAGTTGACCAAAATGCTTTTACCTCTTCATTTCCATCAGGCGAAGTGTATCCTTTTACTCGTCCGCATAACCAATCAATAACTGCTTTGGGAGCCAAAGATTCATTAATGCCACCGACTGTAGGCGCACCTTGCGATAATCCAGTCCCTGGAGAAGAAGAATGTACAACAATATACCCACGTGGAACCCATGTCTTGATATGCGAATTGGAAATGATTGGTCTTTTGCCTCGTCGAGTAACTTCAGGGTGAACTCGTTCTTTTGCAGATGCTCCCAATTCATGTTTGACATCCCAAAATACGCCATCCACATCAGGTGCAACTCCTGCAAAGTAAGGACTTGAAACATAAATTACAGGAAGTTTTAATCCTGCTTTTTCAGTTTGAGGAGGTCGAGTAACGGAGACATGCATCCGATCCATTTTGTCATCGCCATCCGTATTGAAAGTAGTTTCTACCCAAAGGTCATGTCTGATCCATTTATCTGCTTCTGCAAATGCAGGAACAATTTGAGCTTCTCCATCTTCAAAAAATGGGACCGCTTTTTTGTCAGTATTTTGTGCATTCGTAGTTGTTAAAAATGCGAATAATGTAATTAAAAAAAAGATTGATTTGATATTTCTTTTCATTGTGAGTTGTATTGATTTTTTAAAAGTATTCTATGATTCGTTGAAATACGATCGGCATTTGATCCTTGCCTAATTCTTTATAACCATAAATCAAATTATTATATTGGTCAAGGTGAAATTCAGATTTGAAGTCTTTATCCTTCACCTTGATAATTAAATTTCCATTGTCATCAAAGTAATTAAGGGAGTAGGAAATAAATAACCTACTCCCTTACTTTAAAAATATCGTAAGTTCAAACTGATTTCAGAATAAGATTGTCTTATGCGACTTTTTGAATGTTTTCTTGTTGGACTTTATAATTAGAATACTCCTTGAAGAGCAAAGGCTTTCCAGTTTTAGAAAAATGTTTTAAGCTCTGTTTCATAAA
>CAKZSH010000143.1 GCA_937918905.1 uncultured Saprospiraceae bacterium
AATAGACTTGTTACCCTTTAAAAAGCACTCATTTGAAAACATCTTTTTCTGCTATTTTTCCTTAAAAAATAATTCAATAGAGCGACTATTCAATGATTTTTTAAGAAAAACTATCAAAAAAATCTGCTTTTCAACTAAGCACTTTTTAAAGGGTAACAAGTCTAATTAATAATTATTTCATTCATTTATATAAAAAGCCATTTGGAGTGTTTTGCTTCAAATGGCTTTTTTCCATTTTGGGAAATGAAGAATATCGAATCAAAATGAAATAGCAAGTTTAATCGTACATTGTTTTGATTAGGGCAAACGCATCAAAGCAAATCCACTATGTGTTAAGGTGTATATGGAATTTAGCTAAAAATGATAAATCATCTAAAAAATTCGATCAAAATTATTTGATAACATTAATACATATACACCTATACACACAAATACATGCGTTTAGCTTTGGTGCGTTTGCCCTTGTTTTTGATTTTGATTGCCATTTTGATTTTGATTTAAAAGTCTAATGGTTATTTTCGCATTTTAAATTTTTATTAAAACAACCAACTATGAAATTGTTAGAAAATAAAATCGCACTTATTACTGGAGGTTCTCGAGGAATAGGAGAGGCTATTGCCAAAAGATTTGCAGAAGAGGGGGCTTCCGTTGCGTTTACTTATCATTCCTCAGAGGAACGTGCTAAAAAAGTAGAGGCGGAGTTGCAAGCTGCTGGTGTACAAGCAAAGGCGTACAAATCTGATGCAAGTTCCTACGAACAAGCGGAGGCACTTGTAAAAGCGGTTTTAGAAGATTTTGGACAAGTTGATATTTTGATAAATAATGCAGGAATCACGCGAGATAATTTGATGCTTCGAATGGATGAAACACAATGGGATCAAGTGATTGAAACGAATTTAAAATCTGTATTTAATTTGACCAAACACATCCTTCGACCTATGTTGAAAAAACGAAGTGGGTCAATCATCAATATGAGTTCCGTTGTCGGAGTTTTTGGAAATGCAGGTCAAGCTAATTATGCAGCTTCGAAGGCTGGAATTATTGGTTTTTCAAAATCAATTGCAAAAGAAGTAGGTTCGAGAAGTATTCGATGCAATGCAGTTGCTCCAGGATTTATTGAAACGGATATGACACATGAGTTGGATGAAAAAACGAAGGAATCATTTTTAGCAAATATTCCAATGAAGCGTTTGGGACAAGCAAATGAGGTTGCAGATGTTTGTGTTTTCTTAGGTTCGGATATGTCGAAGTATGTTTCAGGACAAACGATAAGTGTTTGTGGAGCATTGAATACGTAGGCTAATTTTATAGCCGCAGATTTGCCCTGATTTTTTATGATTGCCGAATAACGCGTTATAGAAAAATCATAAAAAATCAGCGTAAATCTGCGGCTATAAAATCCACTATTCAAAATTAGTTCGTCTTTGCATTTTTCATAAATAGCATTTACCTTGAGGGAAATTTCCAAAGACCCTCCTTTTTTATCCCCACCAAATTTTATAATTTTTACTTTTAGAAAAAATAACACCTATGAAAAAGTTATTTCAAATACTTTTTATTGCCGTTTTTGTTGGATCATTTTTTACTTCATGTAAAGAAGATACGATTTGTCTCGAGTGTACGATTACGATAGCAGGAATTGTAGAAGACAAGGGTAAAACCTGTGATGATTTGGATACGATTAACAGTCTAGAAGCGGAGTATGAGGATATTGTAGATCGAGAAAATTCAATTGTAGGGCAGACTGCTATTTTGGATTGTAAAAAATATATTCAGCCGTAGGGAATTTATTCTTTGAAAATATGATGTTGAATATCTGGTTTTATTAAACCATCGAAAGACTGAACAAGACAATCAGGTTTTACTTTTACAGCTTTCATTTCTTCAATGGAAAACCATTGAAATTCAAAGTCTACTCCATTTTCTTTTACAATAAAATGCTCGGACGGAATAGTCCCTTCCTTGAGTTCTATTGCGTGAATGAATTCTATTTCATGGTAATCCAATTCATTGTACACAAAGAAATTTTCAATTACGAATTTTAGTTTTTTTACCTCTATTTTGCAATTCAATTCTTCTTCAAATTCTCTAACTAAAGTTTCTTTCGAGTCTTCTTGAAATTCAGCACGACCACCTGGTAACATCCAGCATTGGTTGGTAGTCATTTTATGTAACAATAGTTTCCCGTTTTGAATTAAAATACCTGAAATACGGTAATTGAATTTGTTATTGTCTCTTTTGAAGTTAATCATAGCTTATGATATTTAATGAATTTTTTCGCCGCAGATTTGCGCTGATTTTTTATGATCTTCGAAAATGCGTTATAGAAAAATCATAAAAAATCAGCGCAAATCTGCGGCGAAAAAAATTCAATCTTTTACAAATCCCCCAATTGAGGTCGAAGAATAATCTCCTCTACAATTGCAGATTGGCTCATCGTCCAAGCTCCCCAAGTGGCATTAGCAATATCACTTGCTTGCATCAAACGACTTTCAGGAAGGTCAACTCCTTTCCATGAATTGGACCAAGTTGCTCCCGGTAAAATAGAAGTTACTCGAATGCCCTTGTCTTTCATTTCTTCTCGAAGTACTTTGGAAAAACCTAGCAATGCAAATTTCGAAATACTGTAAGAACCGCCATTCGGATATGCAATCTGACTGGCAATGGAGCACATATTGAATACATGCCCTTTTTTCTTTTTCAACATTTTGGGAAGCACAGCGCGGGTCATATGATATGCGCTATAAAGATTAGTATTGATTTGAGATTCCAAAGTTCCGTCTGCTTCTTTATGAATTTCTCCAGGTAAAAAGACACCTGCATTATTCACTAAAATATCGACAGTTTTCCATTTGGATAAAACGAATTTCGCAAAAGACAGCACTTGAGTTTTTTTACTCATATCTGTTTTTTTTGTCAAAACTTCCACATTGGGATAATTTGCTGCGAAGTCTTTTTTGATTTTTTTTAAGTCATCTGCATTACGAGCATTGATGGCAATATTAAATCCTTCGGAAGCAAATTTTTCAGCAATTGCTAAACCAATTCCTTTGGTAGCACCTGTAATTATTATATTCATTGAGTTATGTTTTTTTTTAAAGAAAGAAGGATACTTAAACAAAGGAATTAATGAGAAGTTTAATCATTTTCTATACATAACTTCAAACATTCATATCAAAACCTACGTTTAAAGAAAAACCTCTATATTTGCCGCAAAATTACATTAATTACCAGTAAGTTAGAAGGGAAACAGGATTTAAGGCTTTTGAGAAAAAACATAGAACCTTAAAATCCATCACATTTTACCATATGTCATTTAATTTTTTCTACCATTTCGGGCGGTACGTCATGTTGTTGAAATCTACATTTTCACGACCTGAGAAAGTACGTATGTACTGGAAAGAGACCTTGCGACAAATGGATGATATTGGTGTGGGTTCGATTATAGTAGTTGGGATAATTTCTGTATTCATTGGAGCAGTAACTGCCGTTCAATTTGCTTATCAATTAGATGGTACTTTGGTTCCAAGGTGGTATATTGGGTATATTGTAAGAGATAGTGCCATCATCGAGTTAGCACCTACCTTTACCAGTTTGGTTTTGGCAGGAAAGGTGGGATCTAATATCGCAGCAGAAATAGGAGGAATGCGGCAAAAAGAACATATTGATGCCATGGAAATTATGGGGGTAAATACCGCTTCGTTTTTGATTTTACCTAAAATCATAGCAGCACTTACCATGATTCCTATATTAGTATGTATGGCTGCATTTATTAGTGTGATGGGCGGTTATATTGCAAGTGTAATAGGTGGTCTGATTACTCATGAAGAATATTTGAGAGGGCTTCGTGCCTTTTTTGTAGATTATAATATTGTGATGATGTTGGTAAAGGCAATCGTTTTTGCTTTTATTTTAACAACAGTTTCAGCCTATCAAGGTTACTATGTAAAAGGAGGAAGTATTGAACTTGGACAAGCAAGTACACAAGCTGTAGTTTATTCAGATATTCTAATTTTATTTGCAGATTTTATGATCGCATTATTATTGACACAATAGATAGTGGTTTAAGATTCAAGATGATGGATTCAGGATTGTTCTTTTTACTTGAATTCAATTTAGAAGAAATACGTTTTTCGATCAGCCATAACCACAATCCTTAACTTTGAATCAACAATCAGTTTTGCCATAATTCATAATAAGATAAGTATTTAAAAAATGATTAAAGCAGTAAACATTCGAAAGTCTTTTGACGATACCGAGGTATTGAAGGGGATTTCTGTGACTTTCGAGAAGGGAAAAACGAACTTAATCATTGGTCGGAGTGGAGCAGGGAAAACTGTTTTGTTAAAAATTCTAGTTGGTTTATTTGAACCTACAAGTGGAGAAATTTGGTACAATGATCGAAATTTTTCTTTGTTAGAAAAAACCGAAAGACGTAAGATTCGAATGGAAGTAGGAATGCTATTTCAAGGTTCTGCACTCTTTGATTCGATGACTGTTGAAGAAAATATTCGTTTCCCTCTTGACATGTTTACCTCGATGACTCGTAAGGAAAAACAAGATCAAGTAGATTATTGTTTGGAAAGGGTAGAGTTAGTAGGTGCAAATAAAAAATATCCTTCAGAGGTGAGTGGTGGTATGCAAAAACGGGTTGGAATTGCAAGAGCAATTGTATTGAATCCGAAATATCTTTTTTGTGATGAGCCTAACTCTGGTCTTGATCCAAAAACTTCTCTTCTTATCGATGAATTGATCAAAAGAATCACCATAGAAAATCAAATAACTACTATCATTAATACACATGATATGAACTCTGTAATGGAGATCGGTGACAATATTGTTTTACTATACAATGGTGAGTTAGCTTGGCAAGGACATAAAGATGAGGTGCTTCATAATGAGAATCAACTCCTCCAAGATTTTATCTTTGCATCTCCCTTCCTTCAAAGACTGCGAAACGCAGCACTTCATAATACTAAACTTTAAGACGGTAGACGGTTGTTCGCTTTGCTCACTTGACGGTGGACGATCGCTTCGCTTGACGGTTTCGAAAATATGTGTATCAACATTATTC
>CAKZSH010000144.1 GCA_937918905.1 uncultured Saprospiraceae bacterium
ATTCCGAACAGAGAAGTTAAGCCGCTCAGCGCTGATGGTACTGCCTTTAGGTGGGAGAGTAGGTCGCTGCCATTTTAATATAAATTAGTCTTGTTTGAAACCGTAGGGTTTTGGACAAGACTTTTTTTTTGAATATTTCGAAGACTAATAATCTTAACTGTCACAGTATTATTCAAGGTAAATATTGGATGAATAAAGAATTTTTTATATTTATTTTTTAAATAATGTATAAATCCTATTACCTTAGTGTTCGGATTATGGAAATGTTATACCAATTGTTTTAATTACGTAATCCCAAAGCCTAAATCAATTTTTTACAGCTGGAAACATTAGAATCCTATGAAACATCTTCGACCGACAGTTATTTGTTGTCTGTTTGTATTTTATTGCCTTCCTATACTTGCTCAACCTTACCGTGTGCAGCTAGCAGCCTACGTAGAAAAAGTCCCTTTCAAATATTTTTCTGAAGCGCATATTTTTGGAGTATACATGCTTACGGATCAAAATAATATTCATAGATATTATATTGGAGAATTTAAGGAAAAAGAAGAAGCCGATAAGGTAGTGGCGGAGGCTATTAAAAAAGGATTTCAACATGCTCTTGTGATTGATGTGGAAGAGCAAAGAAAACTTTGTGGGAAGCCATGTCCTTATTTTTCAAGAGGGTCTACTTATTCAGATGAATCAACAGAAGTGCTTAGTTTGCATAATGTATTTTTTGGATTTAATCAATCTACATTAAACAAGGAGGCGAAAAGAGAATTGAATAAAGTCATACGATTGTTAAAAAATAATCCTCATTATGAAATTTTAGTTTCAGGTCATACAGATTCAAAAGGTTCGGCCGAATATAATATAGAGTTGTCGAAAAGAAGGGCACGAAATTCTAAGAGCTATTTGATTAATAAGGGAGTTAAAGCAAAAAGAATCAAAGCTCAAGTCTTCGGAGAATCTGTTCCTGAGGCAAACAATATTGATGAAAGAGGGCGCGATTATCCAAAAGGTAGAAAGTTTAATCGTAGGGTAGTGGTGGCTGTTTATGATCCGAGTAATGGTCAAATTATATTTAGTAGAAAATAAAAGTAAAATTAAATTCCCTTCAAATATTCCACTTCTATTTTAAGAATTTGTCCGTCAGTCATAGTTACTTCTTGTATACTTTCGATTGAATAACCTTTGCTTGGAAAATATTGAAGATGTTGATTTAGCAAGGTAACTTGGTTTGAAGTAAGGTTTTTAATTGTAATAGAATTTACCTTTCCATCATTGTAATTAACAATAAATTCACGAGTTTTTAATTTTTTATCAAGAGCAGTATATTTTACGTGATTCAATTGTCCTAAGTTATTTAAAGTACTATCCACATCATATTTGTCCAACCATATTACTTTATTAATATTTGCGTTTCTAAATATTTCTAAGTCTTTTTCTAAATCAAAATCATTCAAAATTTGTTCGTCAATTTTTCCATTAATACTGACTTTCTTTTTAATAGATTTTAAATCAGCCATGGAATTGATTTCTTTTTCTAAAAACTCATTTAAGTCAAAAAATGGTTGAAGATTACTTTCCGCTTTTTTGACTTGACAACTTGTAGCAAAAATGAATAAGACAAATGTGATATGGAGTAGATTTTTCAAATTATTTTTTCTTTGTGATTAGATTTTTTCCAGTCATTGCTGCTGGTTTTCTCATTCCTAAAATAGAAAGAATAGTAGGTGCAATATCTGCTAGTTTTCCATCTTTCAACTTAATTTTTTGATCTATATTTTTAGCAACAAAAAAACAAGGTACCAGGTTTTTGGTATGTGCAGTATGTGGTGTACCATCTTCATTTATCATAAAATCAGAATTACCATGATCGGCAATAATGATTGCAGCATAGTCATTTTTCAAGGCAACTTGTAATAATTTTTTCACGCATTTGTCAACTGTGACTGCTGACTTCATTGCTGCTTTAAAATCTCCAGTATGACCAACCATATCTGTATTTGCATAGTTAAGGCAAATAAAATTAGGTTGATTTTTTTTGATGTCTTTGGTGATGGAATTTGTAATTTCTAATGCACTCATTTCAGGCTGAAGATCGTAGGTTGCAACTTTCGGAGAGGAAACCATGAGTCTTCTTTCATTTTTAAATTCAGCTTCTCTTCCTCCTGAAAAGAAAAAAGTAACATGAGGATATTTTTCTGTTTCCGCAATTCGTACTTGTGTTTTACCTCGCCGTGATAATATTTCTCCAAGTGTATCATTCAAGTTCTCTTTTTCAAACATTACATTTATATTTTTGAATTTCTCATCATAACGAGTCATTGTAACAAAATGTAAAGGCAATTTTTTCATACCTAAATCAGGCATATCTTCTTGTGAAAGTACTTGAGTAATTTCTCTAGGACGATCTGTTCGGAAATTAAAAAAGATAACCACATCATCTTTTTTAATTTTTGCAATTGGATTTTTAGCTTTATTTATGCAGACGATTGGTTTTAAAAATTCGTCAGTAACTTTCTTTTTATAATTTGTTTTTAGGGTTTTTAAAATATCAGTTGTCTTTTTTCCTTCTCCTTTTACCAAAAGATCATAAGCTAATTTTACTCGTTCCCAACGTTTGTCTCGATCCATTGCATAATACCGACCTATGACAGAAGCTAATTTAACAGATTGTTTTTCGATGTGTTGAAGCACATCTTTTAAATATTCTGCACCTCCAGTTGGTGAAGTATCTCGACCATCCATAAAAGCGTGAATGTAAACTTTTTTCAATCCTTTGGACTGCGTAATATCACAGAGTGCTTTTAAATGGTTAATATGAGAGTGAACCCCTCCGTCAGAAACCAATCCCATCAAATGAACGGATTTATTTTTTTCTTTGGCGTACTTGAGAGCGGCGAGTAGTTTTTTATTTTTTTGAAGTGTTTTTTCTTTGATGGCTTTATTGATTCGGGCTAACTCTTGATAGACGATTCTACCTGCTCCAATATTTAAATGTCCTACCTCGGAATTTCCCATTTGTCCTTCAGGCAGTCCTACTTCTTCTCCAAAGGTTATCAGTTCTGAGTTAGGATATTTTTTATACAAGGAATCTATGAAAGGAGTTTTGGCTTGAGCAATTGCGCTTACTTTTGGATTTTTTCCATGTCCCCATCCATCAAGAATAATAAGTATGGCTTTTTCTGATTTCATAATTTTTGTAAAAAGTGATTTTAAAAAATAGGTTATGGTTAATTTGGTAGGACAGCTCAAAGGTAAACAGTTTGAATTATTTTATAGTTACTAACCGATTTTTTTATATTTTTTATGGAAATAATAATTAACTACTTTTAGAATTAAATTATATTCGGATAGTTTATTTTTCAATTAAAAATTAAAATTATGCTAATTACAACTACTGATTTTATTCCAGGAAAAGAGATTGTTGAAGTTATAGATATTGCAAGAGGAAGTACCATTCGAGCACGTCACTTGGGACGAGATATATTTGCGGGTTTAAAAAATATTGTTGGAGGAGAAATTTCTGAATACACGAAATTAATGGCCGATGCAAGGGAGCAGGCGATTGAAAGAATGATTAACGATGCGGAGGATATTGGAGCGGATGCAATCATTAATGTTCGATTTACGACTTCGATGGTGATGCAAGGTTCATCGGAAGTTTTAGCCTATGGGACTGCGGTAAAATTAAAATAAACTGAGGAACTAGATTTCAAGAAGAATAGTTACTAACTTACAGGTTGATAAGATTGTAATCTGGAATGGTTGTATCTATCGTTTATGAATAAATTGGGATTTTTTTAAAAATAAAATTATGGAATTTATAATTGCAATCCTGTTATCTTTGGAGTCCTTAATTGGAACTTTCATTGTGTGTGCATTGGTTTATTTAATTCTACAAAGAATAGAGGAAAAAGAGAAAGAGACTTTTGAGGATAGGGATTTTTAAAATAAAAAATTAAAATGGCGAAGAAGAAGCTGAAAAAAGATATCGAAATTATTAATCGAAAAGCAAAATTTGAATTTCATTTCTTAGCAGAATTTGAAGTAGGAATTATATTGACGGGTACAGAAATTAAATCTGTTCGAATAGGAGAGGTGAATATGAAAGACGCTTATTGCCTTTTTCAAAATGGAGAGTTAATAATCAAAAGTTTATTTATCGCAGAGTATAAATATGGAAATCAAAATAACCATGAAACTCGTAGAGATCGAAAATTATTACTTCGAAAACCTGAGCTTCGAAAGTTAGAAAAAAAGGTTAAAGAAAAAGGTTTTACTATCGTCCCATATCGAATGTATATTGGAGAAAGAGGTTTTGCAAAATTAGAAATCGTTCTAGGTCAAGGTAAAAAATCTTATGACAAGCGTGCTACCATAAAGGAACGTGACAACAAAAGAGAACTTGATAGAGTGAAAAAACAATATAGGTGATGAACTGTGAACTGTGAACTGATAACGGTGAACTGTGAATCAATAACGGTGAATTATTCAGTACGAATAGTTCACCGTTATTTTTTTCTCACCATTATTAATTCACAGTTCACAGTTATCAGTTCACCATTTATCGTTCATTCAAATTCCATTTATAATCAAGGTATTTGATATTCGCTCCTTTTTTGATTTTGATTTCAGCATATTGATTAATGAATTCTCTTTTCGACATTCCAGTCTTTTTAAAATCACCACCGTACCATTTAAATATTTTTGAGAGTTTTGGGTTATCTGGATCCAAAGTATTTTTATTTGGATTATTGATAAAATATTTCATTTGGTCATCTAATTGTTCGTTGAGTCGCTTGGCGGTAAATGCTTCATTGCGAAGTCGAGGACAAGAGAAAGAAGCACAATTAAATGCTGCATGGATACGTGGATCATTAAATCGTTTTCGAGTAATGCCATGTTCCAAATCATTTAAATTATAACTCTTACCTTCTATTTTAAAAAAATTAATTTCCCATACATCACTCACAAATGGAATTCCTTTTTTTATATCTTTTATACTTTCAACAGGATAGTGGTCGGTAATTAATTTTACTGTATAAGCATTGTAGGCATTGATCCAATAAGTTAACCTTTCATCGGCAGACCAATTTTTATCATTAGGATGATTGCTACTTAAAAGCTCCAAATATTGATTGAATTTTACACTATCCTTAATAAATCCTTTGTAATTCACATTTCCTTCATCTGTAACATTTTGCTGCAAAAGTGTATTCCACAACTCATGTGTGATGGGTTGAGAATTAGAGTTATATTTTTTTACAGCACATGCATTGAATAAAAATGTACTTGAAAGAAGTAAAAGAAGGAATGATATGGAATACTTCATTATTTATTGAGTTATTTGAAATGAATTATAAACGTCTTTTTTATAACAATCAAAACACACATTTCTTTCATCAAATAGGGTGAAAAGAATATAAAGGTCTTGATTAAGACTTTCATTATTGATTTAATAGTGGATAATAATTTTCATAGTTCATTTGAATACAAATATAGTTTTCAATTCAAATTTATTATCTTTCGCAACATTAGGAACTAGGACATAATAAATAATAAGGTTCTAAATGAATTTATGTGGTTTGTTCAAATAGTTACTAAGTTAATGGTTATTGAGTTATTTCGAATAACGTTATTTTTTTAAGGTTTTTGACCAATAACTTAATCACCTAGTAACTTAATAACTATATCGTCAAGCCACATAAATTCACATTGGTCAAAATATACCATTTATAATGTCCCAGTACCAATTTTTTTTAATAAAAAATACGAAACCTAAATGGATATAAAATTCTGTGGCGCTGCTGGCCATGTAACGGGAAGTTCTCATTTGATTACATTGGAGAATGGATATAAAATTTTATTGGATTGTGGATTGTATCAAGGTCGTGAAGAAAGTATGAGCGACTTTAATACTTCTTGGTATTTTGAACCATCAGAAGTGGACTTGATGATTTTGTCACATGCACATATTGACCATTGTGGGAGAATTCCTAAATTGGTACGTGACGGTTTTCAAGGAGATATTCTATCCACTCATGCAACTCGGAGCCTTTGTGCAATTATGTTGTTGGATAGTGCTAAGATTCAAGAAAGAGATGCAGAATATTATAATAAACGACAACTCAAAAAGAAGAAAAAGAAAAAAAATAAGAAGTCTAAAAAGGCATTGAAATTACGGGAGCCACTTTACACAAGTGAGGACGTACCGCCTGCGATGGATCTATTTGTGGGGGTTGGATATAACAGATGGTACAAGGTCAACGAAAATGTAGAAGTATTGTTTAAAGATGCAGGGCATATATTAGGAAGTGCCAATGTTACATTAAAAATTAATGATGGAGGGAAGGAGGTGATGTTTGGATTTACAGGAGATATTGGACGTCCTGATCGACCTATTTTACGGGATCCTCAACAAATGCCTGAAGTGGATTACATGTTATGTGAGTCTACTTATGGAGATAAAGATCATGCTGCAAAACCCGCAGAGGAAGAGCGTTTTTTAAATATTATCAAAAAGACTTGTGTTGAAAAAAAAGGGAAATTAATTATCCCTGCATTTAGTGTGGGGCGTACTCAAGAGATTGTGTACATGCTGGATCAAATGGAAACAGCAGGCTTGCTTCCTAAAATACCAGTTTATGTAGATAGCCCATTGGCGGTAAATGCAACTCAAGTATTTGGAGCGCATCCTGAATGTTATGACAATAACTTGAATGAATATTTATTGATAGATGATAATCCATTTGGATTTAATAAATTACAATATGTGCGAGAGGTTGCGATTTCCAAATCATTGAACGCAACCAATGATCCATGTATTATTATTAGTGCATCAGGTATGATGAATGCTGGACGTATTCGACACCATATTTTTAATAATATTGATAAAGAAAAAAACACCTTATTGATTGTTGGATATTGTTCGCCTGATACTTTGGGTGGTATTTTGAGACAGGGAACGGAGAAAGTGAAATTGTTTGGTGAATGGAAAGTCGTCAATATGGAAATCGAAATTATGGATTCTTTTTCTGCTCATGCTGATCGTGGAGAAATGATTGATTTTTTAAGTAACCAAAAGAAACTTAAAGAATTATTCCTTGTACATGGTGTACCTGAAAAACAGAAAAATTTTAAGAAACTACTTGTAAAAAGTGGGTTTAAAAAAGTAAAAATTCCTACACTTGGACAGGAGTTTAAACTCAAATAAAATAATACTCATGTTAAAAAAAGAATTCCGAATTTGGTTGTAATCAAATTTGGAATTCTTTTTTTTAAGCAAATTTAATATTCACTATCTTTGGTTTTTTTATAACGAAGAATTTTTTTGATGAAAAAAAGTAAAACACAAACGCTCCGTCCACATGCAGAAGATGCGTATGCAGCAGAACTCAAAGCCATTGCTAAAATTGACGATAAGCCTCGCCCGACGAACTGGAATCTTTCTCCTTGGGCGGTAGTCACTTATTTGTTGGGTGGAACGCTTGATGATGGAACTGAGATTGAACCTAAGTATTTTGGAAATCGTCGATTGATTGAAGTGGCGGTGGCGACACTTGCAACGGATCGTGCTCTGTTGTTAATTGGAATTCCAGGGACAGCGAAGACTTGGGTATCGGAACATTTGGCTGCTGCGATTTCTGGAAATTCTACTTTGCTCGTACAAGGTACTGCGGGGATGAATGAAGATGCACTTCGTTACCAATGGAATTACGCACAACTTTTATCCAAAGGACCTTCGGAAGAGGCATTGGTGGCCAGTCCCCTGATGAGTGCTATGCAACAGGGAAAGATTGCTCGATTGGAAGAGTTGACTCGAATACCTTCTGATGTGCAAGATACTTTGATTACTATTTTGTCAGAAAAATTATTACCTGTTCCTGAGTTGAATATGGAGGTGCAGGCGCAACGTGGATTTAATTTGATTGCAACTGCAAATGATCGAGACAAAGGAGTCAATGAATTATCAAGTGCATTGCGTCGGCGTTTCAATACGGTGGTGATGCCTTTGCC
Organism: uncultured Saprospiraceae bacterium; assembly: GCA_937918905.1. Lineage (GTDB taxonomy): Bacteria > Bacteroidota > Bacteroidia > Chitinophagales > Saprospiraceae > CAJQQY01. The sequence continues at coordinate 8,008 of CAKZSH010000144.1, forward strand.
AAATACAATGGAAGAGGAAGTTACTATTGTAAAAACGCGAGTGGATAAAATAGGAAAGTCGCTTGAGTTACCTGCGACTGCTGCACCTGTTCAAGAGATTCAAAGATTGGTGACTATCTTTCGAGAATTGCGTGGTGGAAAAACTGAAGATGGGCGAACTAAATTAAAATCGCCAAGTGCAACACTTTCAACTGCGGAAGCCATTTCAGTTATAAATAGTGGACAAGCATTAGCAGCACATTTTGGAGATGGTACTTTGAAGGCAAATGATTTGGCTGCTGGAATTACTGGAGCGATTGTAAAAGACCCTGTGCAGGATAAAGTGATTTGGTTAGAGTATTTGGAGACGGTGGTGAAGGAACGGAAGGATTGGAAGGATTTGTATCGGGCGTGTAAGGAAATGATGTGATGGGAATATCGAACAATAGAACAAGAAGTTTGTCGAAAATCGGTGAATGAAACGTTCACAATTATTCGACAAACTTCTCAAATCGTAAATCCTTGTTCTATTGTTCGATATTCCCATTCTTTTCTTCAAAAAAACGTCATTCGATTTTTCAAAAAGAGATTATCAATTTTTAAATGACAACAGTTTTCGGCATACGACATCACGGGCCAGGCTCTACAAAAAGCCTACTTCGAGCACTCCACAAACTCGAACCTGATTGTCTTCTCATTGAAGGAGTCAAAGATGCAGAAGCATTGTTAGAACATGTAGCGAATGTCGGAATGCAACCACCCGTTGCCCTTCTGACTTACAATCCAAAAGATTTTTCTCAAGCCATTTATTCTCCTTTTGCAGAATTCTCACCTGAGTGGCAGGCGATTAAATATGGTTTAAAAAGAGGAATTGAAGTTCAATTTATGGACTTGCCTCAAGAGATGACTTTTGGAATTCAAAGAGCAGCAGCAACGGCAGAACCTGCACTTTTTGAAGCAGAAACTGAACCCATTCCACAAACTGCCGATGATCGAAAACTTCAAAAAGACCCTCTCGGTTACATGGCAGAATTGGCAGGCTACACAGATAGTGAACGGTGGTGGGAAGTGATCTTTGAAGAGACTGATAATCAAGAAGAAATTTTTCCTTCCATAGTTCAATTGATGCGTGTACTTCGAGAAGAATTGAATCGGACTGACCCTTTGCAAGAGCAGCGACGGGAAGCATTTATGCGAGAGACGATTCGAAAAGCAATCAAAGCTGGGTATGAAAATATTGCGGTGATTTGTGGCGCATGGCATTCGCCAGTATTAGAGGATTTTGAAAAATATAAATCAAGCGCAGATAAAAAACTCCTCAAAGGAATTAAAAAAATAAAAACAAAAAGTACTTGGGTGCCTTGGTCGTACAACCGTTTGTCAACTCAAAGTGGTTATGGCGCGGGAGTCGTTTCACCTGCTTGGTACAAATTATTGTTTACCAATCGGAAAGAGGTGGGCATTCGTTGGATGACAAAAGTGGCAAGACTATTTCGAGAAAAAGATATGGATGCTTCTTCTGCGCATGTGATTGAAGCAGTTCGTTTGGCGGAGACTTTGGCTTCGATTCGAGAGTTGCCGATAGCAGGTATTTCAGAAATGTACGAAGCGGCCACCTCGATATTTTGTGAAGGTTACGAATCTCAAATGGAGTTGATTCAAAATAAGTTGGTTATTGGAGATGTGTTGGGAAAAGTGCCTTCTGAGATTCCAGTTATTCCTTTGCAACAAGACTTTGATAAATGTGTAAAATCTGCACGACTGACCAAAGAACGAAATTCTACAGATGAGATTATCAAGGAATTGGACTTACGGACAGATAGTAATTTACGTGGAAGTCATTTGTTACATCGACTAGATTTGTTGGGTATCAAATGGGGGAAGGCTAAGAAAGTTTCCAAGTTATCGAAAGGGCAATTTAAAGAAATTTGGAAATTGGTTTGGAAACCTGATTTTGCTTTGGATATTATAAGTGCTGGGATGTGGGGAAATTCCGTTTACGAAGCTGCGGTGAATTTTGCTAAAAAGAAAAGTAAGGAAATTGAAAATCTTCCTGAATTGACACAGTTGGTAGAGGTTGCGTTGAAGGCAGATTTAAAAGAAGCTATTCCACAATTGGTTCAACAATTACAAAACCTTTCGGCACTTACAAAAGATGTGGACAAATTGATGATGGCATTGCGTCCGTTGATTTATGCGATTCGATATGGAAGTACTCGGAAGTTGGATGTGAGTAGTTTGGAGCAAGTCATCAATCAAATCATTCCTAGAATTTGTGTGTTGTTACCGAATGCTTGCGTAGGCATCAACGAAGATTTTACGAATGATTTATTTGAAAAAATATTAGATACGAATCATTCGATTAGTTTGATGGATGATGAAAAATATTTGGAAAGTTGGAATCATACATTGGATCAAATCACTCGATTGCCAAATGTAAGTACATTGTTAAAAGGTGGTTGCTTGCGGATGCTTTTTGATAAAAACATAGTTACGGTTACCGATGCTGCAAATGAAATGTATCTGATGCTTTCGGTAGGAAATGATACTGCAAGTGCTGCACAATGGCTAGAAGGATTTTTACATGGGAGTGGATTGTTGTTAATTCATAATCCTGACTTGTGGAATATTTTGGATAAATGGATTGATGAAATGTCTTTGTTGACTTTGCAAAATTTATTGCCTTTGTTGCGCCGAACGTTCTCTGAATTTTCTGCACCTGAAAAAGAAAAGATGATGGAGTTGGCAAAACGTGGACAAGTTAATTTTTCCAAAAAAGAAAATAAGGAGGAGGGATTTGAACGAAAGAGGGGAGAGGGGGTGTTACCTACGGTGAAGTTGCTGTTGGGGTTGTAAGCACTCATAAGGTGACTTGAAATCTAAGGCTCCCTTTATACCCTTTAAAAATTTCGTTCCTTGACCACGGAATTTGTCAAAGAACGAATTTTTTTTATTCTTCCTCGTCACCATTATCGACATCAGGTAAACTATCGTATTCTCCTTCTTCTGGTTGCGTTAACCAAAAATTATTCATTCCTATACCATTGATCATTTTAATGGTTTGTAAATTTAATAATTCGAGTAAAGCAAGGAAGGTGATGATGGCGTGCATTCGAGTTTTACAATTTCCAAAAAGGCCTTCAAAACTTGTTTGTTCCCCTACTTTGACTTTTCTCAAAATATAAATCTGCTGCCCTTGAATGGTATGACTAAAATTGTAAACTTGGTGAACCACTTTTTTCTTACGGTCTTCCATTTTATTTAAAAGCCGTTGGAAAGTTTTCATCAAGCTATATAATGATAATTGTTCTAATTCAATATCTACCAAAGCGATATTTGCCAAAGACTTTAATTCTCTTTCTACATTTCCACGATCAAACTTAATAGATCTTTCTTCTTCTTTAAAACGCATTTCTTCGAGGACACTTTTATAGCGTTTGTACTCCATCAATCGAGCGACTAATTCATCCCGTGGATCGATTTCGTTTCCTTCTTCATCAATCTCTTTTCGAGGAATTAACATCTTAGCTTTGATTCGCATCAAGGTAGCTGCGACTAAAATAAATTCACTTGCCAGGTCAATATTCATTGCTTCCATAGCCCGAATATAATCCAAAAAGTCTTTGGTTAATTTGGAAACAGGAATGTCATGAATATCCAATTCATCTCTTTCAATAAAGAATAATAAAAGATCGAATGGCCCGACAAATTGGGGTAAACTAATAGTATATGATGTTGCAGTCATAGTGCAAATATACAATGCGGAAAGGAGTGAATGATGGAAAAAAAGGACTTTTTATCAACAAAAAATAAAAATAAATGAGGATAAAATGTTTATAAGTCGAGGTTGAATTGTGGATTTTTAAGGTTGGGAACTTTTTTGTAGAGATCCGCCATATTGATTTCAAAACCGAGGGAATGGATTGGAAAGGATTTGTCTAAACCAATGGTAGTTTGCATTTTCCAATAAGAAGCATTTTCTCTAAAAAGAGAATCAACAATAGGTTGATGTTGGTCAATTAAGATATATTCTTTAAAAGATGGAAGTGAGGAATACATTCGAAATTTTTCCCCTCGGTCATATTTTTCAGTAGAGTCTGATAGGACTTCAATGATTATGATTGGGTTGATGATGGCTTGTTTGTTATTATTAAAATATTCTGGATCATCACAAAGAATAGTTACATCAGGATAGACAAAACGATTTGCTTTTTCGATAAAAATTTTTAGATCACTATTTCCAGCAACGCAATCTTGTTCATTTGCATCAATTCCATTTTCTACAAGTCTTCCAATTCTATTTGCTAAAATCGAGTGGGCTAATGTTCCACCTGACATTGCCACAACTTTTCCATTGTGATATTCATTCTTTTCTGCTGACTCTTCTTCCAATTTCAAGTATTCAGAAATTGAATATAATTTTTCAGACTCTTTTTTTGCTGTACTCATAGAAATCAATTTATACAAAAATAAACAAAAACCTTACAAATTGCTTTGATATTTCTATTTTGCAAAAAATAAAAATCATTCTTTTACAATTCCAATTGTCAGGTGAAATTGAAAACAAAAGAACTAAAGGAAGAGTTGTTTTCAATTTTACCCAACTTAAAAATGGATTCGTAAAAGAAACATAAAATAATAATTTTGTCAAAAGGAAAACTCTATCTTATCCCCACACCTTTAGGTGAAAATGCGGTTCATACGATCCCGCCCTATGTCATTGAGCAATTGCACCAATTAGACTTTTTTATAGCGGAAAGAGCTAAAACCGCTCGAGCATTTATCAAAACGACTCAACCTATCAAACCTTTCTCAGACCTCACTTTTTTTGAGTTAAATAAAAGAACGACTCCTGAGGAATTTCGTACTTTTTTACAACCTGCTGAAAATGGAAACGATATGGGTTTGATGTCGGAAGCGGGCTGTCCTGGGGTTGCTGATCCTGGTGCAAAGATTGTTCAAATGGCACATCAGAAAGGAATTGAAGTCGTTCCATTTGTAGGTCCTTCTTCGATTTTATTGGCTTTGATGGCTTCAGGTATGAATGGTCAGAGCTTTTGCTTTCAGGGATATTTGCCTGCTAAAAAACCAGAGCTAGCGAAAGACTTAAAACGTTTGGAACAACTTTCTCGAAAGCAACGGCAGACTCAAATTTTTATTGAAACACCTTATCGAAATGAGGGAATGTTAGAAGAGGCTTTTAGGGTTTTAGCGCCTGATACTAAGTTGTGTGTGGCTGCTGATATTTCATTGGAAACGGAATTTATTTTGACAAAAAGAATTAAGGAGTGGGAAAAATATAAACTTCCCAAGTTGCATAAACGACCTGCTATATTTTTGATTCAAGGGTGATCGAATATTGTAAATAACATTTTTAATAATGTTTACAAAACTAAAATTTGATGATTTTTGAAGAAACTGTCAGGTATCTTCTTTTACTTGCCAAAATAAGACAATAGAAGTTTTAAAATTTTCATTTTGAATAACACATGATGTATTTTTCACGTTTTAGATTAACTTTGCGGGAAATTAAAGGCATTGTAATTGTATTTATAAAAAAGCCTACCCAAATCTTTCTGATCCCCCTTAGCGTTTTTTTTAATAAATTTAATAAAGAGTGAGGTTTTTGGCTTAAAATTCCACGAACGATCTTAAAATTATTTTAACGTGAAAAAATTAATATTTACGTCCATCTTAATGTTTTGCTTATTTTTTGCAAATGCCCAACGAGGTTGGGAACTTGGAGGATGGATTGGAGCATCCCATTATTTTGGAGATTTAAATACTGAATTTAGAATTGACAAACCTGGCTTTGCAGGTGGATTGATTGGAAGGTATAATTTCAATAATCGGGTTTGTTTGAAAATGTCTGCCAATTATGGAAAAATTGCAGCAGATGATGCGAACTCAAATAATTCTTTTGAGCAAGAACGAAATCTAAGTTTTGAATCAAGAGTATTTGATGGGGCGATGCAATTGGAATTTAATTTCTTACCATATATCCATGGCAGTAAAAATGAAAATTATACCCCTTATCTTTTTGCAGGATTTAATGTTTATAATTTTAATCCACAAGCAGAGTATGAAGGAGAGTTGGTAGACTTGCGACCTTTGGGTACGGAAGGACAATTTAGAGGGGAAGAATATTATGCGACTCAAGGTGGATTTGTTTATGGTGCAGGATTTAAAATTGATATTAACTATGAGTGGAGTATCAATGTAGAAATTTCTGCACGTCGATTATTTACAGACTACTTGGATGATGTGAGCGGGTTGTATCCTGATATGGGAGACTTGGAATCTTTACGAGGAGACTTAGCTGTAGAACTTTCTGATCGTTCTATTCCAGATGCTAATGATGTCAAAATTGGACAAGAGGGAAGACAACGTGGAAATAGTAAAGCAGGAGATGCTTATGTTTTCTTTGGAGCAGGAATTGTTTATTACTTTGGTTCGCTTCGATGTCCAACTATTTCAAATAGACGGTAAATACGGTAGACGGTCTCCCGATACTTCGGGAGACCGTCTACCGTTAAAAAACTATTCTAGTTCAATGACCATATCATCTTGTTCCACCATTGATTTTTCATTGATATGAATCTTTCTCACTTTACCTGCTTTTGGCGAAGTAATCGTGCTTTCCATTTTCATGGCTTCGATGATAAATAATGGAGTATTGATTTCTATTTTTTGACCTTCCTTTACCAAAATTTTTGAGAGGCTACCTTGAAGCGGTGCACCTACTTCGTTTGGAGCGGATGCTTTTTGATGGACGATAACTTTTGTTTTTACAGATTCATCTTTTACCAAAACGGTTCTGTTTTGACCATTCAAACGAAAGGAGACTTCCCGCATTCCAGCTTCATTCGGTTCGCTTTTGTTAAGGAAACGAACTAAGATATTTTTACCTGATTCAATTTCAATTAAGATTTCTTCATTGGGCTTTAGACCATAGAAAAATGCTGGAGTAGGAATATTTCTTACTGTTCCATATTGCATATGATGAGCATGGAAGTCTTCAAAAACTTTTGGATATAATTTATAAGAAACAAAATCAAACTCATTTACATATTGTCCAAATTTTTCTTGAAATTCAACATATTCTTTTTTGAAATTAATGGGTTTAAGTTGTGCATTCGGGCGACTGCGGTAGGATTTTTCTCCTTTTAAAACCATACGTTGAATTTTTCTTGGAAAACCTCCTTTGGTTTGTCCAAGGTCACCTCGCATCAATGATTTTAAACTGTCTGGAAAAGCTAGCGTTTCTCCATTTTCTAAAATATCTTCTTTTGTCAAGTTATTGGCAGTCATAAACATGGCCATATCGCCAACTACTTTTGAAGAAGGTGTTACCTTTACAATATCTCCTAACAAGTCATTTACAATTCTATAATTCTTTTTGATGGTTTCAAATTGATCTTCCAAACCTAGTCCTCTTGCTTGCGGACGGAGGTTAGAATATTGTCCACCAGGGATTTCATGTTCGTAGACATCTGCAGTTCCTCCTTTGAGTTCTGTTTCAAAAGGATAATAATATTGTCGAACGGCTTCCCAGTAGTCAGAATATTTTTGCAAAGAATTAAGGTCAATGATATTCTCTCTGGATTGTCCTTTCATCATGGCCACTATAGAATTAAAACTAGGTTGTGAAGTTAATCCAGCCATTGAGCTTAGAGCAACATCCACCACGTCAACTTTAGCCTCAATGGCTTTGAGATAAGTTGCAGGTTGAATTGATGAAGTATCGTGGGTGTGTAAATGAATTGGAATTTTTACTGCCTTCTTTAATTTTGAGATCAGCAATTCCGCAGCGTAAGGTTTTAGTAGTCCTGCCATATCTTTGATGCAAAGGATATGTGCACCAGCCGCTTCTAATTTTTTTGCTAAATCTACGTAGTATTCTAAAGTGTATTTTGTTCGACTTGGATCGGTGATATCACCGGTGTAACAAATACAAGCTTCAGCCAACGAGTTGGTTTTTTCTCGAACAGTTTTGATTGAAAAAACCATGTTTTCTAACCAGTTCAAAGAATCAAAAATTCGGAAAATATCAATTCCAGTTTCGGAAGCTTTAATAATAAAATTTTCAATTAAATTATCAGGATAGGCTTTGTAGCCTACGCCATTGGAACCTCGAAGCAACATTTGTAACAATACATTTGGAACTGCTTTTCGGATTAGTGACAAACGCTCCCAAGGGTCTTCTTTTAAAAACCGCATACAAACATCAAATGTTGCACCTCCCCAAACTTCCATACTAAAAACGCTTTGAGCATGATTACGTGCAAAGCTTTCTGCTACATTCATCAAGTCTTTGGTACGTACTCTTGTTGCCAATAAAGATTGGTGGGCATCTCTAAAAGTAGTATCTGTAAAAAGAATTTCTTTTTGGTTCTTGATCCACTTTACAAATTTATCTCTACCGAGTTGTACCAGTAAATCTTTTGTTCCTTTTGGGTAAGCAATCGCATCATTAAAATCAGGAACGACAGGGGTGCGGAACGTTTTTCGAGGATCAATATATTTGACATCTTTGTTTCCGTTGACAATTACATTAGCGAGATAACCTAGCATTTTAGTTCCTCGATCCATATAACGAGGAGTGATGAGTAAGTCAGGATTGTCTTTGATAAAATTAACTCGTGCTTCTCCTTTTATAAATGTCCCGTTACCTAAAAGGTTTTGTAAAAATCCAATGTTAGTATTGACACCTCGAATTCTAAATTCGGCCAAAGCTCTTTGCAAACGTTCGCAAACTCCTTTTAGGGACCGACCGCTTGCCGTAACTTTTACCAACATACTATCAAAAAAAGGAGAAATTTTTGCGCCAGCATAAGCACTTCCCGCATCCAATCGAATTCCAAACCCACCTGCACTTCGATAAGCGACGAGTGTTCCATAATCAGGTTTGAAATCCTCGGCAGGGTTTTCAGTTGTGACTCTACATTGAATTGCAAATCCGTTGCATTTTACATCTTCTTGTTTTTCAATTTCAATGGTTCGATGAGAAAGTGGATACCCCATCGCAATAAATATTTGCGAGGCGACAATATCAATTCCAGTTATTTCCTCGGTGATGGTGTGCTCCACTTGTATACGTGGATTCACTTCTATAAAATAAATATTTTCTTTTTTGTCTACTAAAAATTCTACTGTACCTGCATTGCTATAACCTACTTGCCGAGCAATTTTTAAAGCGTATTCGTATAGTTTATCTTTAGTCTCTTGCTTCAGATCAACGCAGGGAGCAACCTCTACAACTTTTTGGAAACGTCGTTGTACGGAACAATCTCGTTCGAAGAGGTGAACAATATTTCCATATTTATCTCCAAGGATTTGAACTTCAACGTGCTTAGGATTTTCGACAAATTTTTCTAAAAAAATCGTGTCATCTCCAAATGCAGTTTTTGCTTCGCCTTTTGCTTCATTAAATGCTTTGACTAAAGTTTTGGTATTTCTAACGACTCGCATTCCACGACCGCCGCCGCCAGCAGCAGCTTTAACCATGATTGGAAAGCCTATTCTTTTTGCTTCTTCCAATACAATTTCGTCGCTTGTTAGATTTTTTTTACTATCCTCAATTAAAGGAACATTGACTGCTCGTGCAATTTTTTTTGCAGCGACTTTGTCCCCTAGTTTATCCATTACTTCAGGGGCTGGGCCAATAAAAATAATTCCTTCCTCACGGCATCGTCGAGCAAAATTCACATTTTCGGAAAGGAATCCGTAGCCAGGATGAATAGCATCTACATTATTTTTTTTGGCAACTTGAATAATTTTTTCTATATCAAGGTAGGGTTTGAGTGGGTCGGATTTTTCACCAATTTGATAGGCTTCATCAGCTTTGTAACGATGAAGAGAGTAGCGATCTTCATAGGTGTATATGGCTACCGTTCGCAGTTTTAATTCCGATCCAGCACGAAGGATTCGAATGGCAATTTCTCCTCGATTGGCGACGAGTAATTTTTTAAAACGGGTATGTTTTTCTTTCATGTCTGTTAATAATAATAGTAAGGATAAAATAGATTATTAATGAATACGAAATCGGAGACAAATAGATTAGAATTAACTTCATTGTTTTGAAAAATAAATTTTCAAAATTCACCTATTTGAAACATAAAATGGTATTCTAAAAGTTTTTTTTAAAATGATATTTGGAAATTCGAAATGGTTTTATTTTGGTAAGATATGAATGTAAAATTAGGAATAAGTTTTTATAAAAAAGGATAAGTATTTAAAGTAATTACGAGCTCAAAAGAAGTAGAAATGCGACATATATTAATTTTTTGTAAAGTTATTTGTTAAATGTGTGGCTTTTTAAAAAGTGTTCCGTCTGAAGAATGTATATTAACATTTTTTTAACTATAACATTTTTAATTTAAAAATTTACAAATACGATGGATAACCTTTTTAACCTTGAGAAATTTTCGGATTTAGTAACAGCATACGCACCAAAAGTAGTAGGAGCAATTCTTACATTAATCATTGGATTTTGGATTATAGGAATGATCGTAAGAGGAGTCAAAAATTTAATGAGTAGAAACGGAGTGGATGAGACTGTTCAACCTTTTTTAGGATCATTAGTAAGTGTGGGTCTTAAAGTAATGCTTTTATTAAGTGTGGCAGGAATGTTTGGAGTAGAAACTACTTCATTTGTAGCGATTTTCGGAGCATTAGCATTTGCAATTGGTATGGCACTACAAGGAAGCCTTGGACATTTTGCAAGTGGAGTGTTATTATTAATCTTCAAACCTTACAAGGTTAACGATTTAGTAGAAATCGGTGGCGGGCAAACTGGTACAGTCAAAGAGGTACAAGTTTTTAATACAATATTGGCTACTTTGGATAATAAAAGAATTATTGTTCCTAATGGAGTAGTTACGAGTAATGTAATTACCAATATTTCAGGTCAAGGAGAAGTCGGGGTAGAGTTGACTTTTGGAATAGGATACAATGATAGTATTGATAAAGCGAGAGAGATTATTTTAAATGTAGGGAAAAATTGTCCTTGGATTTTAGATAATCCTAAGCAAGGAGTTGTTGTTGCAGAATTGGGAGATAGCTCAGTTAATTTGGCTACTCGGCCTTTTGTAAAAAGTGAGAATTATTGGGATGCTTTTTTCTATATGCAGGAAAATGTGAAGAAAGAATTTGATAAAGCAGGTGTTGGAATCCCTTATCCAACTATGGATTTGAATGTTGTTTCAAATAATGCGCCTGTTAGTGCGAACTAATTTGTTCTAATTTTTGTAAAAAAGGAAGCAGTTTATTTGTGAAAATAAGCTGCTTCTTTTTTTTAATATATCTTGCATGGTGCAAATGTATTGCTTAAATTTGCACCCGTTTTAGGTCCTATAGCTCAGTTGGTTAGAGCACCTGACTCATAATCAGGTGGTCCAAGGTTCAAGTCCTTGTGGGACCACGACTATTGCCCATAAATAATTAACATTAATTGTTTATGGGCTTTTTTATTAAATATAGTCTACTCATTCAAATCCCAACCATAATCCAAATACTCAATTTCCATCGACTCCGATAATTCCACATCAGTATATTTTTGCAAAAAAGAAATCAGCGATTCCTTTTTTAAAAAATCACTTTTAAACCAATCAAAGATTTTAGACAATTTCATTCCTTCCGAAGTAATGATGTTTTTCTCATTATTATTAAGAAATCCTTTAGTTTGATCCTCAAGTTGCGCTTCTAATTGAGCAGCTTCAAATGCTTCATTCCGTAAACGAGGACATGAAAACGAAGCACAATTTATGGCAAAATGAATACGAGGTTCATTATAATTTTTTCTTAAAATCTGATGTTCTATTGTGTTGAGGTCAAAATCAATTCCTCCGACTTTAAAGAATTTAATATCCCAAGCAGAGTTAACCATCGTGACTGCTCCGCCTAATTGTTTGATTGTTTTTACAGGATAATGATCTATGATTAATTTTACGGTGAAGGCATTATATGCATTAATCCAATAAGCCAATTGTTCTTCTTCTGACCAATTTTTTGATGGAGGATTTTCACTTAGTAAATTTAAATACTCGTCCAACAAAATTTTATCATCAATAAAACCTTTGTAATTGACCTTCCCTTTCGCAGTTACATTTTTTGTAGTAAGTGTATTCCATTGCGTATGAGAAATAGGTGTTGAATTCGCTTTTCCAAGACTAGCGGTATCCACTTCTTCACCTTTTATTTTTTTTACAAAAGAAAAAAGTGATAACCCAATGTCATTAATATTTTTATTGGTGATTTTCATATAACTAAAAATTGAGATTGAGAACAATAATATTACAAAACCTATTTTTTTTATCATTTTAAAAATATTTAGGAACTACACGAAAGCATAGAACAACCCACTTTATGCCGTGCCCATTCAGGACGTTTTGTGAACCATTTTTTATGTTCAGGTTGCTCCGCATATGGTTTTTTCAAAAGCTCAAACAATTCATTTACAATTGAATGATCGCCTTGGTCGGAGGCATCAATTGCTACCTGTGCCATATAATTTCGTAATACATATTTCGGGTTGACTAGATTCATTTTAGTTTTTCGATCCTTATCTGAAGTGGAATCTTTATTTAACCGAAAGGCATAATCGGAAAACCATTTTTTCCAATTTTCGAAAATATCATCTTTCACTTCTTCAGGTTGATAAAATGCATCTTCAATAACTTTTAGAAAATCTTTATCAGATTCTATATTCGTGGCTTTTGAGAAATTGGCTAGATTCCTAAAGAAAATTGTCATATCCGTTTCCGTCAATTGTAGTATTTTTTCCAAATCATTCACTAGAGCAATATCCGTCGAGCCATTAAATTTTTCCAAACCTAATTTTTGACTCATCATTTTTAAATACTCAAGATGATAATTTTTTTGGAAGCTTTCTAAAACCTTTTCAAAAGGTTTGGCATCCTCTACCAATTGATAAAGTGCATTTGCGAGTTGTAACAAATTCCAAAGTACCACTTGTGGTTGATGCGCAAATCTATATCGTTTCATTTGTGCATCAGTAGTGTTAGGTGTCCAATCAGGTTCGTAACCTTCCAACCAACCGTACGGCCCATAATCAATCGTCAAGCCAAGAATTGACATATTGTCCGTATTCATAACTCCATGTACAAAACCAACTCGTTGCCAATGAACTACCATTTCCATTGAACGATCTGCCACTTGTTGGAAGAATTCAATGTATCCTTTTTTTGTTCCTTGCTCTACATTTGGAAAATAATGCTTGATGGTAAAATCAGTCAATTGCTTTAAAGTTTTGACATCACCTCTACTCATAAATATTTGAAAATTTCCAAAACGAATAAAAGAAGGTGCGACTCGACAAACGATGGCTCCTTTTTCATAAGCAGGATTTCCATTGTACATCACATCTCGTAAAACCTCATCTCCCGAAAGTGACAAAGACAAAGAACGAGTCGTAGGTACTCCTAAATGAAACATCGCCTCGCTACAAAGATGCTCTCGAATCGAAGATCGTAAAACGGCCAAACCATCGGCTGTTCTAGAGTAAGGAGTTTCTCCTGCACCTTTCAGTTGGAGTGTCCAAGATTTTCCATTATGTTCCACTTCTGTTAAATTGATGGCTCTTCCATCTCCGAGTTGACCTGCCCAATTTCCAAACTGATGACCTCCATAACACATGGCATACGGAGTCGTTCCATCCAAGACTTTTTTCCCAGAAAAAATATTTAAGAATGCTTCTGATTTTAAATCTTCTGCTGTCAATCCAAGTAATTCTGCAACCTCTGTTGAGGCATGTACAAGTGAGGGCGAGGAAGGCACCCTTGGTGTTGCATTCGAAAAACAAGATTCAAAAACTTGTCGTCTTGAATTTTCCTTATTAGGATCCGCAGGTAGCTCTTGATTAAATTTATCTTTAATATTTAGTTTCATAAGTATTTTTAACAAAATGATTGACCGATAGTTTTTTACCATATGTAAGATACATTTGATAATTAACTTAAATAGTAAGTGTAGGACAATTTTAGCCACGGACTCACAAGATGGTTACGGACTTTTCTATAACATGATATTTGGGAGTCCGTAAAAGTCCGTGTTTTTCCGTGGCTAATATGAGTTTTCCATTTTTCAAAAAAGAGAATAATTCTCATTTTTAGAACAAATGCAATAAAGTTTAATTTTTAAATGCTTGTTTTTTAGGCAGTTAGCTGACGGTACGAATTTTATATAAAAGAAGGATAACAACATAATTCTTCAAAAAAAATAAAATAACCATGAGTACCATCCGAAAAGAATCTAACGAAATTTCAAAAATGGAACAACAAGAGATCCCTGATCTTTGGTATTTCCTTTTTGGGATGATGTTAGTCTTTTTTAGCAGCTTCGAAGCACAAGGCCAAAATCTTAATTTTAATAACCAAGTTCCTGATGGAATCATGGTTTGTGAAACAGCGGAAACTTTTACCGTCGAATTTTCTAATACTTCAGGAGGAACATTAAATGGAGTAGAAGTCGTAGTTAGTTTTCCAACAGGAGTAGAATACGTTTCAGGAAGTTTAGTAGAGACTACTTCATTGAATGTACAAGAAGATAATATCTCTGATTTATCTTCTGTTTCTTTTTCTATGAATAATTTGCCAAGTGGAGGTACTGCAACTTTTTCTATTGATGCTGTTGCAGATTTTGATGCTTATAACAATCAACTTGCAGGAAATATTTTTTCCAATCAAGTTACTGTAAATTATTCAGGAGATTCTGAAACGGATATGACAGATGCGTACAATATTCTTTATCCTGCGCTTTCTATCACTCAGGTCAATCCGATGTCAGCTACAGTTTTTGTAGGAGGAACTTATACTCGAACAGTTACAGTTGTAAATGGAGGTTATGGTTCTGTTTCTTCTTTTGTTTTAAAAAATACTTATGGCGCGGACATTACTTTGGATGCAGTTGATGTAGGAGCTTTGAATTCCAATAAAGATGAGATCACTTTTACTTCAGCTGATTTTATTGCTTTTGGAAATGGTGATGGTCGATTAGATCAAAATGAATCTATGACTTTTACTCAAACCTTGACAGCAGTTGGATGTAATAGTACGCAAGATGAGATGACAGCTTACTGGGGCTGCGGAGGTCAAACTTCTGCAAGTAATACTAAATATCCTTTTACCACTATCAATTTATTTGCTCCAAGTTTATCAATCGTTCCAACTAGTAATTTTGGAACCTGTGTAGATGGTGCTGATGCTCAACAATTAGCAATTACAAATAATGGAAGTGGGCCAGCGAGTGAAATTGAAATTGTGGTTACTCCTTATGTTCAAAATCAATATACAAGAGTGGATGCCTCAAGTATTTCATATTCCATAGGTGCCAATACCTCTTCATTGACACCTACTGCTACTCAAGATGCGACAGGTTATGATTGTTTGGGAAATAATCCGATTGATGGATTTACAGTTACATTGCCAAATATTCAACCAGGCGAAACACTTTATTTAGATTGGAATAATTACACTTGTGCAACTACTTCATGTGGCAATGTTCGGTATGTAGGATGGGATTATGAAGGAGAATATACAGATATGTGTAACAGTAAAATTTATGAATTTGAAGGGGTAGGACAAAACGAAAAAAGAAAGAATATGTCTACCTTTTATGAATCTCCATCTGATTTAGTGGATGGTCAAAAAGGAACTTATACGTTAAATATTAACTCGGCAACATTTATTTTACCAGAAGGAACTGCTCCTCATTTCGAAGCAATTTTTGAAGTACCTGTTGGATTAATTTGGAGTGAAAATTCTGCTGATTTAGAATACGTGAGTGGTCAAGCAACTTGGACTGCTGACCAAGTGAGTTACGATGCTTCAACTAGAAAAATTACTGCAAGATATGACCTTCCTAAACCAGCTAGTTTTAATTTGAATCATTCTCAATTCAATGTGGATTTGACTGCGGATTGTTCTGAAGGAGTAAGTTGGGTGACTGTAGGAATGCAATTATTTCATATCATGGATACCAACTGTGGAACACCTTACCGTATCGCAATGACGTGTAGAGAAACACCTCAAACTCAATTGCATTGTCCTGGACCTTGCGCTCATGGAATGGGTTTCAATTCATTTGAAATAGTAAGAACGAGTTATGGAAAATCAGATAACGATTTAGATGGTTTGCCAGATGCGACAAGTAGTTTGGATATGAGTAAGGTGAAATCAAACCGAATGATGGCGAGTGATACTTTCGAAACTATATTTACTGGAACTGTTTTGACCTCTGCAACTTTCCCTTCATGGGCGTACGGATACGCACAATCTAAAATTCCTTACGGAAATGAAATCGCTATTTTATCTGCTCGAATAAATATTTTGGATAATAGTACTGGACAGACTTTGACTTGTAATAATGTTCCATTTACAGAGAGTGTTTCGGGAGGAATTCGAACAGTCGATTTTGATTTTAGCCCAAGTACATTGGCTGCTTTAGGATGCGCTGATTTTTCAGGTTTTATCATGGAAGATGATGATAAGGTAGAACTAATTCCGACGTATAAATTAGTAGGAAATATTGGTGGAAATGCAGAGCAAATAATGATTACAAATAAATTTTATGTAAGCGATACTCCAAATGGTACTGCTTACCAATGTAATGATTGGAATGGAAACTTTACGGTGATTGGATATTTTTATACCACATGGAAATCAGAACAATACGATGTAAAAACTTGTACAAAAACATTGACTCAAAATTATTACATGAGTATCGGAGACTGTTGTACCAATTACTCAGGAGGTAATTTATTTCCATACGAATATCGAAATTGGTCAAATATAAAAGAAGCGAGAGTAGAGATTCCTTTTGGCTACTCACTTGTAAGTAGTAAAGTGGAACAATGGAGAACAAGAACGACAAATGCTTCAATTTATGAAACTGCTAACATAACTCCTACAAGTATTTCAGGAACGACTCATGTATTTGATTTGGAACAATATCATGTGGCAAATGGAGGTACTTTGAATTTTTCAGATGATGGATTTAATGGAAGAATTTCTATTGAAATCAAGCCTGAATGTAATGTTAACCAAAATGCAAATAACCCAGTCAATTATTTTTTCACCTTCCGTGAAAATGATGTTTTGGGAGGAAATATTAACAATGAAATTACAGGGCATACAGACTATGTAAAATATTACAGAGCGAATGTAACGCCTTCTTCTACACTCCCTACTCAAGAAGGAATTGCTGCTACTGTAACATGGGATGTGAAAATTGATAATAGCAAAGCGTTGGCAACGGACAGTTGGTTTTATATTGAAAATTTAAGTGGTGATATTGTTATCGAAGAGGTGAGAAACACTTCTGATAATAGCTTAATGACTCCAGTAAATGGATTTTATCAACTAGGCGATATGACTGATGGGCAGGTTGAAAATTTTCAAATTACAGCTTCTTACAACTCATGTGATTTAAGAGAAATAAAAGTAATTACAGGTCATGGATGTGAAGGGTATCCTACAAGTTTAGCAGCAGTTACTTGTACAACAGAAGAGTTGATGTTATACATTGCACCTCAACCATCTGAATTACAAGTGCGATTTGATAGCTACATTAATCCTTTGGATGAGTGTGATAATAGTATCATGGTGGAGGTTGAAATGTTAAGTTCGAAATTGGCTGGAGTTGAAAATTTATTTGTAAATGTTATCCAACCAAATACTCAAACGGTTACCATTGAAACAGGAAGTGTAGAAGTTTTATATCCATTAAGTGGAAGTTATTCAACCATTACAGATCCTACATTACAAGGATTTACCTACAATATTGGAGGTGCTGATATGGATAGCGAAATTGGACAAAACGGATTAGTAGGCGTGACTGATGTTTCTAAAAATATGGTTCGATTAAGAATGAATTTATTATTGGATAATGATTATAAGCCAGGTGAGATTATCAATTTAGAAATAGGTGGACAACGACCTTGTGGAGATGACCTACCAACTTTAGCATTAGCTTTCGATCCAAATGCAACTTTCGAAGCACCTAAAAATATTGGTCTAGGTGATGTATCAGATGCATGGGCAGCAGCATGGGCGGATTATGATAATGATGGAAATGTGGATTTATTTATCACAAATTATTCAGCAAGTGTACCGAATCTTCTTTATCATAACAATGGAGATGCAACTTTTACAAAAGTAACAACAGGTGTAATCGTAACGGATATGGCAAGCTCATTGGCAGCAACTTGGGGAGACTATGATAATGACGGAGATGTAGATTTATATGTTGCGAATAATATTGGTTTTGAAAACTTCCTATATCGAAATAATGGTGGTTCATTTACTCGAATTCAAAATGATCCTATCGTAAATGACAAAGGATATGCGCATGGTGCGAGTTGGGTGGACTATGATAATGATGGTTACTTGGATATGTTTGTTACGGATTATTTTTCAACTAAGTTCAATCAATTATACCATAATAATGGTGATGGAACTTTTACAAAAGCAAATGGTTCAGCACCAACTTTAGAAGCTAATTTTTCAGTAAGTGCTGCATGGGGCGATTACAATAATGATGGTTATCCTGATGTATTTGTTTGTAATACGGAAGGAAATAACAATAGTCTTTACAAAAATACAGGAAACGGAAATTTCTTAAAAATCAATGTTGGAGACATCGTAAATGATGGAGGAAATACAGTAGGAGCAAGTTGGGCAGATTATGATAATGATGGAGATTTAGATTTATTTGTTGCCAATTCTGGAAATCAGAATAACTGTTTATACCAAAACAATGGTGATGAAACTTTTACCAAAATCACTACTGGAAATATGGTTACAGATGGAGGACATTCGCATGGTAGTGCATGGGCAGATTATGATAATGATGGTGATGTAGATTTGTATGTAGCGAATCATAAATTGAACGAGAATTTTATCTACCAAAATTCAAGAGGTAAATGTCAAAACAAAGCATGTATCGTATTGGTAGGAACTAATTCAAACCGTTCTGCAATTGGAACTAAGATCAGAGTGAAGGCAAATATTTACGGACAAGATGTATGGCAAGTAAGAGAACTTTCTGCTCAGACTGGTGGAGGAATTGGTGGACAAAATGAGTTGAAAACGATCTTTGGATTGGGTGATGCAACAGTTATTGATTCTATGATTGTAGAATGGAATTCAGGTTACCGTCAAATTTCTACCAACGTAACGCCTAACGATTGTACTACGATTACAGAAGAAAATGCAAGCGAAGTATGTGGAGTTGTTTTCTATGATGAAAATAAAAACTGTGTGCAAGATAATGATGAGCCAGGTATTCCAAATATGAAAATGATTCTTCAACCTGGAAATATTTCAACGATAACAAATGATAATGGCGAGTACTCTGTATTAGCTGCACCAGGGCGATATACCATCGAGCAAGATGCGACTGGAACGAATTGGAATCCAACTTGTACCGTTGAACAGACTGTAGATGTAGCAGGAATCGGAGGGCAGTTTTGTGGAAATAATTTTGCCGATACTGCGAGTTGTGCATTGCCAGATTTGCAAGTAGAAATTTCAGCATCAGCTCATCGAGTTGGATTTGAAAACTTGATTGCGTTGACTTATAGAAATGTAGGAACACAGACGGCTACCAATGTGAATTTGACAATTATGTTTGGAAATGAAATTATTCCTTTAGAAAGTTCAATCCCTTGGGATCTTGCAGTAGGTGGTGATCGAAGATGGAACTTAGGAGATGTACCGATGGGGACTGCAGTAACGATTTATATCAAGGATTCGGTTTCTATAAATACAATCGTAGGTGAGAATATAATTATGAAAGCATCCTTGTATGGAAGTGAAGATGATTGTGATGGAATGGATAATATAATTGTGGATACGCAACCTGCTGTTGGAGCAGTTGATCCAAATGACATCTTAGTCAATCCAGAAGGTTACATTGATAACGATCAAGAATTGATTTATAAAATTCGATTCCAGAACGTAGGAAATGCTACCGTATCAACAGTAAGAATTGAAGATAGATTACCAGAGCATTTAGATTTAAGTTCTTTACAAATTGGGGTGGCAAGTCATAATTACCGATTTGAAATTCAAGATGATAATCGTTTGGTTTGGACTTTTGAAAATATCAATATGCCAGATAGTTTGACCAATGAACCAGAGAGCCACGGTTTTGTAACATTTAAAATACTTCCAAAACAAGGATTGGAAGATGGTACAACTATTGAAAATAAAGCTTCGATTTTCTTTGATAACGTAGCTCCTTTAGTGACAAATACAGTTATCAATATTATCGGAATGCCAGAAGGTGTAATTGCAGAAGCTGGACAACTTCAAATTTTTCCAAACCCAATGGTCGCAGAATCGAACATTCGAATCGTACCATTTGAGGGAGGAAAAGTAAATATTTTTTCGATTGACGTGTATGATGTGTTAGGGAAAAAAGTATATGAAGATGCAGGGTTTTCACAAGAACGATTTTTATTAAAGAGAAATAATTTACAGTCAGGATATTACTTTATCAAAGCCATCGGAGAGGATGGAAAAGAATATGCTGGAAAGATTTTAGTCAAATAGTAATTGTAATTAGATTTGAAAGCCGCGTTGAGAAACGCGGCTTTTTTTTTGAAAAAGGGGATTGGTGGATTAGTTAATTGGTGAATTAGTTTATTAGGCGATTGGTGAGTCTGTGGGATTTTGATTCTTAGCCGTCGGATGTAAATCCGACTTTCTCGGTCGAATATTTTTTGAATATAAATACGTGGTTATCAAAATTTTAGAAGCATAATTTATTGGTCTCAGAAAAGGTTTAAAACCTCGCACTTTAGTGCGATAAATTTATTAATGCAGCGTTCGATATTCATTCTTAAAGTAAAACTTTATTTTCAAGATTATCCGTTCAACGTCAAATGCCAAACAATTTTTTTAAAACTTAAGTCCTGCATTCAACCCAAAGAAATAATAATTTTCTCCATTTTGAGCTTTAG